>JAJZDN010000021.1 GCA_021805985.1 Planctomycetota bacterium | reverse complement strand
GAAACTTCCAGCGACTCAATGGAGCCGAACAGATTAAGGATATTATCGTCGGGATTATTTACGAAGACGGGATCAAGAAATCAGCCGCCTGAAAATCTCCCGTCCACAACATTTGACAGTAACTCACATGGAATCTCGCATTTAGCATTTAGTATTTCGCATCAAGCAAAATAGCAGCGAAGCGCTTCAAAGCCTTCTAACTTCTAACTCCTAGCTTCTGCGTTCTCGTACGATTACTCATTATTCAGTGAAAAACCTTCTAACTCCTCGCAGCCGTTGCCTGTACTGATCAATACTGAATTTACTGCAATTACTGAATCAACTCCTAATACTGAATGTACCGCCCAATACTGAATGTACTGCTAATACTGATCAATACTGCTAATACTGAATCTACTGCTAATACCGAATGTACCGCTAATACTGATCAATACTGCTCAATACTGCTCAATACCGAATGTACTGCCCAATACTGACCCCGCCCCGCTGGCTAACGCAGCTCGTCGGCAGTAAAATCATTAATGTGTTTTGGAGTGGTAAATAGCTTGCCCAGTAATTCCGCAGACTCCAGGGATTCCAAAGCGCCAGCTGCGCCGCGGAAGCGTGTCATCTGGCTGCAAAACAGTGCCGATCATTACTTTGTGCAGTTTTTCCAGCCTGCGGCGATTTTTCGGGGATAATTACTTGACAGTTTTTCGCCGGGCCGCAATAGTCTTGGTCTAAAACTGGCAGGGAGCGCTTTACGTCCTGGCTGCGTGGCATTTTTAGGGTAGTTGCATGGCAATTCCAAAATTAATTCACCAGACCGCCAAAACGCGGGAAGTTACTGATAGGTGTAAGCCCTACCAGCAGCGGCTAATTGCCCTGCACCCAGATTGGGAATATCACCTCTGGACGGACGAGGACAACTTGGCGTTTGTGAAGAGCGAATTCCCGGATTTTCTCGACGTGTTCACGAGTCTGCCGAAGCCTATTATGCGGGCCGATGTTATCCGATACCTACTGATGTACAAGCTTGGCGGCCTATACCTCGACACAGATTATGAAATGCTCAAGCCCTTTGACTTGCTGGATTACGAAGCAGTGCTCTCATGGGAATCATCGCACAAACCTGTTCCGGGCGGTGACCTGCTGTGCAATTGTATCTTTGCCTCAACGCCTGGCCACCCCCTGTTCAAGTTAATGATCGACGATCTCAAATCGAACCCGCCATTGGCGGAGGATCCGGACGTAATTTCCGCCACAGGCCCGAAGTTTGTAACGCGGATATTCCACAGAGCGAAAGACCTGGGCTTGCCTGTTTACACCCCCTCGACTGAGCTATTCAGCCCACTTACCCCGCGCAACGAGCGAGAATACCGGGCAATTCTTAGCGACGGCGTCGCCTACGGAATCCATCACTGCTACGGAAGCTGGCGGGAGTGGAGCCTGCTGCAGAGGGCTAGAGTGGCGGCGGGCCGGTTGTACAGGAAGATTACATGATCGCGGCGGGGCCGCATATTACCGCGATAATTTCGGTTACGCGCCACCGGACTTGCGAACTGCGGACCTCGACCGCAACCACAGCCAGCGCTGGGCCGGATTGCGCCATTCGTCTACGGCGTATTTTCTAAATAAACTCGGAATGGCCCGCGTCGCCCGGAAATCTTCCCACCTCCTGGCCACCGGAGATATAACCTCATGGGCGTGCGTCGCGGAGAAAACGGAAAGCAGTTGAGCGGTGCAGCCGGGGCGGTACATCTCGTGGGTCTCGATAATAAGGTCGGATTCGGCCATGGCGTGGGCCACCGGCTCATCGAAGAGGTCCAATTCGTATCCCTCGCAATCGCAGAGCAGAAACAATTTTTGGCCAGACCGGGCTATCAGGTGATCCCGATCACAGCTCCCCGCAATGTGAACCTGCCCTTGCACTTGGTTAAGGGCGGACAGCCGCTGGCACAGCTCCTGCGCCGCCGGATCGGTGTCGTAGGCGAAAATAGGGACACCGGGCAACATCCTCGCAAGCCCGACGGCGTAGTAACCTTCGGCGCAACCAATATCGATTACCCCGGCGTAACTTTGGCCGCGCAGAGAAATTAAAGCGGCGTGCAACTCGCACTCATAGGATCCCACGAACTTGGGAACCAGCGCGCTTCCTGCGGCCGTGTCCATGTAGGCCATCCCCTGAAAGGGACCCGCTGCAACGCGCGGGCCATACGCGCGGCCTAGAGCGGCCAATGTCGTTCGTTTCCGCCATCCGTGCAGCGCCCGGTAAGTTCCGGGGGTGTGCAATCTGATCAGTGTTTTCATTCGTTCCAAGCTACGCCCCTTGTCTGGCTCTGTAGGCATGCCAAAGGCAGTCGGACGGCCGCATGGCACCCCTTAGCTTCGCAAACGATGGAATTATCGTTGGTGACTGCGAAAAGTCAAACCTGGGCACGGGGGCCTGCCTTGGGTGGGCCGGGCTTGGCAGATTAGTGAGAAGATATTGGCGTCCGGTATCGGATTATCGTATCGCGGAGACGCGGGTTCCTACCTCATCACTCGGGACGCGGGTACTGAGGGGCCTTGAGAAGCTTCGCGCCGGCGGTGAGAGTGATCGCCAGGGGGCAATATGAAACCTCGTCGGAAACGCAGTTTCGCCGGGCATCGCGGATCTATACCGCCAAACTGGCGATAGCAGACCGCCGCGCTGGGTTAAATCGTGGCTTGGCCGAACCCAACGGATTCGGCTTCTGGGTGGGTGGATTTTGCTGGGCCTACGATTAACAGGGCACCGGCGAGAAGGACCATCCCGAACATCCAAGGGTCCAAGCACGCGACCGAATCACCGCGCACCCAAAAGGCCCAGTGAAACTGGAGCGGCAGAAACGCCGCCATGGCAAAAGCGCCTGCCCGCCGAATAAACACATCCAGAATTCCCATGATCGCCCCGGCAATCAGGCCGACGATCGGGATGCCAAACCAGCCAAAATTGGCGTAGGCCTCCCCCATCCATGCGGAAGTCATCGTAGTTCCAAACTCAAACCTCAGGTTTTTGGCATTGACAGCACCGTATCCCCCCGGTTTGCTGCGCCAGAACACACGGGGAACAGGATTCACAAATACCGCGTAGTAGGATTGACCGTGGAGGTAAGGGAAGGTGCGGCCGTAATTCCGCATCGCCTCACCGGTCCAATCCAGTTCAAAGCCGTCCACAGTCGCGATGGGGTTGGTATGCGTGAGCGCGTAGCCCACTTGGGCGTGTTCGAAGCCTGAGGCGCGGTAAACCAATTGGACGGTAAAAATGATAAACCCGCCGATTACGGCGAAAATTGCCAGCCTGCGGAAGAGTCTCTCGTTGCCCATATAGCGCGGCAGCACGACGAAAGGGGCCAACATCATCGCGCTGCCGGACCGCGCCCCCCCTAAGAACTGCGTTACAATGAAAAAAGCGGCGATCGCCAGCAGTATGCGAGGCCGCATCCGGCCCCAGAATAGAACCGCCACCGCAGCAACGCCGAAGGGGACCAAGTTCGCGAACACACTAAAAAATGAGAAATAGGTGCCCTCCGAATAAAGGTAGAGCGCCCGCCCCTGGACGGACCTCCCGTGGAGCAGCGAGTGGAGCAGCGTCACTGGGTTTAATATACCCGTGGCCAGAAACGGGATGAACCCTGCCAAAAGCAGGAAGAACGCCCAACGCCGCAGGCGCTCGGAATCAGGTGTGCGCGAATCGATAAACTCCGGCAATGCCAGGTTCCATTGCCGCCGATTGGCCCAGTAATGACCTGCGGCCAAGGAGACGATGCCGATTGCCGCAGCCAGCATCGCATTGCTATATTCAGCCCAACTAAGCCAATGTGTAGCTCCTAAGCCGCCGGAGTAGAAGGCGCGAAGGCCGGTGGTCTCGCGGTAGATCGCGCCGGAGAGCAATATAACGACCGACGTGGCCCAAACGTAGCAATAGGTGGGAATGCGAGGATTGTCGCGGAAAATCCGCCACGCGTAAACACCGGTGGCTACAAAGGCCAAGAGCAAGATTATAAAATCCACAATCGCTCCATTGCGCCATTGGCGCCAGAAACACGGGGCAACTCTGCGAAACTCCTGAAAATTGTACCAAGGCTGCCGTCCGGCGTACAATGCTATTTTCCGGAAAGGGGTGGTTTTCCATGTCCGATATTCTTTCTCCTAGCGGTGGCGACGATTCCGGCCAGATTCAATTGGCCATTGAAAAGGCGATCTCTGGCGATGGGATCGTGCGGCTTGGCCGTGGCGTGTTCAATGTCTCCAGGACCATCTCGATTGATAAATGCTTCGGAGTTCGCATGGAGGGCGTCGGCGGGTGTAACCCCCAAAACTGCGGCCCGGGATGGTCGGATATCAAGCGGGCGGTGGGGACTTGTTTGAAATGGGTGGGCCCACGGGGCGGCACGGTGTTGGAAATTCTGGCATCGCCGCAGGTCTCGCTAGATCGTATGGAACTAGACGGCGACAACCGGGCGGGGGTGCTGCTGCAAATTCAGACCATCTACGGCTGGCCTAGCACTGCCACGCATATTAAAAATATGGCATTTCGCCATGCTGCGGTGGGAATTCAGTTGGGCACAAAATCCCAGTCGCTCGGGGGAAATAACGATGAATGCACCTTTGACTCCGTCCAGCTTTACTGTGGTGTGGGCGTGCGGGTCTGCAATGATCAAAGTGTTTGCCACAGATTTTCGCATGTCGATAGCTCCTGCCCAATAGGCATCGAAATTCTGCAGGGCGGATCCATGGTGGTAGACCGGTTCATTCAGAGCGGCGCAGGTATGGACCGCGTCGGCATCGCGTTCCGTGGCGGCGGCCCCAACGCCGCCACGTTGTCGATCAGCAACGCCAAACTCGAGGCGGGGACGTTGCTGGAGTGCGGCGGGGGAAATCAAGTTGTCCATGTGGTTTCCTATTGCGGAAATGTGGGGCCGGCGGTTTTGCCGTGGAAAATTGGCCCCAGCGCGCTGGTAACGGCGCAGGCCTGCAGCTTCTCTGGGCCAGTGGCGGAACTTGCCGGCCTGCCGGGCCGCAATGCAGTGCTGATCATCCAGAACTCGCTACTCGCCAAGCCCGCCAGCCAGTCCATCATCTACAAGAACGCGCATGCTTACGCCGCGGTAGAGGGAGTTTTTCTACAATGGACCAATTTGTTGGCCTAAACGTTGCGTCCCGCCAGGGCATGTCGCTTCATCTGGGGTTAAAAAACCGTTGGCAATTTCCGATCCGCGGCTACCGCAAAATATTTTTCATAGCACCTGCCGCCAGCCCATGGCGGATCGGAAGACCGGGTTTTTCACGGACCGTTGGCGAGCCGGGCGTAGAGCCGGTTAAACTGTCCCGCGACACTGGACGCCGAAAGGGTGCGCAATACCCATTGGCGACCATTTTCCCCCGCTCCGAGCAGCCACGCACGCCGGCGCAGGAAGGTTGCCAGCGATTCCGCAATGGAATTGGAGTCCTCGCCGCAGGGAAAACCTGCGCCACAGGCCAGTATCTCCGCTCCGATCCCCAAGCCGGGGGTTACAATTGTCGGTACTGAGCACGCCAGGCCCTCGGCAATGGCCATGCCAAAATTCTCATGGAAGCTCGGTATGGCCATAACCGTCGCGGAGCTAATGAGCGCAGCCTTACTCTCGCCGGCGATCGGCCCAACAAAGAAAACTCCCCTGGCCGCCGAGGAGGCGCTTGCCATCGCCTTCATCTTTCGGACGTAACCGGGGTCGCCGCCGCCCGCCACCACTAAGTGCAGCCCGGGGAATTCTCTCACCAAAGGTGGTAGCGCAGCCAGAAGCGACGGAAGATTCTTTACAGGGTGAATACGAGAAAGGAATAATAACCGGGGCCATGAATCGGGAAGTTGCGGAAAATATTGCCTCCACAGGTTACCGTTCGGCGGGTTGTCGATCAGGCTGCTTTCGATGGTCAGCGGTATTACCAGCCTTTCAGGCCCCTCGGGCAGAACGGAGCCGGCTTGCTCAAGCTCCGCCTTGGTCGTGAAATGTATTGCTGCCGCACCGCGCAGCACGCGGTTTCCGACGATGGATAGGAACAGCATTTTGCGGAGGCGGTGGTTCGCGAGGCTCCGCTCTAAAAGCATTCCGTGCAGCGACAGTACATAAGGCTTTCCGATCTTGAGCGAGAATTTCGCCGCAGTGCACGGAAGCGTATCCCACAATCCGTGGAGATGAATTACGTCCGATGCTCGGATAAAACTCTCCAGGTTCCCTTTCTCGGCGCGGCTAAGAAGCGGTGGCCTCTGAATGTTAAAAACGGAGATCTCAATCGTTGGATCCAGTCCCGGCTGCTCCCCACTGTCCTTCACCCCGCAAGCGATGGCGCAGTCGCAGCCCGAAAGGTGCACCGCGTTGCACAGTGCGAAAGTTGAGGCGGTAGGGCCACCCACGGAATGGCTGGCAGATTGTATGACATGCCCGACGCGCATAATCCTCCAAGCACAGGGCTACCGTTCCAACTGGCGCAGCAGTAATGCATCGCGCACGATTTCCGGAATTCTAACAAGCGGATCGTACCGCGTATACCACTTAGTAAATTCCTCTCTGCACGAAGCTGCCATGTTCGCGGCTTTTCTCTCCGTGCCGACAGCCTCGCGCAGGGCGAGTAACAGGGAGGCACCATCGCTGGGAGAATACAGCCAGCCCGTTTTTCCCGGCCGAACCAGATCACGAGCTGCACCGCAATCCTTGTTTGCTATTACTGGCGTGCCCACAGCCATGGCTTCCGTTACCACAATGCCGTGCGGTTCGTAGACCGATGGCAGCACGAACAATTCACTTTGGGCCATCAGTGAAGGAATATCCACTGGAGCCACGACCCCTAAGAATCGGATGGCCGTGCCATTGAGTTTTCCCGCCTGCAGTTCGAGCGCCTGCCGCAGCGGCCCATCTCCCGCCACAGCCCATGCCCAGCCCCGCTCCGCCAAGCCAGACTCCATAAACGCCTCCACCATAAGGTGCAGCGCCTTCGCGGGTACCAGCCGGGCCGCAGTAAAAATAAGTTTACACCTTGGCTCCAACCCATATCGGGCGAATACATCCCCTCGACTCACGGCCAGCGCGGCGCCGGCATCGACCGCGCAATAATAGGTGCTCCGGGTTATCTTGGAAGCTGGACAGCCGTAATAGCGCCAATAGGCTACACCGGATCGATTGCACGGAATTATTGCGTTAGCGTGGCCAATAATGTGGCGAAGGAAAATCCGCTTGGCGAAACGCTTGAGTTTTTTCCTTATGGATCGTCCGCGTTCCGCCCGGATGTTACTATCTACAAATAAGGCTGTGGGAATGCCTTGGCTTTTGCAATAGCCCAGTACCCATCGCTTGAAGCGCGAGTCGTACCCGCCCACGATGGCGGCGCAAAAATCCAGATTCCTAACAAATTCCCTCGCTTCCTCGCCCAATCGCTTGTAACCTACCGGCCCACCGTGTTTTGTGGGGTCGCCAAGGAATACGTGCGGGGAACATGCTGGGATCTGGAATATCGCGCTGCCAGCCGGCGTTGGAAACAAAAACACGCCGAAGTATTCCACTTCGCCACGCCGATTGAGCGAATCAAGCATCTCAACGAAATAGTGATTTGGCTTATTCTGTACCCAGATAACGCGATTCCTCGCTGCGGGTGTTTTCGAGGGATGAATTTGCTCGGTCACATGGACTTCCACAAAGAGATCGGAATAACCTAGATCATACTTAATCCCGCAAGCGCGGACAAACCGCTTGCCGCCAAATTGCCCCAGGGGGAGGCGTGGCCGCTACTCCGCAGTTCTCCGCATGTCGGCCCGATCAATACTCACCGCTCTCTTCGACGAGGGGCAAATCTTACGGGCGCGATTTAGCCTTGGAAACCGCCATGCCAATGCCCCGGGTGCGGAGACACGACACGAGAAGGGGAGTTTACGGAAAGATGCACCGGCCTCGGCCGGTCGGTTTCTAAGGCCTAGCCCGGTCGGTGTGCGATAGCGATCATGGACTTAGCCAGCGGCGCCACCCTGCCCGCCCGGACGAAGGTTATGTCACACAGCCCGACGTCAACCAGTAGCGTCTTGAGCGTAGCCATTGACCAGAATTTAATGTGGCCGTGATCCCATAATGCGGTGACGTGGCGATCGAATCCCCCGGCAACGGCGATCGCGAGATTTTTAAGGTAACCGTTGTAGGGCGTTGATATAATGGCCGTGCCCCCGGGTTCCAAAAGAGAAAATACGCACGCCGCGAATTTTTTTGGGAAATAAAGGTGCTCCACTACTTCCAAGCTAATTACGACGGGGAACGTGCCAAAGGTAGCGGCCAGGTCGTCGTAAGCTGACCCAACCTTAAGATTGATACTGGGGTAGGCAGTTTCGGCCTGTTGAATGCCTTCCCGCGAAGCATCTGCCCCGCTGAGGATATATCCCTTGCTAGTCAACTCGGCAGCAACCGAGCCATTTCCGCAACCCAAATCGAACACCCGCAGATCGCCGCCCCCTCGACGGGCGCGCTCTCGCTCCAGCAGGCGCGACACCGCCGGCATCAGGTAGTTGTGGGCACAATTTTGCTCCGGGTTATCGTAAATATACCCTCGGTCTGGGGGTATCGATTGCTGCATAGCTTCTTCTACTCCAAAGCGAGGCGTAGCGGGGCGCATGCCAAGAGACGACTTCCCGCTTGAAATTGGATTTTACCCGACTCTCGATGGAAGTCCACCTCGGGCACAGGGCGACGGCTCTAAATAACGGGGGCGGATTTTCCGCTTATCCGGGCCAATGCGTGTATAACGTGTTCTCGGATTGTCGCGCAGTCTGCACGCCGGAATCGCCATGCCAGAGCAGCATAGATCGGGGGGAATGTACAAACGCCGACCAGTACGACGGCCCACCAGTGCCCCGCGATCCACGGAATCGCATGATTCACCAATTCCAGCGGCGCGACCGCGGCAGCGCTGATTAGAATGGGTGGCAAATAGACACCCGCGACTGCCCTCCAATTACCGCCCCGGCTGCGTGATGCGAAATGCATACCGGCTGGCTGGAGCAACCCCGCCACACCCAGCACACCTGCGGCGACCCAGAACGATCCGCCCTGCCATGCAGCGATAAACACCACCACTACAAATACCGTTACCAGAAATCCTGTCCATTTGAAGAGCAGGGAAAATCTAGCCTGGGACTGGAGATAGTTCTGCAGAGGGCCAAACAAAAGGTTCACTCCGGCGGCCAACGCCAATAGCCGCAGCAACGGAATCGCGGCCAAATATTTCGGGCCATAAAGCACGGTGATGATGGGCCGGCCCAACGCAGCTTCCAGTACGCACATTGGAATTCCGATTAAGGCCAGAAGTCGTGCAGCGCGAAAAAAGGCCGCAGTCTGCCGCGCGGGATCATCTTTCAGTTGGCTTAGAGTGGGAAACAAAACGCCCGAGAGGTTGACCGAAAGCATCTGCAGTATCTGGGACGAGAGGTTAGAGGCCACTGCGTAGTATCCCACTTCCGTGGCGGTAACGAATCGCCCCAGTGCTACGTTATCGGCCTGCCCTAGAATGGTGGCAAAAAGCCCCGATCCCATCAGGAATATGCTGTCCAAAAACATGGGCCGCCAGCGGTGCAACTGCAAATCCATTTTGATGTGAACCGGTGCCATGCGCCAATAAAATATGACGCGCGCGGTAGCAGCAATAGGCAGCGGCAAAATAAAGCTGTAGACACCAAAGCCGAGAAATGCAAATGCTACGCTTAAGATCACGACCGCCAAATTATACGATATCCCGGCCAATGCAATGGTCCTGAATCTCATGTCGAGCAGTAGCCTTGCGTAGGGAGGGTTGTTGACCGCGCCGATTACGGCCATCGCCGCAATTAACATCAACGGCCCGAAAAGGCGTTGAGTATGGAAGAAGCCGCAGGCCGCCGGCGCGACGGCAACGGTAATCAGGGCGGCCAATATTCCCAGGGCAAGCTCCATCCAGAAGCCCGCATTTACCCACCGATTAAAGGACGATTGCTTTTGCACCAATATCTGAATTATTCCGGTTTGACGGATCATGGAAGGGATGGCCGCGGCCGCGTAGGCCATGGCCATAATGCCGAAATCTTTTGGTAGCAGCAGGCGGGCAAGCACCATTTGTCCGGCAAAACCAAAGATCTTAGAGCCGACGGTCTGTAGCACCATCCATACGAATCCACGGGAAGCTTTGCCAGTGAGCGATTCGGTGGATTGGGTTTCGGCCATTCGTTGGGTTCTCGCTACGTTTACCGCACGCCATGATACAGGCTCTTTGCGGCAATGGCACGCCCACCAGTAGTGTTTGTCGGGCCGAACCGCGGTCGGGCCTCAGGTCGCCTGCTTGCTGCGCCTGTGACGGGTCGGTAGTATCCACGCAGCCAAATTTTGGATCGGAAACGGGTGCTTATCTGATTAACGCAGACGAAAAAAAAGAAATTCGCATTGCCTGGCTTATTGCGGGCGACGAGGATGGCGGGGTCGCCCAAGCGGTGCGCGGGCTGACCTACGGGATGCGGCCGCTGGGAATTGATCCTGTCATCATTTCGCTGAACGATGGTGCCTTTGCCAGAGGCATCGCGGCCGCGGGAACCGAAGTGCGGACATTAAATGTCAGGCCTCTGGCCGTTCTGCGGGGCGGACTTGCTACCAAATTATTTCTGCATCTAAAGGTGCGTAAGCAGTTGGCCGCTACACGGTCAGTTCTGGCGGATGCCCTGAAAGCGGCTGGGGCGCAAGCGGTTCATGTGCTATGGCCGAACTACATGCCGCTGGCGGCGATGGCCGCCTCTGATGTGGGCATTCCCTGTTTCTGGGAGATGCCCAACGTCATGGGTAAATATCCCTTTCGTGTCAATCGCCGCCTGACGCAGCATACGCTGCATCGCTGGAATGTGACGGTCCTGGCAAACAGCGGTTATACGGCCGCCACGCTGGGAGATCATCCGGTTAAGCCGATCGTGATGTACCTTGGGGCCGACGAAAAAAGGTTTAATCCCGAACAGGTCTCGGCAGTCACACGGTCGCAGTTAGGCATACGCGCTGATGCCACCGTATTGGGCGTCTTCGCGCGACTGACGCCCCAGAAGGGCCAAGCCGTAATCTTGGAGGCCGTGGCCCAACTACCGCTGGCCTATGGCAATACGCATTTGTTGTTGCTCGGTGGGCCGGTGGAAAGTGAATTTGGCCATCAACTGCGGGCTATGGCCCAACGCCTGGGCATCGCGGATCGCCTGCATCTGGTGGGCAGCGTGCCTGATCCGGAGCGGTATTATGGGGCGATCGACCTCGCAACAAACGCGCGGATTGACCCCGAACCGTTCGGACTTTCGGTGGTAGAAGCCATGATGATGGGGAAACCCGTGCTGGTGCATGCGTTGGGTGGGCCGGCGGAAACGGTAGTGGATGGGCAGACTGGGTGGCATGTTCATGAGCCGACGGTAGCCGGGTTCCGGGCGGGGCTGCTGCGGGCGCTGGAAGACCGGGAGAAGTGGGCAGTAATGGGCGCCGCGGGCCGGAAGCGGGCGTTAGAAAATTTCAGCTTATCTCGCCAAGCGAAACAGTATGTGGAAATTGTGCGGAAAAGGCTTGGGGCGTAGCCTTCAGCTTCGCGGCATTTCGCATTCAGCATCTGGTATTGGGAAAGGAGTTAGGAGTTAGAAGTTAGAAGAGTTTGGAGGCGCTAGCGATTGCAATGAATAATGAATAATGGGTAATGAGTAATGGCTAATGCTGTAACCTCGCATCTGGCATTCTGCATTCTGCCGATGCCCTGGGGGTTATCTGATCGGTCACGCCACGACATTGACGCCGATGGTGCGCGCTGTTTTCGCCAGCGCGGAATCCAGTGTCATCAGATCAAAACCTCGCCGGATCGCCAGTTCAAGATAAACTGCGTCGTATGCTGAAAGCCTGTGGGATACGGCAATATTGGCGACCCTCCCGCGCTGGCCGGGGGTGAGAACCGGCTCAAGAACCACCGGCAGCCGGTCGATGATTTCAAGAATTTGGCCGATCACCACGGTACTGATCCGTTTTCGGCGGTGCGCCATAACCACAATATTCGTGACTTCGACTTGCCAAAGCGCCGGCGCAATAATTCCATTCGATGCGGTCTCGGCGAAGCATTCAGATGAACGCGCGGAGGATTCATCGGGAAGAAACAGTGTTGCAGCAAACGAGGCGTCCATAACGGCAGCCATTTACCTCCGCCCCCCCTGTTTCCATCGGCGAACCTCGTTGCGCGTAATCTTGATGCCGCGTCGGGAGATCAAGTCTCGAACCTGCTTTAATTCAGAGAGCACAGCGGTTAAGGATTCCGCATCAGAGGTCGTGGCGGGCACCAACTTTGCCACCGGTTGTCCATGGCGGGTGATAACGACCACTTCGCCCGCCTGCACGCGATCCAGTAGCCGACCCAAGCGGTTTTTTGCGTCAAAAGTTGAACAGGTCGATAGCATGGATTATAGTCTAGCTAATTTGGCTGGATTAAACAAGGCGGGGCGTCTTGCCGGTTGCCTTGCCCGCGATTGGGGGGCGTGACAATATTTCCGGGCCATACGGCCGTGCCGGGAAACTTCACGTAGCCGCTTCCATTTTGCCCGGCAGGTTAAACCTGCCCATCCTTATTATTCTAACTTCTAACTCCTAACTCCAATCGGTGCATGTACTGCCAATACCGAGTTTACTGAAAAAGACATTTGCCTGTTTGCCGCCGGGGCGGCGGCATGTATCACCGATGGGAAAAATGCGATAAAAATAATAGCGTCATGTCATCCGCCATGGTATAATTCATAGCATGTGTATTGCTGGCATAGAAGAGTTGAATCGCATCAGCGGCGCGCCGGAAGTAATGGGGAGAAAGCCTTGCATTCGGGGAATGCGGGTCACAGTTGGGATGGTAGTCGGGCTCCTGGCGGCGGGGCGAAGTGTTGGGGAAATTCTTCTTGCGTATCCCTACCTCGAGGAGCTTGATATCCGCGCTGCGTTGGCTTACGCAGCATAGCGTAGCGAGGAGTTTGACATCACGCTCACCAAGCAGGTGTCATGATCCGAGTTCTTCCCCTGCGTAAACCATGAATTTGTCTTGCCTCTCGGGCGCACAACGAGTACAATTTTTTACTGCAATGCTCCATACAATCAGGTTGTGCGCTGCTGACCCTGGATCAGCGAATGCGACGCGTGGCCAAGAATCTGAATATCAGACTTGTAGAGGCAATATGAAAGTTTATTCTTATTCGCAGGCACGGCAAAAACTGACGGAAGTTCTTAATCGGTCTCGGTCCGAACCCGTGGTTATTCGCAGGCGTGGCGGAGAGGCCTTTCGTGTTTCTCCACAGCAGCCCCAGGGGTCTCCGTTGGATGTCCGTGGCGTGCGAACGGGCGCGACAACCTCCGATATTGTCCGAACAATTCGAGAAAGCCGGCGCGGGACGGGGCGGCGCGGGGTTACAGGTGACCGGGGACAGACGCAGCATTGAGGAGTTAGGAGTTAGGGGTTAGGCGAGAAGTTAGGAGTTAGAGTTTGGAAGCGCTGGCGCTGCTATTTTGCTTGGCAGGTAAACCTGCCAATTCACTCCTTATTCTAACTCCTAACTCCTCGGTACTGAATACTAAGATTGCGGCATTTCGCATTCAGCAAAACAGCAGCGAAGCGCTTCAAAGCCTTCTAACTCCTAACTCCTAGCTTCTGAGTTCTCGTACGATTACTCATTGCTCATTAATTATTGTTTATTAAACTCGCCATCCGCGCCCTATAGCTTCCCCAATAGGTCCTTTGATCATTGCCGAGCGCTCATTGACCATTGATCTCGTTGCTTGAAAAGTAAATACCCCCGCCCGGTGCGCCGTGGCACATACTCTGCTCTAATCGGCCGCAGGAGGCCGTTTTGTTACGGCGACAGCCACCATTTTGCGCCAGCCGAATTTGCTCTACTGTTCACCTCTCCACTCTCTCCTGTTCTATCGGGCCGCAGCCCGATGCCCCTGTAACCTCGCACTAACTTCTAACTCCTAACTCCTGCGTCCACATCAATCTGTGATCTCTGTGGATCCTACCCCCCTTTCTTCTTCGTGTCTTTGTGTCGTTGTGGTAACCCCGTCCGCCAACCCGCAAAATGGCAGCGCAGCGCTTCAAAACCTTCTAACTCCTAACTTGTAGCTCCTGAATACTAAAACCTGAAACAACTTGGACATCTTGGCCACCTTCAACCAAACCCGCCAGAATCAACCACTTGGTCAACATGTCCAACTTGGCCCCCTAGCCCCGTGACCTGGACAACTTGGACACCTTGCCCCCGGAATCTGGAATCCGGAACCTGGAATTTTCCGGAAGCGCTGTCGCTGCGCGGCATCTCGCATCCGCGGAGAATTTAGGAGTTGGGAGGCGATTTAGGTGACAGTACTGGCAGTAATTGCGGTACATGCAGTAACAATCAGAAGTTAAATGTTAGCCGGCTGGTTCACCTGCCGAGCATCCCGCATACCACAAAATGGCAGCGCAGCGCTTCAAAGCTTTCTAACTCCTAACTCCTCGGTACTGAATACTAACATTGCAGCATCTCCCATACCAAAAAATGGCATCGCAGCGCTTCAAAAAGCCTTCTAACTTCTAACTCCTCGGTACTGAATACTAAGATCGCGTCATCTCGCATCTGGCATCGCGGAAGGCGTTGGATCCTGGGGGCGGGGCGGTTGGCAGGTGCTGCCACCGCAGAGTCTGATGCAAGCTCGGCCGGTGCCAATTGCCCAAGGCTCGCATTTGGCACCCAGATAAGTCACGTGAAAGTTGGCCATTACTCGCTTGATTTTTTCAACTCGCGAGTGCTGCGCCATTTGAGCTCCTGCGCTTTAGTAACGCAGAGTAATTCGTAAGTCGCCAAGAGCCTGCAGAACACGTATCCATGTCGGCCGTCGAGGAATCCAAGCCGAAAGAAATAGGCGTAAACGAATCGCAGCGCGGGCCGAAACGGCATGTGCGAGGCAACGTATTTGAGAAAGCGCCGGCGCTCAAGCTCATGGCCAAATGGGTTCCTCGGAAGGCCGCCGCCGAGCCTCTCGTGTTGCACCAAGGCCTCCCAATTGCTGTACCGGTTGTGCTTTTCCATGAAGGTGTCAATGTCTGGGAAGGCGTAATGGAGCATGTCATTGCGCAGGCTGCTAGTGGATCCGGCGCAGATTACGTGCTCATGAACCTCGTTATCACCGCTGCGCGTGTCGGCGGATGCGGATATTTGTTCATACCGGCCGCAGCCCCGTTTGATCAGCCGCAAATTCCAGCTCGGATAATAGCCGCAATGTCGAATCCATTTCCCTGCAAACATGAAGCGACGGTTGATGTAGAATCCAACCCGATCCCCCGGGCTGGCGACAGCCGCCGCAATTTCGTTCGCCAATTCCTCAGTGATGTGCTCATCCGCGTCAACGATCAGTACCCAATCGTTTCGGAGCGGAAGGTTTTCCAAGGCCCAGTTTTTTTTCTTCGGGTAACTGCCGTGCCAGTGGAACTGCACCACTTTAGCGCCCATCGATTCCGCAATCGAGGCTGTCGCGTCTGTGCTTTGCGAATCAACCACGAATACTTCCTCCGCCCAGCTTAAATGCTCCAGGCACGCACGGAGATTGGACTGCTCGTTCTTGGCCGGAATGATCACGGATACGGGTGTTTTTCGCCCAGGAGGCGCACCAGCGGTATTTATATCAGTCATTCCTCGATACCTTTCTGCGTTCCGGCCTTCACACTGTCGCCCGGGCTAGCGACCTGCAACACCCTGGGCTTGATCACCCGCGCCGGGTTGCCCGCCGCAACCGTCCACGGTGGCACATCCCGCATCGCCACTGCGCACGCACCTACTACGGCACCGTCGCCGACCGTTACCCCCGGGCCGATGAATGCCCGCGCGCAGATCCACGCATCTGATCCCACGGTTATCGGTGCTGTGACCAAGGGCATCGCCAAGCTGGAGTAGTCATGCGTGCCGGCGCAAATGTATGCTTCCTGACTTAGCGACGACCGCGCCCCGAGCCTTACCAGCCCTAAATTATAAACCACCACGTCATCACCCAGACACCCCAGGTCGCCCATTTCCAGTAACCACGGATAATACACGCGGCTGGTGCGGCGGATGCTGCATTGCTTGCCGATTTTCGCGCCAAACAGCCGTAGCAGGGTGCTGCGCCAATTGGAGCAGGTGTGGAAGGAATAGCGATAGAGTGTGGATTGGACCATGCTCCAAAGTAAGCGCCGAACCTTCCAGCTTGTGGGGGCCGATGAGATCAGCCGGGCGGCGGCAGAATTTGTTATTGGCAGGGTTGGCGTATTTGTTTCGGTCATGCCCCATATCATGGCGTAAGAGCCGCAAGGGGGCAAGGGGCTAAGCGCTTCGCTTCAATGACCAATGAATAACAACCCGAAGTCAGGGATCCGTGACAGGTTGGTCCGTGATCCCTGATCCGTGATCCGTGATCCGTGATTATTGATTCGTGATCCGTGCCGCGCGGTTCCGGGTTTGCGCCAACGTGCCGGGACACAGAACGGTTCCTGTTGCGGTATAATCAGATTACTTACAGCGTGCATTTCGTCATAGAGCACTGGCGGAGTTTGATGGGTTTGGAGAAGTGTATGGCAACGGGTACCGGTATTGTACGTCCGATGATTATGGGCGTGGTGAATGTCACGCCGGATAGTTTCAGTGATGGCGGCAGGTTTTCCACGTCCAGTGGAATTGATCATCAGGCTTGTATTGAGCAGGGCCTTAGCCTGGTGCAGCAGGGGGCGAGCATATTGGATATCGGCGGTGAGGCCTCATCTTTTCATCGGCCGGGCGTGGTACCGGTGTCGGCGGATCAACAGATTCATCGGGTAGTTCCGGTCATTAAGGGCTTGGCAATGCGACTGGGTGAAGTGGCTAAAACCGATCCAGAAGTCATTCTCAGTGTTGATACACGGTGCAGTGCGGTGGCGCAAGCGGCGATCTCCGCCGGTGCCAGAATGATTAACGATACATCCGCTGGGGAACATGATCCGGATATGTTTCCTTTGGCGGCACGTACTGGGTGTTTGGTGGTGTTGATGCACATGTGGATGGAAAGTCCGCAGCATCCGCCCATGGCGCGGGAAAACATTTGTGCGGATGTTTTTGGATATTTGCAGCAGCGGACGAAAGCGGCCATGGACGCTGGTATCGCGCATGATCAAATTCTGCTGGATCCAGGCCTGGGTTTTGGTAAGGCGATGGAAGATAACTGGCGGATACTTTCGCATATTGACCAGTTGGTAGAATATGGCTTTCCAGTGGTTCTCGGAGCATCACGCAAGAGATTTTTATCAACGCTTATCCCGAATGGAACACCAGATACTTGGGAGCAACGTGATATGGCTACGGCACTGGTAACGGGTCTGGCGGCCCGGCGCGGAGTGTTGGTGCATCGTGTGCATAATGTTTCATCAGGGGCGATGGCTTTGGCGGTTAACGCCCGATGCGGGGGGTGCAGTAAGTAAGCCGGAGCCGGGGACTGGGCGGGCGCTTGGCGTGGCACTTGGCTGGCAGGGCAATTCTGTGGATAATTCGCGCATAGGAATTGCCGTTGGCGAGTGTTGCCGCGGCTCTTAGGAAGGGCTCCTGGGGTTTTTAGGCGCAATAGCGCGGATGGGACTTTTGAATGCAGTTTTTACTCCACGGCGGGCTGGCTGCGGATGCGGGCGACGCAATGATTCGCCACGGCCATCGCGTGCATCAGATCGCAGAACTCACCGACCAGACGCCCGCATTAAGCGCTCCAAAGGAACTGCTTGCTGATTTAGCAAAGCGGCAATGGTGCCTTTTAACAGCAGATCGTGATTTTATTCATGCCGTTTATGATCAGGGCTTGGCATTTCCTCTTTGCCTGGTACTGTTGATTGCCGAACCGCAGCATCGAAGCGCCGCAGTGGATCGGCTTTTTGAACGTTACAAGCGCCTATCACCCAAGCGACTTTATACAGTGACTCCCGGCCGCGTGAAGGTGCGGCAGTTACCCGGTTAACAAAACGCTATGATTGAACTTTCTGAACAAACTGCCCTGGAATATTTACGCCACCGTGGCAGCGTTTCTCCCGAAGGGGAAGTGCTGGTACAAAGCCTGACCGGAGGGGTGGCCAATGTGGTGCTCAAAATTATGGACATGAACGCCGGTGAGCCGGTGGGAACGGACATGCGCACCCCGCACCAGATTAAACGGGGCGTTCCGGATAAGCGCATGCGGTCCGGGGCCTGTTTTGTCATCAAGCAGCCGCTGGGGGAGTTTCGTACCGCCGCCAACTGGCCTGTCGATCGTGATCGGGTATGGGTGGAGCGCGATGCCTTGATCATGCTGCGGGACATCCTGCCCGCTGATTCGCTTCCAACGGTCCTCTGGAGTGATTTAGAAAATTGCGTTCTGGCCATTTCTGTAGCGCCGGTGGGAGCGGTGAATTGGAAAAAGCAGTTGCTGACCGGGCAGGTTGATCGCCGCGCCGCTGAGGCAGCGGCAGAACTTCTTGCCATGCTGCATGTTTCTACCATGAATGATGCCAAATGGGCGCTGCGATTTGGTGAGCCGCGGGGATTTACCCAACAGCGCATTGACCCCTATCTGCGGTTTGTCGCCGAAAAAAATAAATCGGTGGCCCCGGCACTGCAAGAGATCGAAACGGAGCTTCTTGGCCATCCCAAGTGCCTGATTCATGGTGATTTTTCACCAAAAAATATGCTCTGGCGCGCACCGGCGGAGGGCCAAAGTGCTCATTTATTTATTTTGGATTTTGAAGTGGCGTTTTACGGTAATCCCGCTTTCGATGTGGCCACACTTTTGAATCATCTGATGCTTAAAGCGTTTTATTTGAAAAAACGCTGGCGGGCCGCCATGATCGCCGCGGATTATTTCTGGCAGACCTATCGCGAAACGGCACCCAAAGCAATGGCTGCGGAAATTTCAGGCTGCGGGGGAAGAATTCTCGCGGCGCTGTTGCTGGCGCGAATGGATGGTAAATCTCCCGTTGAATACATTACCGAGGAAGATCAGAAAAACGTCATCCGCCAGTGTGCGACAGAATTGCTGCTGCAGGACGATCATTCCCTGGATGCGGCCATTGATCATATTGCAGGGTATTTGGATCAGTATTAATCAGCCAAAGAACCTGGCAATCAGGGCCGCGAAGCTAAACATGGCACCGCACTTGCCGGAAATATGCCATCCATTAGGATATACTCATTGTAGTAGGATGCACAATACGGTTAGCAGCCTGAAAAATATGTAAGTGGAGTAAACAATTTTATGGATCGCACATTAATTATTCTCAAGCCGGATTCCGTTGAGCGGGGATTAATCGGAAATATTATCTCCCGGTTTGAACAAAAGGGATTAAAGATTGTCGGCATGAAGCTTTCGCGCATAGCTCCGGCGGTGGCGCATGAACATTATGCCATGCACAAAGGCAAACCCTTTTATGATTCACTGGTGAAGTTTATGACCAGTGGTCCGGTGGTGTTGCTGGTGCTGGAAGGAAATAATGTCATCGATGTTAGCCGAAAGATGATGGGGGCCACGTTTGGCTATAAAGCGGAGCCTGGCACCATTCGTGGAGATTTCGGCGTTTCCAGCGCTTTTAATCTGATACATGGCAGTGATTCTCCTGAGACGGCGAAGGCTGAAGTTTCGCGATTTTTTAAGGCCGAAGAATTATTTGATTTCAACCGGGCTTTGGAACCATGGATTTACGATCTGTCCAGTGGTAATCCACAATAAATTCTGCAATGAGTGATCGCCAGGCAATTGGAGTTTGCGATGATTATAAAAAGTAGTGATTCCGTGCCGGCCAAGCCGGTTACCATGGCCGGAGCGAACCGCGTAACCATGCGCATGCTTCTAGGGCCTCTGGAGCAGTGCCCGACATTTGCCATGCGTAAATTCACCGTTGAACCCGGCGGATTTACACCCCATCATCATCATGATTATGAACATGAAGTACTGATTTTAGCGGGCCGTGGGGAAGCCTTAACCCCGGACGGAACCAAGTCGTTGAAGGCCGGCGACGTGATTTATGTGCCGGCGAATGAGATGCACCAGTTTCGTAATTCTGGCGCGACCAATTTCGAATTTATTTGCCTGGTCCCCGCCCGGGTGCATGCCCCCTGCGTGGGCTAAGCGTCAACTTCGGGAGCGAGCTGATATGCCTGACATCGACCCTAAAACTCCCGGAGCGGTCACGTGCGTTTTCGTGGCGGGAAACAGTCTGGAGCTATTTACCCAATCGCATTTGCTTTTTGAAGCGATGCTGGTGGATATTGCCGCCGCAAAAAAATGCGTTTGGCTCGAAACGTATATTTTTGCCAATGATCGCGCTTCGTACGCCATTGCCGATGCTCTGGTACTGCGTGCGAAGGAAGGCTTGGATGTACGTTTGCTTTATGACGCCTTGGGCAGTCAGCATACCAGTCCTGCTATCTTCAAAATATTGTCAGCCGGTGGGGTTCAGGTACACGCCTATCACCCGATTAAAGAAGCATTACGCTCCATTGCGGCACTGGTTATTCTGAATCGTCGCGATCACCGTAAGTTGCTGGTGATTGATAACCGGTGCGCTTATTTCGGCGGCATGAATATTAACGATCACGGCCACCTGTTTCGGCCATTGCCAGGCGACCCAACCGTTGATCCGGCGGGAGCCTGGCGGGATATTCACATTCGCATGATGGGTCCGCAGCAGCCGGAAGTCGCCCACAGTTTTGAACGATCATGGATGCATGCCAAAGGCCAAAAGATGCCGCGCCGCCCCAGCGACTACCGGCGTGTGAAGTTACTGCAGAATCCTGAATCCATCCACTTTTTTGATACCGGGCCGGGGCTTAAGTTCAGCCGGGCGCCACGCGTCTTTCGCCGCCTGTTACGCGCCGCCAACCATAGTGTGCTTATCGTCATGGCTTATTTTATTCCCGTGGGGCGCGTGATGGGTGAAATAACACGCGCCCGGAAAAGAAACCTGCGTGTGCATGTCATGGTGCCCGGCATGACCGATGTACCCATCGCACAACATGGAGCGTGGTATCTGTATCGCAAGCTTTTACGAATGGGTGTCCACCTATATGAACGCAAAAACCGCGTCGTGCACACCAAAGCCATGGTCATCGACCGGCATTGGACGGTGGTGGGATCAGCTAATATGGATCCGCGAAGCTTATATATCAACCTGGAATTTATGGCTGTCATACGCTCGCGTCCCTTTGCGCAGGCCGTGATTCGGATCACCCGCAGCGAATTGCGCCGCAGTCGGAGGATTAGATTCAGTGACTGCGAAAAGCGCACGCTCAAACAGCGATTCCTTAGTACGCTGGCCTATTCCTGCCGCTGGTGGCTGTAAAAAAAAGCGGGCGCGGCTTTTGCCGCACCCGCCTGAATATCACTAAACCCAGTATGTGGGAAAACAAATCAGCTTTCCAGACCGCCACGGTATTTCTTGGCCGGACGTTCGGATTCCGAGGATTCCCGATCTTCACCCCATTGGGCGCGTTTGAGCGACAGGCCGATTTTCCGGTCTTCAATATCTACGCGGAGGATCTTGACTTCCAGTTCATCGTCGAGCTTGACCATGTCCTGCGGGTTTTCCACCTTGTTGTCAGAAAGTTCGCTGATGTGCAGCAGGCCTTCCAGACCCGGTTCAAGTTCTACAAACACACCAAAATTGGTGATCTTCGTGACCTTGCCCTTGACGATCATGCCGGGGTGGTAATTGGTGGGAATAGCATGTAGCCATGGGTCTTCCGCCAACTGCTTGACGCCCAGCGCTACGCGATTCTTCTCTTGATCCACGCTTAGCACAACGCATTGAATGGCGTCGCCCTTCTTGATCATCTCGCTGGGGTGGACAATTTTCTTGGTCCAGGACATATCGCTGACGTGCAGCAGGCCGTCAATGCCTTCTTCAATTTCAATAAAGGCACCGTAGTTGGCCAAATTGCGGACCTTGCCGGTGACAACCGTGCCTGGCGGATATTTCTCGGCCAGAACGGTCCAGGGGTTGGCTTCGGTTTGTTTAACACCGAGGCTGATTTCCTGTTTTCCTTTATTGACTTCCAACACCACGACATCAACTTCTTCACCCACAGAGAGCATCTCTCCGGGATGATTGATACGTTTTGTCCAGCTCATTTCGGAAATGTGTACCAGACCTTCAACGCCTTCTTCAAGTTTGACAAAGGCACCGTAGCTCATGATGTTGGTGACCTGACCCTTGATGCGCGTGCCAATCGGGTATTTCTCGTCCACATGTTCCCATGGCGAGGCATGTTTCTGCTTGAGGCCCAGGGCAATTTTTTCCTTTTCGCGGTCCACATTCAGAACCGCAACTTCGATTTCCTCATCCAGCTTGACCATATCGGATGGATGGTTAATGCGGCCCCAGCTCATATCGGTGATGTGCAGCAGCCCGTCCACGCCGCCAAGGTCCACAAATGCACCGAAATCGGCAATATTCTTAACCGTACCCTTACGCACCTGCCCCACGACAATTTCGTCAAAGAGTTTCTGCTTGGCTTCGGTGCGGTGACGCTCCATAAGTTTGCGACGGCTGATCACAATATTACGGCGTTCAAGATCAATTTTAAGAATTTCGGCGTCAATGATTTTGTTAATAAACTCGCCAATATCCGCCGGGCGGCGAATATCCACTTGTGAAGCCGGGAGAAACACGGGCACGCCGATATCCACCAGCAGGCCGCCCTTGATTTTGCGCGTGACTTTCCCGCTGATCGGATCGCCTTCTTTTTTGGTGTTGACAATGGTTTCCCATCCGATAATGCGGTCGGCTTTCCGTTTGGAAATCTGGACCAGACCATTTTCTGATTCCACCTGTTCCAGCAGGACGGTGATTTCATCGCCAACTTCAACGGAGGAAGGATCATCAAATTCCCGCATCAGTGAAAGGACGCCTTCACTCTTAAGTCCGATTTCCAGCACGACATCATCGCCGCGGATATTGACAATTTTGCCCTTAAGCATTGCGCCGTTGGTAAAACTGTTGCCGCTTTTCTCCAACAATCCGCCAATTTGAGCGTCGTCAATATTTTCAAATTGGTTCTGGATCTCCACGGATGCGGCTTGATCATCCAAGCCTAATTCTTTAAGTAACGCGAAATTAACCATAAAAGATTTGGAACCTTTCCCCGTGATAGCCGCATTAAAAGTAAATAGACCGCGGAAATGACGGGCGAAAAAGACCGGCCCAGACTTTATTTACCCAGCTACATCGCTGATGAAAATCCCGGGCTGATGCCTTACCGGGCTTATCCGCAGACTTTGGAATTGCTTAAGCGTAAGCCATTCACCTGACTGTGGATAATCACATCAGTATACAGGATGGCGTAAATAGATCAAATAATGGTAACGCCCCATTTTTCCGCTTTTCCGCCTCCCTATTCATAAAGCTTTCTGTAATCAGTCCAAGCCGGTATTATTGCAGGGGCGTTAGATAAGAAGGCAAACCGTATGAATTTAATGACACTGATTATGCGATGGCTCCATATTGGCGGAGCGATTATTTTAATTGGATCGCCCTTTTTTATACGCCTATTTCTACTCCCGGCTCTGGCCGGTGAAGAGCCTGGCCGCCGGGATGCCATTATTGAGCGCATCAATAAGCCCTGGCGGATGTTTCTGGGAATTGTCATTCTGCTGCAGATTATTTCCGGGGTTTACTGGCTTTTGGTGGTGATCAATATGCGTTCTGAGCCGCCGGCGTATCAAATATTGCTGACGGTTAAACTTCTGGCGGCGCTGGCTTTGTTTTTTCTGTTGTCGATTCTGGCGGGACGGGCCACGATGTTTGCACCGTTTCGGCAGGCTGCCAAAAAATGGTATTCCGGTTGTGTTTTGTGCGGCCTTATTATTGTCATGTGCGCCGGTGCCATGCGGCTTATGCCATTAAAACATCCAGTAAAAAAGGCGCACGGGGTGATTATTTTCCGCACTGCCCCCGGCAATAATCCATGATGCGGCTGGCGCTTTGGCCGCCCATGCGCTTGCCATACCGCCGAGCAATCGTGACAATGCTGCACAACCAGTTTTGAGGCTGCCATGGTGGCGGCCCGGAGTCTGGTGACTGCGGCGGTATGGTGTTGGTTGAATCTGCTATCGGCTCATAATCTCGTTAAACGATATGGCACACGCACGGTGGTCAACCAAGTGTCATTTGATGTAGGGCACAAGGAAGTCATCGGCCTGTTAGGCCGCAACGGAGCGGGAAAGACCACCAGTTTTCGCATGGCCATCGGTATGATCCGCCCGGATGCCGGGACCGTGCTTTTTGATGGCGTGGATATTACGCATCTTCCCATGTACAAGCGAGCGCGGCGCGGCATGGGGTACCTTTCGCAGGAGCCATCGGTGTTTCTCCGCCTGACGGTGGAACAAAATCTCCTGGCCATTCTGGAGCAGACCCGGCGAACCGGCGCTCAGCGGCGTGAAGAAGCGGATCGCCTGCTGGAACAGTTCGGCCTGACCAAGACGCGCCGGCAAAAGGCGTTTACTCTTTCGGGCGGTGAACGCCGCAAACTGGAAATCGCACGGGCCTTGATTACCAATCCATCGCTGATTCTGCTGGATGAACCCTTCAGCGGTGTGGACCCCATTGCCGTAGAGGATTTGCAGCGTGAAATCCGGCAGTTGCGCCACCAGATGGGAAAAGCTATTCTGATTACCGATCATAACGTGCAGCGCACACTGGAAGTATGCGACCGGGCACTGATTATTTCCGAGGGAAAGGTCCTGGCCCAGGGCACCCCCAAAGAATTAATTAATAATCCACTGGTACGTCAGACGTATCTGGGTCATAGTTTCAAGGGCGACGAATTCGGATGATCTATGGGTGAAGCTTGCGTTATTTTTGATTTCGACGGTGTGATCGCCAACACCGAGGAACTGCACCTTGCGGCGTACAATCAGGTCCTGCTGACATCGGCGGAATCCATCGGCCGGGTTATTCACATTACGCCGGAACGCTATTTTTCTCGATACATCGTATTTGGAAATTATGAAGCCTTTCGCATGGTCCTTCAAGATCAGGGCATTGAGCCGTCGGTCGCTCTTTTGAATCAGCTCTGCGCACTAAAAGATAAAATTATGGATGGCCGTCTTGGTGAAGCCCCCGCACCTATGCTGGGTGTTACCGAAGTCATTAAATACCTGGCGTCGCGCGATGTGCCCTGCGGCATCTGCAGCGGCGCGCGGCGCGCGGAAATCACGACGCTGTTAAAAGCTTTTATGCTGGAACGCTATTTTCCGGTGATCATCGCCATTGAAGATGTCACACGCAGCAAGCCCGATCCGCAGGGATACTCTCTGGCCTTTGACCGTATGAATGCCCTAAGCGACGGCAACTTGAACATTGCCAAATCCCTGGTCATTGAAGATACTGAGGGCGGAGCCGCGGCCGCCCATGGAGCGAAACTGCGCGTTCTGGGTGTCGCGACCACCAGTAGTCTGAATTCTGTAAGGAAATGGGCGGATTTTTCATTTGAGAATCTGCAGCACGTTCCCCACCGGCAGTTGGATCAGATTCTCGGGTTACCGATGGTCGGGTGACAACGAAAATACAGGGCCGGTTTTTAATTTCGCATTTACGAGTTGGCTCTGATTTCCGGTCAACAGCTGCTACGAAAAAGCTCCCGTTGTTGGCGATCCCGACGCGTCACCATCGGGCTGATGTTTTGCAATATTACGCATCGATTGTTCTTGCTCTACCTGTGAAGAGGTGTCTATAATAATGCTACGGAGTGTATGTCGCGCAGAATTCCGCGTGGCGTGAAGATTATTCTACCGAACCGTTATCATCCCCTTCATTACGCTGACGCAAGCGCGCGAAATATTCCGGCCCGGCATCGCAGTTTAGGCATCTACTTGATGGCCTTGATGGCGACGCCGCGATCGCGAGTGCTATTTTGGGAGCCGCTACTGTATCCGGGGCTGGCAACGCGCAATGAGTCACGGCGCACACCGCGCCGCCACGCTTCGACCGGCGCTGGCGAAATCGTGTGTGCGTTGACAGGTAATTCCACGCCTGGAGATAGGAAAGGAACCGATCATGCAAGTTTATCTCAACAGGCGGTCGGGCCTTACACGCTTGGAGCTAATTGTGTTACTGGCGGCCGGTTTCATAACGATCGCCCTGCTGAAACCCACCATCTGTGTCGTTTGCGAATTACCAAACCGCGCCGTTTGTTCCGCCAATATTCGGGGTATCATCCAATCCATGTACATCTACGCCCAGAGCAATAATGGGCGTTTTCCCTGCACACCCGGCCCTAATGGCGTGGTTTACAGTAACGCGCCGCAATATCCTTCGGATCTGCTCCCAATCCGCACTGCGAAGAAGATAACCGCTGCGTGGTTCGGTAGCGGCAAGGTGCCGCGTGGAAGTGATCTCGGCAATCCGCTTGCCTGTATGTGGTTGCTGGTGTTGGGTGGAGAGGATGCACCGAAAAGCTTTATTTGCCCGGGCGACCCAATGGCCGTTGAACCCAGTCTGGGGTACACAACCACGTCCAGCAGGGGAAATGCCGCCGCATATCAGGCCAATTTTGGCGTACGCGCTGATGGTTGTTCACCTGACCTCACAGGTCGGGGAGAAAGCTATTCAATCGCTTATCCGTGGCTGGCCGCCGCGGATGGAAGGGTTGCCCAGCCCGGGCCCTGGTGGACAGATAATGACAATTCCTATCTCCCCGTGGTCAGTGATATGGCCCCCGCCGATCTTC
Source organism: Planctomycetota bacterium (assembly GCA_021805985.1). Classification (GTDB taxonomy): domain Bacteria; phylum Planctomycetota; class Phycisphaerae; order WQYP01; family WQYP01; genus JAMDCX01. The sequence continues at coordinate 35,807 of JAJZDN010000021.1, read as the reverse complement.
CCGCATCCGGGAACGCCAACCGAATCACGACGGTCCTTCCAAAAGCCAATACCTACGGCAATTTCATCTACAATTCGGGCAATCATGGCGGCGACGGCGAGAATGTCGGCTTCGGGGACGACCACGTCTCATGGGAAGTTAATCCCTATTGCGGGATACACCGTGATAATATTTTTACCTATTATAGTCGCGACTTTACCGGTTCCGGCGATGTACCGTCTGCGCCTCAGGTCGGATTGAGCGGCTTGGGCACCCGGGTTCCCGCGCCGGTTGTCCATTTTTCCAAGCATTCGTTTTACGATCTGTGTATGGTTCCCGTGCGTTCGGTAAGCAATGGAGAATGGTAAAAAGCCGTTGCCGCGAAAGGAGCAGGCCATGTTCAATCAAAAAAGTAGTGGATTTACGATGCTGGAACTGATCGTGCTGGTGTTCATGTCCACAATCTTGTTGGTCGTATTAATGGAGTCTTTGGGTACAGGCGAAGGCGGGTTGCCAAACCGAGCTATTTGTTCCGCCAATATCCGAGGCATCATTCAGGCTATGTATATATACGCCCAGAGTGAGAACGGCCAGTTTCCCTGCACTCCTGGACCGAACGGCGTGGCGTACAGCAACGCGCCGCAGAACCCTATGGATTTGCCCGCCCAACCTACGGCACAAAAAATGACTGCGGCGTGGTTCGGACACGATAGCTCCCCGCATGGGAGCGACTTGGGCAATCCGCTGGCCTGTATGTGGTTGCTGGTATTGCAGCACCAACTTAAACCCAAGGATTTTATTTGTCCCCATGACCCAATTGCAACGACACCATCCGAGGAATATTTGGCTGCCGGTTCTACTAATACTACCGCGGTGCAAGCAAACTTCGGTGTAGTGTCCGGCGGCGACACGCCGAACTTGAGGGGGCGGGGGGAAAGTTACTCGATTGCTTATCCATGGCAGCCTGTGGCCACCGGCAGCATAGCACGGCCTGGACCGTGGTGGACAGATAACGGCAATTCCTATCTCCCCGTGGTCAGTGATATGGCCCCCGCCGATCGTTCCGCATCCGGGAACGCCAACCGAATCACGACGGTCCTTCCAAAAGCCAATACCTACGGCAATTTCATCTACAATTCGGGCAATCATGGCGGCGACGGCGAGAATGTCGGCTTCGGGGATGACCACGTCTCATGGGAAGTTAATCCCTATTGCGGGATACACCGTGATAATATTTTTACCTATTATAGTCGCGACTTTACGGGTTCCGGCGATGTACCGTCTGCGCCTCAGGTCGGATTGAGCGGCCTGGGCACCCGGGTTCCCGCGCCGGTTGTCCATTTTTCCAAGCGTTCGTTTTACGACCTGTGTATGGTTCCGGTGCGCGAAGTTAACAGCGGAGCGTGGTGAAAATGTCTCGGTAGTGCGAGGAGACTGGCTATGGAAACAATGGGAATTCAGCCCGAACGGAGTGGCAACATCGGTCGTTTTTTGATGCGCCGGGTGTTGCCCGGCAAAAATATCGCAAGAATTGTTCTGGCCCTTGCGCTGGGGTTTGCGAGTATTGCCGCCGCGACGGTCAATATGTGGCCGTCCGCAAATAATTCCGCGACCACGATCCCGGAATCGCTTTGGCAACGACAACTCGCCGAACGCCGCGATGCGGTTTGTGTGGCGGTTGTACTTGCATTCGATGGCGTCATAGTCGCGGCGATCGGACTGGGACTTGAGCTCAAAAAGTCTGGCCGCCGCAACGCGGCAAACGCAATAGTCTTTATTTTTCTGATATTGGGATTGTTGTTTTTGTGTCTCGTGCTTCCCGTCCCACTGTTGGCCCGGGCGGTGGAAGTTATTGCGTTACCGTTATAACCACCACGGATTGTTATCCGCACCGCCGTGGAGACGGTCCCACGCCCACCTAAAAGGCGTATAATCGGACTCGGAGGTTTTAAGGATGCCCACGTTCGGATTATTGTTCGTCTCCCTGCTGCTGATTGGCGCTCTTTGGTGGGTCAAGGAAATGTTTGGTCGCTGGCGCGCCGATCTTGAAGAACTGCGTGATCCCCAGACCGAATGGATACCCCGCTTATGCCTCATTGGCCTATGGCTGGTAACACTTGTAATCGCTTTTTTCGCGATTGGATTTGTCCTCATCGTCATGCTTGCAATAATTTCCGGCCTGCGGTCGCTGCTATAGCAGTGCCAGCAAGATATTATGATGACACTGGGAGGAATGTTCCTATACCCGTGGGGTTGCCGGCGATGATTCACCTCCGGCGGAAAGATAATCAAACTCCAGCCTGCGAAGTTTCTTCCAGTCTGTTAGATTCAGTTGTGATTCGGGCAACATCTGGATATTTTTGATGCTGATGGCACGTTTCTGCGCGTTGACCAACACTTCAATGATGTCGCATGTTTGCTGAACCCTGCTTCTGCGATCCGGCTGGCTGAAATCCTGGTCGAGCATGGTTATCGTCATTAGTACGTCGTACGGCTGATCTGCCGAAAGTTCCGCCATTTCCATTGCTACGTATATCCCACTGATCCATTCTCCATCGCGTTTAAGGACCCGGATCAGTTCAGAGTTAATCGGTTGAAGACGAGCATTGAATGCATCTGGGAAAGCGGTACGTACGTAACGGCGTGCTATCCACGATGCGAGCTCTTGCACTTGCTCGGGAGAAAGAGCGACGGCGTCGTCGGGGTGACAGTCCGCCAGGCAACGTCGGGGAATAAACCGTCGGCTATTGGCATGAAACTCCAAACAGTGGCCGGCCGCATGCGACTGGATCTGCAATCGGCGTGGGTTCTTGCCGTAAAGCAGATTTCCGTCGCGCAGCCGATTTACCGCCAGGGCAATGACTTCGGCGTGAGGCTCGTTTTCAAGGTCGTGGTGCAGGATGTCGCAATCGTGTGATAGTACAACCCAGTGGCTTTTATCCCTATCAAGTAGCGGGAATAGCTGAGACGGGACAGCCAAGGCGGAAACAACCGCACCCTGTCGCCACTTATTCCGGCGTATCGCGCTTATCAAGGCGCTATGGTCACCCAACTCGGACATGCGCTTACGCCTCATTCATCGGTCGGCGGGTTATCACATCAAATTCTCCGATATTTTCCGTATTGGATTCCAAGTTGATTCCGTATTTTCGAGCTAGATCAGCAATCGATGGCGCACTTATAGTTCTCCGTGTGCCAATTTGCAGGCAATTCAAGCGAGTTCGGATCGCGGGAACGTCGATTGTTTCCGCCTTCAGCATCTCTAAGAGGCTTGCGCCGGTTTCATCCGGAGAGGTTAATGCCTGCGCGGGCAGCGGCAAATTAGATTGCCTGTTCCAGAATTCTGCCAGGCCGTAGACTTGATTTAATCTTGCCCGACAGCGCGGTTGCGGCCGCTGCCCCTCGCTGATCCATGCATAAATTGTTGGCCGGCTGACGCCGAGAATCTCGGCAATTTGCGAAATCTGAAATGGAAATGCCGTGCGAATGGTGGCGATACAATGGGAAGAATCACCAAGTGTTACTGCCGCTCGCGGCTCGCCATGCGTGCGCACGGCGGCCCGTCCCGCAGCCGGATTGCTAAGCGAAGCGGACGGGCTTCGTGGAAGTGAGCCAGTACCAACCAGTAGGACCGTGCATAAGCCGTCTCCCACCACACCACCGGTGACACCCAATTGCCCGCTTGCTGGATAGTCATACCCCAGTCGGAAACAGGTTGGCTCTGGTGCCATCTTTTGTACCATGCCCATGTGCCGTTCTCCCAGCGCCGACAGGTGTTGTATGCCGAACTGTGAAACGGTATTTTCAACCCTATCAATATGTGTTGGTGGGTAACTCATCCGGGTAAACTCCATGCCTGAAAAGCTTCCTCAGTGACAAAAGACCGAAACGCCATATCCGTATATTTATGCAACTCCCCCAGTTCCTGTGATAAGCTGGCACCGGAAAAAGAGAGATTCGTCCGGGAAATATGGTCGAAATCCAGCACACGAGTATCCTGGGCTTTCAATGCCCATTTTGGAAAAGCCAGGGAAACTTCCCCCAGATCCGGCGGCAAAAGCGACTCAATGTTCAGCAATTGAATCGATCGCACCGTAAGAACGCCCGGCGGCGTTTGGGCCTGCAAGGCGAAGCTGAAAACCATATTCTCGCTACCCAGCGATGCGGCTGGTACACCGCGAAGTCCCGGCCGCAATAATTCTCCGGTGCTGATCCCGTCAATCGGGGTCAGTAAATCAACATAGCGCAGGCCGATTTGTTCAATGCGTTCGACCTTGGCATGATCAGCCAGTGGCTGCGCAACCGTTGTGAAGTCCGAGACAAACCCATCAAAGGTATCGTATGTGGTTGTTTGAAAAGTCAGTGCATCGGTCGTCAGGATCACCTGCCTGCAACTCTCCGCGTCGTCGAATATCCAGCGTCTGGTTACCTCGGTTTTTGTCCCCGATCCGATCATGATATTCTGAATAGTTTCGACTCTGTATTTCGGAAACCCATGATGCCGCATATACTCCTGGATATCGGGAACGTAGGACTCCATTTTTAATACAGGGCTGAATCTGACTTGTGCCAGAACAAAAATTAGGGGGGCGCGGGGGAGTTTCACAGACTGTTTCTTGGGAGTTGCCATTTTTAATTCCTAACCGCATGCCCGAGGGATAGCTGACAAAAGCAACGCCATATCGCCTACGCCATAGCAAATAACTTTACACAATACTTTACACCAAAGCAATAAAATTCAGTATAAATTCGTATTAATAAATAAAATATTTGAAATATAGATGAAATGTGCGGCAGCCGCGGGCTACCTGGTCAGATAATTCGGGTGGCCTTTGCCCAGCCACAGGCGGATGCTGGTAACTTTATACAGGGTGCCCGTGCCGGCTTTATTACGGACTTTGGGTTCGGGGTGGCCAGAAATTTCAACCGTGTTACCGGGCAGGTAGCCCACAAGTTCCGTGTTGGGTGTCAATGCGAATTTCCCACCATAGGGATCCCCGGCATATACGGATGAATAACGAATAGTCCATGAGGCCCCATGCGTATTGTGCTGGCTTAACACACCAAAGACTACGGAATAATTCTTGCTATGCCATCCCACATTTGGTTGCGGATAATGATGCAGAATTACACCGCACCCGGAAAGTGTCACCAGCATACAGGCCATCAGAGCAAGAAATTTCAGCGACTTTACGGAACGGACCATCGCAGGCTCGCTTGCCGCCGAATGCTGTGTTTCTATACTCCTCCCGGCCATGGATGATACTGGGTTGCGAAGGTAACAGCAGTATAGGTACCGCAGGCGTCCCGCCTGCTTTTGTCGTGTTCCCGATGCAGGCAAGATGGCTGCGGTACAGGGGATTCCATCGCCTATTTGTCGCATTGAAGGGAGATCGGTGTATATGCCAGTATCGGTGGAATGTGTCATGGCGTTTTTCTTCATTGCCTTTCACCGCTGATGCGGGCGTGTTCTCCAACGGTATACACGCTTAAGCTATTGGTGGCGCCGGCGGTTCCAATCGGCGCTCCCGCGGCAATCACCACACGGTCACCTAACTGCGCCCAATGCTCACGCTGCAACAAATCATCCACCATTGCGGGCAGATCGTCAAAGTGCTTCGGAATCGCCGCATGCACGCCGGTAACACCATAATACATCGCCATGCGTCGCACAGCCGCCACATCGGTTGACAACGCGACAATAGGTATAGGAAAGCGGTTTTTTGATAAATACCGCGCCGATCCACCGGCTTGCGACCATACCACCACCATTCGGGCGTTAATATCCCGTGCAATCGCCATGGCCCCGTGCGCAATAGCGGCAGTGCGATGCTGGCTGATCTGTAACAATTTTGGTGGCTCCGTGCGGAGGCCTTTCTGTACAATATATCGCTCGGTTTTATCCGCAATATCCCGTAAGGTCTGCACGGCCTCCAGCGGATATTTTCCCACGGCGGTTTCACCAGAAAGCATCACCGCATCGGCACCATCTAATATCGCGTTGGCTACATCTGATACTTCCGCGCGGGTGGGCGTGGGGTTCTCCACCATAGATTGCAGCATCTGCGTGGCGACGATGACGGGCTTGCCGGCTTCATGGGCCGCGTCGACAATCTTTTTCTGCAATAGGGGCACGGCGGTGAGTTCCATCTCCACACCCATATCACCACGGGCTACCAGCACGGCATCTGAACAATCCAGAATGGCGGAAAGATCATCAATGGCCTGGGGCATTTCAATTTTTGCCACCAGATCAATGTCTGATTTCCGGCTTTCCAGATACCGTCGAACACTTTGCACGTCATCGGCACTGCGCACAAAGGACAACGCCAGGTAATCGAGTTGGTGTTCAATCGCCCAGTCAATATCGCGCCAGTCTTTTTCCGTCACGCTGGGGATGGAAAGCCGTGTTTGCGGCAGGTTAATGCCCTTGTTAGATTGAATCTTGCCGCCGACCATTATTTCACAGCGTACACTATTCGGGGCCTTCTCAATAACTGTAGCGCGGATACAGCCGTCATCGATAAGAATCGATTGCCCCATCTGCACATCATCAACCAGGCAGGCATAATTGGAGCACAACAGATTATTCTGTCCCAGCACCGGCTCGCGCTGAATGGTAATAACATCGCCCTTGGCAACGGTCATACCACCTTCGATTACCTTGCCCAGCCGTATTTTTGGGCCGCATAAATCTCCCATGATGGCCAGCGGCGGGTGGTGCAGGGTGCTGCGGGCCACTGCTAAAAACTCTTCCCGCTGGGCTAAATCACCATGGGAAAAATTCAGGCGCACCACCGAGACGCCGGTTTGAACCAGTTGGTTGAACATTTCAGCTGTGGCGCAGGCCGGCCCCATGGTGATGACAGTTTTGGTTCTAACGCGATCAATCATGCTAGTAAATCCAATTCCGCAATGGCTTTAGCAAAGCGGCATTCCGCCCTCACTTTAACCACCCTGTTCACTCCGCAACTCGCTTGTATCTTAAAGCTTTAACGTAAGGTTATCGAGCGCGAAAGCGGAAATTCTGAAGTTCAATCTTTTAATCGGTTGCTTAAAGCGTTCCGCAGCGCCGCACGCTTGTTCTATAGCCATCAGGCTTTTGCCGGTGCACTGGCCATAGGTTTTATCACCGCAACGGATAACTCTGTGAGTTGCCGCGGGTCCACGGCCGATGGCGCTTCGGTCATCATATCTGTGCCGCTTTGCGTTTTCGGGAAGGCAATCACCTCACGGATGCTTTGCCGATTAAGCATCAGCATCAACAGCCGATCCAGTCCCAGTGCTATGCCGCCATGCGGCGGAGCGCCAAACCGCAAGGCATCCAGCAGGAAGGCGAATTTTTTCTGTGCCTGATCCGGTGAAATGCCCAAGAGCGAAAAGATTTTGGATTGCACATCGCGCTGATGAATACGGATGGAGCCACCGCCGATTTCTATGCCGTTAAGCACAATGTCATAGGCCTGGGCGCGGACCTCCAACGGTTGTGTTTCCAGCAAAGGCACATCTTCCGCCAGGGGGGCGGTAAACGGATGATGCCGGGCAATGAAGCGGTTGGCCGCCGGGTCATGTTCAAAACTTGGAAAATCCACCACCCAGAGAAAATCGAAGCGATTTTCCGGAATCAGTTTGAGTTGTCGGGCCAGTGATTGCCTTAATTCACCCAGGACTTTCCAGGCGGTTTCGATTTTATCCGCCACCGCTAACAGAATATCGCCATCATTGGCACCGCAGCGCTGCCGAATGGCCTGTTGCGCAGCGGCGGGGATGAATTTCGCGATCGGGCCGCCCATATTCCCGGCCCCTGCATCCCCCCCAAGTTTAATCCACGCCAGCCCTTTGGCCCCCAGCTTTTTGGCATCTTCAGTAAGCTGGTCCAGTTGCTTACGCGACAGCGCCGCTCCGCCGGGAACGGCGATCAATTTCACGCAACCGCCGGCTGCGACCGCATCCTTAAATACGGCGAATTCCGTTTGCCCCACCATATCGCTGATGTCTTTTAATTCCATGCCGTAGCGCGTGTCGGGGCGGTCAATACCAAAGCGGTCCATCGCCTCCCGCCAGGGCATGCGGGGAAATGTCGAAGGCAAATCCACGTGAAGGATTTGTTTCCATAACCGCACCAGCAATCCGGTAATCAGGTCAATAACATCTTCCCGATCCACAAAGCTCATCTCCAGATCAAGCTGCGTGAACTCGGGCTGCCGATCCATGCGCAAATCCTCATCCCGAAAACACCGGGCGATTTGCATATACCGATCCATGCCTGCAACCATCAGTACTTGCTTGAATAACTGCGGACTCTGCGGCAAGGCGTAAAATTCACCGGCATGCAGGCGGGACGGCACCAGAAATTCGCGGGCACCTTCGGGTGTGCTCTTGTAAAGCATGGGCGTTTCAATTTCCAGAAAGCCATGCTCATCGCAATAATCGCGCATGATTTTTGTTACGCGGTGCCGGGTCACCATCGCCTGGGCCATATCGGCGCTTCGCAGATCAAGGTAGCGGTATTTCAGACGCGTATCTTCGTTTACCGGATCATGCTGCGCGGGCGAAAATGGGGCGGTGTCCGATTTATTCGCCAGTTCCATATCTTCAACCGCGATTTCAATTTCACCGGTGGGAATTTTCGGGTTTACGGCCTGGGCTGCTCGTGCCAGAACACGACCTTTGATCAGAATAACATCTTCATGTCGCAACTGGCGACCCAGTGCGTAAATGTCCGCCAATTCAGGGCGGAATACAATTTGTATAATTCCCGTGCGGTCCCGCAAATCCACAAACACCACGCCGCCGTGATCGCGGTAAGATTGCACCCATCCGGCCGCCACAACCTCCCGTGAGAGATCGGCTTTTCTCAAAGTTCCACAATAATCCGTACGCTTAAACTTCACACATTTCCTTTCGGCTTTTTCCGTTCAACCAAGCACCCCATCATACCGGAATTCATAAATATTCACCGCACCGGCGCCAGCGGTAACGATCGCCAAGGCACAAAGACACAAAGGACTGTTGAACAATCCACAGATTTTGCGGATTACACAGATTAAATAATTCAACCAGCATTAAGGAGTCAAAGGCTGAGAACCTGTCCGAGTAATGGCCGGGAATGCGATGGGTCTGAAATGCCCCGTATGCTCGGCGAAGGATCGGGCCGACTCTGGATAATGAGTCTGTGAGATGCCAAAGCGCAGAGCTTCAAAACCTTATCGCTCCTGCGTTCTCGCGCCAACTCCTTGTCCCTTCCCCTTCTTCGTGTCTTCGTGCCGTTGTGGTAAAACAACCCCGTCACCGTTAAACTGTGCAAATCCGTGAAATCTGTGGATCCTCCGTGGCCTTGGGCCAATGAATAATGAGTAATCATACGAGAACGCAGAAGCTAGATGTTAGGAGTTAGAAGGCTTTGAAGCGCTTCGCTGCCATTTTGCTTGATGCCAAATATTAAGTGCTAAATGCAAGATTCCAGATTCCAGATTCAGCACTTACAGTAAATTCAGTATTGGCAGTTTTGATCCGTGATCCGTGATCCGTGATCCGTGATCATTGAAATCTTCCGCGCTTCCGAAGGGCCAACGCCCCCAGGGCCAGAATTCCTCCAGCAACCAGCGGCAGCGTCGCAGGCACCGGCAGCGGGCCGCCGGCGGGTACGGTTACGGGAACGGACTCCGCGGAAATAGACGAATCGGGTCCGGTGCCAAAATAGACAGTCAAATTTCCCGTGACAGTTGTGTTGCTGGTGATCGATGACTGGGTTGTTCCGTCCAGCGTAAAGGTGACGCCTTCGGCACCATTGGTACCTTGTCCAAACAAAGATGGGTCATGGGCACCAATGCTTCCATTTGGATTTGGAATCGTTTCAACTACGAGGTCGGTTGGCCCCCTTTTCGGATAGTCGCTTCCGGCGCTCAAGCCAAGACCACCGACATTACCAAGGATTTTGGGATTTCCCAGGGCGAATGTGCCGCTGCTGTCGGCAATTTCCCACGGGTTGTTCAGTTGGCTGTTGGATAACAGCGAGCCACCGGCTGAACTATCTCCTTCATAACCTACTGGGGCGCTTGAATCGACGCTTAGCGACCCGCTGCCGAGGTTGGCTAATGAAAAGGATATTCCCGAAATAGCTTGGCCGATATTACTTACGGACGACGTGGTATTTTGTATATTTACCGTGACGTCGTTATTCGCGGGGTTAAAGGTAAAAACGACCGTGGAAGCGTTACCGCTGGAGGATCCGGAAAACTTTTGGATACTTGCGTTGGCCGACGTCGCCGAGGCGAGTGCCCCTGCCGCCGCGATCAAACCTGCCGATAAAATTGTATTCTTGAACATCTTGCATACTCCCGTGGGTAAGCATCCGGTTACGTACTTTAACCGGCTTGCTAAATTCTGAAACGCTGACACTTCAACGCAAAGTGCCAGCTAATTTCATCTCCATCCGGCCATCAAATATTGCGGCTACTTTCAGCCGCAAATTGTCAGACCACACAACATCCATGTTGTATTGAACCCACTGGGAGGCTCTGCCTCTCGTTGAACTCTGAAAAAAATATTCGAGGCGTTAAAACAATGCCTCTCTTCAGACCCAACAATTGATATTCTACACATCCGGAGAAGCGAAGCAAACGCTTTTAAGAAAAAAACTCTCTTGTGGCTACGTTATCGGAACCACGGCGTTATTTTCAGCATTATTCAGCACCATTACTCGGACAGGCTCCGAGAACTGTGCTTCACTTCTTCGGTAGCGGCAAGTTTAACGATGCATTTACCTTTTGGGCGGTCATTGCACTGGCGGCGGCGGCTTTGAGTGCGGCCGCGCGGACCGATGGATTATTGGAAATACCCGCAACGGATAAATCGACGTTATACATCATCGCCGGGACTATCCAAGGCAGCGGTGAAGCTTGCGTGGGATAAGAAGATTGTGCTTGTTTCAACGCGCCAGCGGCATGGACATTAAATTCCACCATCGCCTGCTTGCGGAAATTTCCCACCACGCCGGCCGCAGGTTCCCGCAGAGGCGACTTTTCACTTACCAGAGAAAAAATTTGTTTGCCAGCCTTGGCGGCACCGGCCTGAAGTTGCGCTGCGTACATTCGCATGGCGGCAATCTGTCCTGCTTTCAGTGCGGCGGCGGCACGATATACCTCCAGCACGCACTGCGGGGCGCGGCTCTGGTTGGCGGCCACCAGCGGGTCGCCCGGTTTAAATCCAGAGGTAACCAGGCTTTGGGCGTAGGCGCTGGAGCGGCGCTGTTCATTCAGGGCGTCCATAAGATCACGGGAGGCCGCGTCGGCGTATTTCGCAGCGACCGCAGCCTGCTTATTGATGGTTTTAAGCAGTGCGTTAATGCTGGCAGAGCGTCCGGCGGCAGAAGTTGGAGAACTGCCATCCGCACCGTCAATGAGAATGGTGACGCCCGCCTTAAGCGCGGTAACTTGAGCCGTATCGCTTTGGGCCAATTCCGCTGCTGACTTTTGTGCCTGCCGCAACGCCGCCACCTGATTGGCCCAACGGGTTTGTTGCAGTTTTGCGGAATGAACGACCAGCGTCGCGAGTTGATATTGAACCTGTAGCACATTGGCTTTCTGATTGGCGGCCGCGGCCCGATCCAGATATCCTGCTCCCCGCTTAAAATCCACCAGGGTAGCGGGTGTAACGGTCACTTCGCCCTTGGTCTGCAAAGCCATGCCACGAATATCCAAACCTTTGGCAATTCCCTGATAGTGGGTTAAGACCCCGCGAACAGATTTTGCTTTTTGTCGAGCGTCCGCTACCGCAAGCTTCGCAGATTTTTCCATACGCTGGGCATGGCGCAAGTCCTTATCATACAAGTGCAGATACAGATCATGCTGCTTTTTCAAAAATGCCATTTTCGCGGCAAAATGCCCCACCTGGGTTGATCCTGAATCCAGCGATAACACCTGATCCTGCAATGCCATTAAGGCTGCGGATAATTGGTCTGTATGGACTTGCGCGGAGGCCAAGTTGACCAAGCCGCGCTGCATTTCAAGTAAACCCTTCATCTGGAAATTCAGATCAGAATTGCCCAACGCGCTGGAGAGCGTTGCATAGGCGTGGCGTAAATCCCGGCTAACCGAGGGAGGTTCCAGATAAGCGCCCGGATTGCTTTTAGCGGCATCCTGCGCTGAAGCCAACTGGCCTGAGCTTAAGGGCGCGCTGATTGAAACCGGAAAATGAGCCTTGGCGTGATACCGGCCCGCATCCCCTAACAGCGCGGACGCTTTGGCTGAGGCCGCATTGGCCTGCACGTCAGCCTGATGAGATGGCGAAGCGCCGCATCCGGTTAAGGCCGCAGTTACTGCAAACGCGGCCGCTAAACCAATGGCCCGCGCTACGCCGGTCCATCGACCTGCACCAACAATGGCCGTAGTACTGGCCTGAGAAATCATAAGAACGGGCCGTTGTGTTGTAGAAATCACGTCAACTCCTGCCATAGCTCAGCCGCCACCCTGTCGAAAATCAAACGTTTTTGTACCACCACAACGCCCTGCCGTCAACTAAAAAGCGTAAAAATAATGGCACTCGAGGCACCGGGTTAACGACTTTAATGCCACGGGAGACTCCCCAGAGATTCGATACAATCACAACAATGAGCCTATGCTGGCCGCCGGAAAGTGGCAGGCCCGAAGGCCGATCCGGGAATGGCCACACGGGTAAGCCGCCAATGCTTGGCATCCTGTTGGAATTCCAGCACGCGACTACTGTGCAAATTCGTAATAGTCGCCTTCACAGTAAAGAATATAATGTTTTCGCCCTGTCGGCGCTCGGCAAGCATTAGCCGAGCACCTTTTTTTATCAGTGCCTCCGGCAGCGACACCTTCCACGAATCTGACAGACCTTTCCCGTCGGCCAGTTCATCTATGGCACAGGTTTCTCCGGCATTCAGCAGAAGCTCCATTTGGAGCCGGGCGATGGTGTGATTTGTGAGTTTTAACTGATAGGAAAACACCTCGCCCACCACTACAAAGCACGCCACTGCCAGAGCCATCATCGCCACCACGGTAATGATCGCAAAACCGCGCGGGCGTGGGCTATGGGTGGTGTTACGTGGATGGGGTAGAAAATCAGGGTTCATAGCGCACCATGCTTTCCGGCATGAATTTCCGCCGCAAGGGATACGAATGTTTGGGTGACGCGTTGTTTTCCTCTCACCCAGGAGATAGAGACGTAGCCGGGGCTAAATTGTGCAAAGTGCAGGTCGGGCCAGAGTGCGGGCCAATACTGCGGGGGCGGAGAAATTTTCCCATTCTGCCAAATCCGTGCCACGGTGCCGTTGGAATTCACCAGCCAGAGAATCTTCCGCTTTTTTCCAAACCCGCAGATCAGACCATGGGATCCCTGCAACTGCAGATGCTCCGCGGTGGCTATATCCTGTCGCAATTCCCGCAGGAGCTGTCCCTGCTGCGACATGTGTACAGCTCGCAGATCAGCTCGGTTAAATGTCCGGAGGCATGCGACAAAAAACTGCCCGGCCATCATTAAAAAAACAGCCATGACGGGCAACATGACCACGCACTCCATGAGGGTAAATCCGCCTTTACAACGGCAACTTTCGGCACGCATTTTTCGTTTCACTTTTTTCCTCCGATACGTTTTGTCCGCGGTGCTTGAGCCAACGCATACAGTGTCTGCCCGGCGGAATGGCCAGCATGAATGGCAACCCAATGGCTGCCTCCGGGCAATGCCTGACTGCCCCGGCTTGGCATTTTGGCCGGCCTGATAAGCCCCGGCCCGGCAATCCATTGTTTGGCAGCGGCTTCCCGCGGCCGCATCGTGGCACGATACAGTATTGTCTGCTCATTGCGGGCCGCATTACGAATAGCCGCCAGACGCACGCAGTCCCGGTTATACAACCACACCACGTGGACGAACACCGACGCCAGTGTCAAAAGCAGCACAATAGCAAGCGTCAGATCGAACATAAAAAAGCCGCGACTTCGATTCATGATCCAGCGCCTCCACTGACCAACTGCAAAATACGAACGTATGGCACATACAATGCCAAACATAGCAGCAGCACCAAGGTTCCCATACACAATATGGCAATCGGAATGCTCACAGCTCGGATCAGTTCCAGCTTGCGGCGATATTTGAGATCGTAATATCCCGCCACCAGTGCCAGTGCCGAACCTGTTGAACCCAACGGTTGGGCCAGAGCGCCACACAACAGTCCCGGCAGTCCGCATTTCCGGGCCGCCCGGTCCGCCGAGGTTCCCGCGAGCACCATTTCTCGCCACAACCGCAGGCGCCGCTGTGCCACGCGGCTACCAACAGCTTCTACCGCGGATTGCGAAACCTCCGGCAAGGGCTGGCCCGCGGCGATGCCTTGAGCCAGTATCCGCGAACCGTCTGACCAAGAGCGGCAGCGAATCAGGGAACCCATTATCGGCAGACGCCACGCCACGGCATCGCGGATATAAATCGAGACATTTCCGCGCCTGAAAAAGGGAATCGCAAGGCGGCGAAGCAGGATGGCCGTAATGATGATGATCGCGAAGGGCAGGCTGGCGAGGAGGCCAATGGCGATGTGTTTGACCCGGTGGTAACTCAGAAAAGACGTGACTTTCATAAGCGGCCGCGCGAAAGGAAAAACGCCGGGGCCCAGGCCCCAATAAAGGTGGGGCGCGATCATCGAACGGAACACCATCAGGGCCAGAGCGAACGTGATCAGAAGGCAGATAAAATAAGCCAGGAAGTTCATATCGAGCTCCGAAGAGCTTGGCCAACTCCGCCGGGGCTTGCAAAGGAGATGCAGTTCGGTCAATAAAAATCCAGATTTCTCGGCTTCTTCAAGCGATGCCAAGTCTGCGGCGGCCACCTCCGGCACCGCCAGCCGCACCGACCCCGCCAGCGTCCTTCCGAGGAGTAATTCCTCGGCGAGCGTTTGCAGCCGCACACCCAGGATGCCTGGTTCACTCTGGCTAGCCCGCAACAAGTTCTCATATAGTGGATGATTGAATCGCATCGCGTCGTAGATTTTCTGCAGCACAACTTGGGCGCGCCGTCGGGCGATGAAATACCGAGCCATTACCATCACTGGTAGAGAAAAAATGACTGCGAACAGGATGGGCGTAATCGGAGGAAGGACAACACTGGCGATCAGGCACCACACCGGCAGCCAGGTGCCTAGAAATGCCAGTACTCCGCGTTTCCGCTGCCATCGTACAATGCGCTTGCGTGCCAGCCATATTTGCAAATCTTTAAGCATCACTTCGCCCACCGGTCGCCAACGCTGATTGCGACTCCAATTATCCTGGGCCGCCTGGCGTCTTCAACATTCTGAGCAAACGCCGCCGCAGGGAGCACTGCCATCGCCACGGTCAAATCGAATAAGAAAAAGCCGCGTCGCCGAACCATCACCCGCCTCCCCTGCTGACAACCTGCAGCAACTCAATGTAGGGCACATACAGCGCCAAACACAACATCAGAACCAGCGATCCCATGCACAACACCGCCAGCGGAATACTTACAGCACGAATGATTTCCACTCTGCGGCGATATTTGAGGGCGTAATAGCCCGCCGCCAGTCCCAATGCCGAACCTGTGGAACCCAGCGGTTGGGCCAAGGCGTGGCATACTATTCCCGGCAGGCCGGATTTTCTTGCTGCGGCATCCGCTGGCATTCCGGCCAATATTTTTTCGCTCCATTGCCGGAGTCGCCGCCGTGCAACACGGCTGCTAACAGCCATCGCGGCAGATTGGGAAACCTCCGGCAAGGGTTGGCCTGCCGCCATGCCCTGCGCGAGAATCCGCGTACTATCTGACCAAGCTCGCCAACGAATCAGGGGTCCCGCAATCGGCAGCCACCAGGCGACCCTGTCACGAATATAGATTGATACGTTCCCTCGGCGGAAAAATGGCATGACAAGGCGGCGAAGCGCCGTGGCCACCACCACAATGACGATAGCAATCGCGATGTCCAGCAGCTGCCGCCACACCGGCCTCGGCTCGGCGATAACCACCCGGGTAAACCAGTGATTTGCAAAAGGGATTCCGTACGCTTTGAGCATATACCGGTATTTAGGCTCCACGAAAGTGAAGATTTTTGCGATTGCGAACAGGAGAATGCACAGCGTCGCAAGAATATAGAGTCCATAGTTGGCGTCCAACTCGCTGGTAGCGGACCATCCGGTACGTCGGGCGCTTAATCTCTCAAGCTCAGGGAGCAGGCGTCCGGACATTTCGGCCTCGGCTATGGTCGCACGGTCGGCGGCTGTTAACTCCGGTACCCCGAGGCGCAGCGCTTCCGCCAGGGGCAGGCCCTGTTGCAGCAGCTCGGCGATTGTCTGGAGTCGCACGGCGACTTTTCCGCGCTTGCACTTAGCGGCCAGGATCAAATTTTCAGGCAACAGGTGATTCAGTCGAATAATGCCGTAAATATTCTGAATAACAATATCACAGCGCCGGCGCGCAATAAAATACCGGCCAAGCACCCAAACCGGAAGCATTAGCAGGAGCATTTCACCGAATATCCGCGTGAAAATGCAAAACATTACTGCCAGCCCGCACCACACCGGCAGCCAGGTTCCCAGAAATGCCAGCACCCCGCGCCGGTGCTGCCATCGTACAATGCGCTTGCGTGCCAGCCATATTTGCAAATTTTTAAGCATGAATTATCGAACCAACCCCAACGAAACCGATTCCCAATCCTGTCATCCGGCGCGGCCCACCCCTGCCAGAAGCTGCAGAAACGGCAATGCCATAGCATATATCAGCGTAAAGACCATGACGCCAATGAACAACAACGCTACCGGCGTGACGATCGCCGGTGCGATGCTGATGCGCGCTTGGGCTTCCCGCGTATAGCCTTCCGAGAGCACCGTCAATGTCTCGGACAGATTATTTCCGGCGATGCCACTTTGAACTGTCGCAGCGACCGAGGCCGGCAACATCCGTCCCGGCGAAGCTTGATTCAGCGGCAGGCCGCGCGACATCGTCTGATTCATCTGCATACCGTCGGCGCTTAGTGCGGGGGAACCTGTCACAGAATTGGCCAGTTCGATCGCCTGCGGCAAATCCAGGCCGCTAACCACGCCGATGCGCAATGCATCACACCAGCGGGCCACAAACCCCGCCCGCAGTGTTGGCCCCAGCACTGGAATATGCAAAGCCACCCAGTCCTGCACGTGCAACATCACCGGGCGTTTACGGAAAATCAGCCAGAATCCCAAAACCAACACCACAACCGTCACAATCAGAGCAACAAAGGCCGGAGCATGCACGCCGCAATACAGGACCGCTCTGGTAATCAGTGGCGTGTGGGGTGTGCGGCTGCCGTAGAAGAGGTGCTCCCGGCTAGTTGTCATCCACTGTTGTATAAAGCTCTGATAATAGGGAAATACTTTTAATCCCATAAACATCAGGACCGCCAGCATCGCAGCGATCACACATATCGGGTACGCCACCGCGCGGAAAATACTCTCCCTGAGCTTTTGCCGCAAGTCCAGATGGTTTCCCAAATTTACCAGCACCTGCGACAAATTACTGGTGCGAATGCCCGCGTCCAGCAGCAGCGCGTAATCCGGTGGAAATTCGCCACGGTGTTTTTCCACCGCCTGCGGCAGCGTAAGGCCCGCCTGTAAATCCGCACTGATATTCGCAAGCGCATTGGGACGCCGACCGCGCGGTGCGTCAGCCGCCAATAATTGTAATCCGGTTTCCAGCGGCAGGCCGGACTTTATCAATAGTGCCAACTGCTGATTAAAACTCTTGAAATCCTCCGCGGCTAAGGGTCGCGTGCGGGCCGGCGCACCGGCGGGCCAGAGATCCAGCACTTTTAACTGCAAGGAGGTTAACACCGACAGCGCAGCCGCCTGATCCGGTGCATTAAGCGTGCCGGAAAGTTCGCGTCCGGAATCCAACGTAGCTCGATAACCGAAACTGCTATCCATGGTTCACTCCTTACTTCCGCCACGGCATGCCGGGAATTTTCGCCGAAGAAAGTTTGATCTCTTGCGCGACACATGATTAGAGAATCGCTGCCGCCGGCGCGGCATTTTCCACCAGCGGCCCCAGCACCCGGTCTACTTCCGCTTGATCCGTAGTGTCTCGGCTGATTAAATCCCGTGCTGCGTCATGCAGGCTCTGATAAGCCGGGGATTTCCGCATCGCCGCGTCCAAGCCGGCAGCATCGCTTTGGTCCAGCAGCGCCGCGCTTAACACCTGATCCATGCGGACACACTGGGCTATGGGCAGACGGCCGCAATAGCCAGAAGCGGTTTTTCTCCGTACCAGCCGCTGATTCAATATGCCAAAGAGACTGCTGGTAATTTGATACCGCTGAATGCCCATTTCCAGCAGGCGGCTTATCGCCCCGGCCGCTGATCCTGCATGCATCGTGCACACCAGGCGGTGTCCAGTCAGGGCCGCCTGCACCGCCAGGGAAGCGGTGGCGTTATCCCGGATTTCACCGATGGACAAGACCTGCGGGTCCTGCCGCAACATGCTGCGCAAGGCGCGTTGGTAATCCAACTCACCAAAGGGACTGACTTCAATTTGTGTTACGCCGGGAATACCGCGCTCAACCGGGTCTTCCAGCGAAACAATACTGATGCCCGGCTGCGTGCGGGCCAGATGATCCAGCAGGGCATAAATTGTCGTGGTTTTTCCAGCCCCGGCCGGGCCGATGACCGCTAACATGCCGCAATCTGACCGGCAGAATTCCATGAGAAAATCCAGCGTATGGCGGGGCAGAAATAAATCCGAGAGTTGATGCGGGGCAAATAATTCAGCCGGCATACGCACCACGGCACGCAGGCCGTGCAGGGTGGGTATAACGGATAATCGCACATCTACGGGGCGTGGAGTATCGATACGCATCCGCCCTTCCTGCGGAATGTCCCGGCGATAGGTTAAAAGTCGGCCCATGACCATGACACGGTTGACAATAGATTCACCGGTTTCACTGGGTAGCGATTCAATGGTTTCAAGCAGGCCGTCAATACGGAAGCGAATCTGAAATCCGTCCGCGACAGGTTCAATATAAATATCTGAAGCACGGCGATCCAAGGCCCGGGCGATCAGGGAGTCCACGATGGGACGCACATCTGGAAAAGTTGCGGCAGCTGGTTTCATACCACACAACCTTGTTTTGCAGTGAACTAATTCAATGCTTATAGCATTGAGCAATCGCCGATGCAACAAAATATGCCGGTCCTGCAACTTTTTTGAGGCAGCTGGCGGTCATGGCATGGGACGGGATCGAATTCTGCATGGGCAAGCGTGTGCTTTTACGGTGGCCCTACCGCCGGCAGAGCCGGCGGCTTTGTGGTGTTATTACGCACTTCAGGGAGACGGAGGGACGCGGTCATGCTTCGAGGCTATGTGCGCATGGCCGCGCGCATGGCTTGTTCCGCAAGGGTAATCGTTTTTTTGATGTCTTTTTCAGTGTGGGCGGCGCTGATGAACCAGGCTTCAAATTGGGATGGCGGGATCAATACCCCGCCATCCAGAAGCACTTGGAAGAATTTTGCAAATGCGGCCTGATCACACGTCAGAGCGTCGGCGTAATTTTTTACTGCGGTACCGCCGGGTGAAAAAAACGGGGTGATCATGCTACCGCAGCGTTGCACGGACACTGGACACGAGGTTGCTTGAGCGCTTTGCTGCAGGCCGTCTTCCAGCAGCTTGCCTGAAACTTCAAGACGTTGATATATGTCGGTCTCTTGGAGAAGCCGCAACGTGGTGATTCCCGCCTGCATGGCCAATGGATTGCCCGAAAGGGTTCCGGCCTGATACACCGGTCCGGCCGGGGATACCAGATTCATAATATCCCGCCGGCCGCCATACGCCCCCACCGGCAGGCCGCCGCCGATGATTTTTCCCAGACAGGTTAAATCCGGCGTCACCCCCAACAGCCCCTGAGCGCCCGAGGGATGCACGCGAAAACCGGTCATGACTTCATCAAAAATCAGAAGCGCCCCCGCCGCCTCGCACAGTTTCCGTAACGCTTCCAGATAACCGGCCTGCGGCGTGACCACACCAATATTACCCATGATCGGTTCGGTAATAACCGCCGCGATCTGCGGGCCGAATTTTGTGAAAACTTCCTGAGCC
Organism: Planctomycetota bacterium; assembly: GCA_021805985.1. Lineage (GTDB taxonomy): Bacteria > Planctomycetota > Phycisphaerae > WQYP01 > WQYP01 > JAMDCX01. The sequence continues at coordinate 15,752 of JAJZDN010000021.1, read as the reverse complement.
GCCGGCAGGTCATTAAAAGCGATGACCAGCGTATTGGCGGTGACGCTTTCCGGAATGCCTGGGCTACTGGGGTGACCATGCGTGGTAGCGCCGCTGCCGGCCTGAACCAGCAGAGAATCAACGTGCCCATGATATCCACCGGCCATTTTGACAATCAGTGACCGCCCGGTGAATCCCCGCGCCAGTCGCAAGGCGCTCATGACCGCTTCCGTACCACTATTGACAAAGCGAATCATTTCAACCGCCGGCATGGCCTGTCTGATCATGGCTGCGAGTTCAATTTCCGATGCGCTGCAACAGCCAAAGCTACTGCCGTGGCTGATCTGTTTGGCAACTGCCGCCTGAACCGCCGGATGGGAATGCCCCAGAATCAAAGGGCCGTAGCTCATGACGTAATCAATGTACGAATTGCCATCCACGTCAATAATTGCTGGGCCTTCCCCGGATTGAATAAACAGTGCATCGCGTCCCACGCTTTTAAATGATCGCACAGGCGACGAGACACCTCCGGGCATCAGATCACGCGCTTTTGCAAAAAGGGCCTCGGATTTGGCATAACGACTCACGGGCGGCGTTTTTTTCTTCATAGAAAGAGTGTAACACGCGGCAAAGAGAATTGCAGGTTGGAGGAAGCGCCCGAGCAATGGCATTTGCAATTTTCTCACTTATCTTGTATGTTTGTTGCTTAACAACCATATTAAAGGGATTTAGCACTATGAAATTGCCTATTTCTGATGTTAAAAATGAGACCTCGGATACAACAATTCCGATTGCAACGCTGGCCGAGCTGGGGCGACGGATTCGGCTGCAACGCAAGAAAATGAACATGACGCTGGACGATCTCGCCGCTGCCACGCAGATCAGCAAGCCTTATTTATCCAATATTGAAACCGCCCGGCTCGTAGGGCCGCCCTCAAGTGACAAATTGGCACTTATTGAGAAAGCCCTGGCTATTGCCACCGGTGAATTGATCCGGCAGGCAGATTGGTTGCGCACGCCTGAAAGCATCCGGCAACTCATGCCGGAAGGCACAAGTTCCACGTTGCCACGCAATAGCAGCGGCGCGGTTGATCTTGATGAATGGCTGCGCCGCAGCGGATCAGCGCCGGGGAATGAGAATTCCGGTGCTGCAAAACCATCTATCCCCACCCATTCAGAATTCCGATTTCCAGCTTTAATTCAGGTACCCTTAATTAATCGTGTGGCCGCGGGAACACCGGCGGAATTTACGGATTTGGATTATCCGGTGGGCGTTGCGGATGAGTATCTTCCCGTCCCGCCGCCTGATGCCTCGGCGGAGCAAACGCCGCAAGGCGCAGCTCCTTACGCCGGCATGTTTGCGTTGCGTATAGAGGGAGACTCCATGTCACCGCAGTATTTGCCGGGGGATATTATTGTGCTGTCGAGCGTTGATACTCCATCGGATGGGGATGACTGCCTGGTTCGTCTTGATGAGCAGGATAATTTCGCCACAACCTTCAAACGCATTTATTTCGTCGATGCCCAGGGAAATCCGGCGTCTGATCCCGGCCATGTGCAGCTTTGCCCGTTGAATCCGCGTCATGCCAAGCGTATTGTCGCACGCGAACATATTACCAGCCTGTATCCGGCGATCTGGAAAATCACCCCTACACCCCGACGCAGTCCCGCAGAAGATAACTCCGCATCGGGTGCCGGGGCCAAGCCTGGCAAAGCCGCGTCGGGCAAACCCCATAAACGCCGCACGGCAACGCCGGACACCGAGGCCCAAAACAGCCATGACCTGCCGCCTGCCGCCGCTGCGAACGGGGCTGTGTCGCCAAGCCGCTATATTCAATCCGCCACGCAAGGCTTTCAAATTGAGACCGATTAAGCCCCACGGCCCCGGCTTTAAGCCATTTCCGCCAGATACCGCACAATCTGATCCGGGTGCATATTGGCAACATCCAATGCGATGTCCGCGGCGGCGGCGTAAAGCGGTGCGCGTATCTGCAACAGTCGCAAAATTTCCTCCAAGCCACCGCCACTGGTAAGATCAGGCCGATTGGCGGCGGTGAGCGTATCGGCACCAATGCGTTCCCACAACACTTCCGCCGGCGCTTGCAGCCAGACAATTCGCCCGTTGGCCTGCAGTTTTTCGACGTTGGATTTTCGCAGCACCGCGCCCCCACCCGCCGCTACGACGGTATTATCCGCTTCAGCCAAATCATCAACGACTGCCGACTCCAGATCACGAAATAATGCCTCGCCGCCCTGCTGGAATATTTCACGTATTGTTTTACCGGCCCGTTGCATAATCAGCTCATCGGTATCCACAAAATTCATACCCATGCGGTTTGCCAGTTGTTTGCCGATAGTGGATTTCCCCACGCCCCGATAACCGATAAGAACAATATTCATAAAATCCTTTTGCGCCCCCAAAAAAAACAACCGTCAGCCGTAACGTTCCGCCCCCGCAACCATCTAAAATTCTCTGACCGTCGCATTCAGCCGCCCGACAACGCATCGGTGAAGCCAGTCTAGCGCACCACACCGATGGTCAAAAGAATATTGGCATAGATCCGGCTTTCGCCCGTGGCAATGGCCAGACATACATCCGGCGTGGAGGCGGCATCATAAAAGGCGAAGCGTTCAACTTTTTTCAGCTTATTGCCTGCCGCCCATGTATCTAAAAGCATCTGATATTCCACAAATATGGGCGGATCCTGGGTCAGTTTATACGGCCCGGTTTTGTTGGGAGCCATGACCACGGCGGCCTCCACGGGAATGCTTTGCAAAATCAGGTTCAGTACGTCCGTCGCTTTGAGCAAATCAGCGGCCAAATTCAAATTCACCACTTCCGCATGGGGGCCGCGACGCGTCCAGGCAGGATAATTCCCATCGGCGATCAGCACTTTGCTGCTATGGCCGCCCCGACCCAGGGCCGAAAGAATCTGCGGGTGCAACAGAGGTGTTTTAAGCATAGAACTACTCCCTGGAAAATCTATGATTTATTTCTTTTTTCATGCGGGATAAATTCACGCAGTTGGGAAGATTTGGCAACCAGCTCCCGGCCCGCGGCTAAAGAGTCCAGTTGGCCGCAAGCCATGGCCTGAACCATGACATTGCCCAGTGCAGTGGCTTCCACCGGCCCGGCGAGAACATGCAGGCCGGTGGCGTCGGCGGCCAGTTGATTCAGCAATTCATTTTGCGAGCCGCCGCCGACAATATGCAAGTGGGTGTAAGTTTTCCCCGTTACTTTTTCAATCGTATCCCGGACGCGTGCATACGTAGCGGCCAGCGATTCAAGAATTACCCGGGTAAATTCTCCCGGCGTTTCGGGAACTTTAATCCCCATTCGACGGCACTGCGCCATAATTTTCAGCGGCATATCTCCGGGGGCGAGCATGTGCGGATCATCAAGGTCCAGGTGCGCGCCGCGCGACGGCACCTCGCGGGCTAATTGCACCAGCGTGCGGTAATCAAAATCTTTGCCGTCACGCGCCCAGGCCCGGCGGCATTCCTGCAAAAGCCAGAGGCCGGCGATATTTTTCAGCAGGCGGATTTTCCCTCCCACGCCCCCTTCATTGGTAAGATTAAAATTCATGGCATCCGGGGTTAAAATCGGTTGGTCTATTTCCGCCCCCAGCAGACTCCACGTACCGCTGGATAAAAACAGCCAGTTTTCCGTACCAGCCGGCACCGCCGCCACCGCGCTTGCAGTGTCATGGGATCCCACCGCCAAAACCGGTATGCCATGCGCCTGCGTCGCCTCGGCCGCTGAACCAGCTACATGCCCCAGTAAAGTGCCAGGCATCACCAGGTCCGGCAAGATGGGCGGATGAACGGGTATGCACGCCAGAATCTCCCTGGAATATTCACGCCTTTGGGCGTCGAGCATTTGAGAAGTGCTGGCGATGGTATATTCATTGGCAATGCGCCCGCAAAGCCAGTACACCAGCAGATCCGGAATATATAATAAATGCCGCGCCCGATCCAAATGGTCGGGACGATTCTCCGCCAGAGCACAAAGTTGAAATAACGTGTTGAGGTTCATGGTTTGTATACCGCTGATGGCATACGCGCGTTCCCACGCCATCCGGGAGAAAAACTTTTCCGGCATACCCTCCGTGCGGCTGTCGCGGTAATGGATAGGATTGGCCAGCAATTCCCCATTGTTATCCAGCAGGCCAAAATCCACGCCCCACGTGTCTACACCGATGCCGGCAATTGTTTTCCCCGCGGAAGCTGCCTCGGCAACGGCTCTGCCTATACCTGTTTGAATTTCCCCCCACAACCGAAGAATATCCCAGTGAAGAACATTTCCTACCCGCACCGGTCCATTGGGAAAGCGGTGCATTTCCGTCAGGGCAATGCCTGCCTTGCTGACTGTTGCGAGCATCACGCGGCCTGACTCAGCTCCCAGGTCCACTGCAATATACTGCTGATCCTGCATAACTATTCGTCTCCGAATGACCGCGTGTTTTCTCGGCTCGGCATAATAACGTGAAGCACTGAATCGGGCGAGTCAGAAGTCGCATTTTCCTGGTTTCCCGGTTCCCAGAACATTGAAGTTTTTAACCGACGTAGAGCCGGAGGATATGTGAGGGATGGTAAATCAGGTTTCATGGAGGCTATCGGATGCCGGCTGCAGGCGGGCGTGGCAATTTTTCCGGGCAGGGCCGAAATAACGCCAAATCAGGGGCAAATCACGCCGTTTGGTCCCGGCGAGTCTGGATGCTTTTATGGTGCGTTCCACCACCGGCAAAGCCGGCGGCTTTGTGAAGTTTGCCCACACGGCCGTGTGGCCCGGAAATGTTGCCACGCCCCTGCAGGCGTTGGCCCCAACGACATCTCGGGGATCTTGATATATAATTCCAACATGGATGGAACTTTTGATAAAGCGCAGTGGCAAAAAAAGTATCGTGAAACTTCCAGAATGCTGGAAATCATTCGCGATCAGGAACTGCGGGCTTTAACCGATGCAGATGTATGGCGGCAAATTCAGACATTGAAAGTACCGGGAACGCCATGGCGCGAACGTCCGGACTGGTCCGGACTCGTAGAACAGCAGGCCCTGTTTCATCGTCGGAGAAAGCAACCATGAGCGGCTTGGACGACGTCATCCTGGCCGCTGCGGAAGTTGAGGCATTCTGCCGCAACCACGCATGGCAATTCTGCTTCATCGGTGGCGTGGCGGTTCAACGCTGGGGCATGCCCCGTTTCACGCAGGATGTGGACCTTTGAAAAACTCCAGCGCCTGATTGCCGACGCGGATAGCAGGCCGCAGTAGGCTGCACGCGGTGGAATCTATTGAAAACTTATCTGAGACAGGGCCTTCAACCACCTGCCAGGGATACGTTACGCCCGACTGCGTCGGCTTCGAAAAGATGACATTTATCCAGGGCCACAAAAAAACTACCAGGAGATTGCGGACGGATTCCCGCGAGATGATGCGCATCGGTCCGGCAGACCATCTGCGGCTGATTGGCTAAAGTGAAGTAAACATCCACCTTATCTCCCAGCGGTTCAATGACACTGACGGTTCCGCGGATGCAATTATTCTCCCCGGAAAACCGCCCCTCATTACAAAGAGACATCGACTCCGGCCGCACGCCCAGGACCAGCGGAGCAGCGGCACTTTGACCAAGATTTGCTGTCAATTTTTCCGGCAGTGTCAAACGCTGATCGCCGAATATAAACTCACGACCGTTTTGCAGCGTGCCGGTAAAAAAGTTCATCGGCGGCGTACCGACAAATGAGGCAACAAACCGGTTCACCGGATGTTCATAGACCTCCAGCGGCGGAGCGCACTGCTGAATCAGTCCGTCTTTCATGACCACAATACGATCACCCAGCGTCATGGCCTCTTCCTGATCGTGTGTTACATAAATGGTGGTGGTTTGTAACCGCAAGTGGAGTTTTTTAATTTCCGAGCGTGTTTCCACACGCAGTTTGGCATCAAGATTTGATAGCGGCTCATCAAAGAGAAACGCTTTCGGATCGCGCACAATCGCCCGCCCAACCGCTACGCGTTGCCGCTGTCCGCCGGACAGGGCTTTGGGCTTGCGCTGCAGATAATCCGTCAGACCGAGAATGGCCGCTGCTTCACGCACACGCTGGTCGATAAGCTGTTTGGTCAACCCCAGTTCGCGCCGCCGCAGTTGCAGGGAAAATGCCATATTTTTATAAACGCTCATGTGCGGATACAGCGCATAATTCTGAAAAACCATGGCAATATCGCGATCCTTGGGGGCGACATTATTCACCACGCGACCGTCAATACTAAGCGTTCCATCGGAAATCTCCTCCAGCCCCGCCACCATACGCAGCGTGGTAGTTTTACCACACCCTGATGGCCCCACCAGCACCACAAACTCCCGATCCTTTATCGTGAGGTTTATGCTGTTGACAGCGCACACGCCGCCGGGATAGATTTTGGAAACCTGCTTAAGTTCAACGGTCGCCATTGATGAACCTTTTCCTCCAATGACACAAACCCGGGCAAAACGACATTGGTTGGTGATTCTATGTGGCGAATAGAACCACCCTTTAAGTGTATCATCAGGAAAAACGGCCATAAGTTCAATGGCGCGCGGAAATTTATGCGTTTATTATCCACTTTCGACAGCCTAGCCCATCAGGAACCCTTGGCAGCCCCCGTCGGCGAATCGCCGTTAAGGGGTCTGTCCAGAGCCATGCCCAAAATTCGCTGACGGGGCCGCCGAAATACCCGTTACATCGGTCGAACTGCACCGTCCACTTGCAACACCACGACCGTGGCCACGGAATCAGGAGCTTGCGCCGGCACATAAACCAGTTGGCCATCATGCCCCGAGGCGGTCTGCAATGGAATATAAGGATTGCTTAACAAATATGCTCGGACAATTTTATTATGCATGGGCACAACCAGGGTACGGCTCTTGGGCCATTTGGTAACTTCCAGGAATAGCTTGCCAGGCTTTTGCGTGGCGTAGCCAAAGGAAAGTGCTTTGGCAAAGGGTGTACGATGCGAACCATAAATGGCATCGCCATTAACACGCAGCCATTTTCCCATTGCCATGAGCCGCCGCACTTCCGGTTTGGGGATGATGCCCTTGGCGGTGGGGCCGACATTAAGCAGAAAATTACCGCCGCCGCTGGCGCAATGGATGAGATGATGAATCAGCATGGTGGAGGATTTCCAATGATGATCCCATGAAACATATCCCCAAGTATTATTGATGGTCATGCAGGTTTCCCATGGCCCCGGCAGCCCGCGCGGTGGAATACTCTGTTCGGGCGTGGCGTAATCGCCATATCCAAAACCAATACGCGAATTGATAATAATGGTCGGATCTATTGAACGGATATACGTATACAGTTGCCGCGCATCGCTACGGTCCCAGCCATGCATCCATTGGCCGTCAAACCAGAACAGATGCGTATGATACTGCGTCACCAGTTCATGAAGTTGCCGCTCCATGTAATGCAGGTATGCCTCCCCGCGTCCGGGGGCAAAATGGGTCGGATTATATGTGGGATGCGTGGCGCTGGGGTGCGCGGGCACTTGATCCCGGGAATGCCAATCCATAATGGAATAATACGTGCAGAATGTAATCCCCTGTGCCTTACAGGCCGCAGGCAGCATGGCCAGCGGATCCTTATGCCATGGGGTGGCTTTAACGACATTAAAATTCGTGGCTTTGGTGTTGAACATGCAAAAGCCGTCATGATGCTTGCTGGTAATAACCATATATTTCATGCCGGCCTTGCGGGCGATAGTGGCCCATTGGTTAGCGTTGAAATCAACGGGATCAAATTTTCGAGCCAACGCATTGTATTGGCGGTTCGGAATATGGGCATTGTTCTTAATCCATTCACCCCCTTCGCCAATATGTTTGCCATGCCACACGCCGGCGGGCACGGCGTATAGCCCCCAGTGGATGAACATGCCGAAGCGGGCTTTTTTCCACCATCGCATATCTGCTGTATGTTTTTTCCCCGCCGGAGCCGCAGCAAACGTCTTGCCGGAATTCCCCAGCGTCAAGGCTCCCGCCGCAGCGAAAATCATCGTCATGGCCAGTTGCTTGAATTTCATAGGTTCTCCAATCTGTTCATCCATCAGCCAGAAATATCAGATGCAAATTTGCAGGATAGCCCCGCGGACGGCCGTTGCCCAGTTCCATACCCCCGCCTGACGAAAACAGGGGGATACGTTGACGTAAAACAGCAATCATCAGTGATCATGCACCCCCCATCCATCCGCCGCCCTTGAGACATGAAACATAAAGCCCCCGGAAGAACCTCACATCACGTTTCTGCCTTTGAAATATTGATCACAGGGATCTTTATTCAATAGTCATTGCTCATGGTTACTGGCCTCCCGCCTTGACCTCTATTTCGCGTCCAGCCAATTCTCTGCCCAGTGAACATCTACTTTTAGCGGGACCGTGAGGATAATAGCTTGTTCCATTTCCTGGCGAACCAACGCGGAAAATTCCTCTACGGCCGTGCGGGAACACTCAAATACCAGTTCATCATGCACCTGCAAAAGCATGTTGATGCGTGAATCGCCGGCGATGCGCTTGGCAATGCGTACCATCGCCTGCTTAATTAGATCAGCCGCGGAGCCTTGAATAACAGTATTGACGGCGGCGCGCTGTCCAAAGTTGCGCGTGGATTGCCGCTCTGAATATATTTCCGGTATGGGTCGCCGACGTCCCAATATCGTGGTGACAAAGCCATGCTGCAAAGCTTGTGCAATGCAATCATGGGAAAATCCGGTAATGCCGGGGAAGCGCTGTTTGTACGCGGCGATAAATGCTTCGGCCTGACTTTGCGAAATTTTCAGCACTTGCTTGAGACCAAAAGAAGTTTGGCCGTAGATAATGCCAAAGTTAACGGTCTTCGCTACGCGTCGCATATCGCTGGTGACCTGATCCGCAGGAACGTGATAAATCTCCGTGGCGACAAACTGGTGAATATCCTGATTGCGGGCAAAGGCGTCGGTCAACGCCGGCTCGCGGCAATAATGGGCCATAATGCGTAATTCAATCTGTGAATAATCAGCGGCCAGAAGCACTTTGTCCGGGCCGTCCGCGATGAACGCCTTGCGAATTTCGCGGCCTTCATCGGTTCGGATAGGAATGTTCTGTAAATTCGGATTACTGCTGGAAAGCCGGCCGGTTTCCGCAACCGTCTGATTAAACTGGGCATGAACCCGCCCGGTTCGGGCGGCTTCTTGAATTAATGAATCGACATAGGTATTTTTCAATTTTCCAAGCTGTCGATATTCCAGCACCAGCGCCGGCACCGGGTGTTGATCCGCTAAAGATTCCAGGACCGCCACATCCGTACTGTAGCCAGTTTGGGTCTTTTTGCCACGGGGCAGTTGAAGCTTTTCAAAAAGCACCTGGGCGAGTTGTTTGGGGGAATCAGGATTAAAATCCGTCTCTGCCGCTTGCATAATCTCCAGGCGAAGAGAATCAATTTTCTTCCCCAGGCGAAGGCCCAGTTCTTCCAAGTGCCGGCTATTAACTTTGATGCCGGTGCGTTCCATTTCCGCCAGAATTTCCACCAGGGGCATTTCCAGTTCAAACATCAGGTTGTCCATGCCCATGGCCTGGATCAACGGAAACAGCACAACTGCAAGACGATAGGTGACATCTGCGTCTTCGGCGGCATACTGTGTGGCCCGATCCAGCGGCACATCCGCAAAACTCCCCTGCTTACGGCCCGAGCCGATAAGGTCGGTAATGGGAATTGGCTGAAGTCTAAGATACTCCGCCGCCAGAGAATCCATGGACAGGCTCTGCTTTGCAGAATCCACCAGATAACCGGCGACCATCGTATCAAAATAAATCCCCCCAAGCGGCATGTTGTGCCGATGCAGAACGTGCATGTCATACTTCAAATTCTGCCCGATTTTTCGGATATTTTTATCCGCCAGAAGGGGAGCCAGACGGGCGGAAATATCCGCCAAAGAAAGTTCACATCCCGGCCCCATAACTGGAATATACCACGCCAAAGCCTCCTTGGCGGCCAGTGATATCCCGCACAGTCGCGATTCCAGTGCGGAAAGGGAATCGGTTTCGGTATCCACCGCCAGCCAACGATTGGCATTGCCCTCCAATAGCGCGTGAATTTCCTGAATCATCGCGTCTAATGCTGCCGGGCTATTGACCAAGCGATAATTACCCTGCACACGGCCAAGTTCCACGGGTGCAGCCACGGGTACCGATAGAGCAAACGCGGCAGCGGGGTTGCGAACTTCCGAAAACACTGCGGCCGAAGCCAACTCCGGCAAATCAAAAAGACCTCTTGGCGCAGGAGAGCCAGAGGGTTTATTGGCCACAATGTCACCCGCGGCAGCGGTAGGGTTCGGGGCCACCAGGATGGGCGGTGGAGGCATTCCCAACATTTGTTGGGTTTGTCTTAATACCGGCAGCAGACGCTGGAACTGCAACTCATGAAATACAGGTTCCAGCTTTGCCAAAGAAGCGGGATCAAAATCCGCATCGGGCAATTCCAGCGGAACGTCATAGCGTAACTGCACCAATTGCCGTGATTGCGCCAGGATTGGCAAATTATCGCGTAAGGCCTGACCTATTTTTCCCGGTATTTCAGCGGCGTGAGCGATGAGATTATCCAGATTTCCAAACTGGGAAATCCATTTGGCCGCAGTTTTCGGGCCAACGCCCGGAATGCCGGAAATGTTATCTGCCGTATCTCCGGTTAATGCCAGCACATCGCCGGCCTGCTGCGGCGAATAGCCTTTGCTTTTTATAAGTGCGGCGGCATCAATTGCTTCACCGGTTTGAATGTCATAAAGCCGGACCTTATCTCCCACTAGCTGGTCGAGATCTTTATCCCGCGAGCAGATGAAAATATCCGGTGGATCAACTTGGGCAACGATGCGTTGTACCAGCGTGGCGATCACATCATCTGCTTCAAACCCGGCAATGCGCAAGGTTGGCAGAGCCATGACTTGCGCGATGCTGATAATGCGTTGAATCTGCGGGCGCATGTCATCGGGCATCGGTTTGCGATGGGCTTTGTATTGGCTGTCCAGAAGTTCACGACCGCTGGAACCGGCATCCATCGCCAGAACCAGCCGGGATGGTCGTTGAGCCTGCAGCAGTTTCAAGAGCGCGGAAACAAAACCAAACGTGGCGTTGGTCGGTTCGCCGGAGGGCGCATTCAGGGGCGGAAGGGCATAATACGCCCGATAAATCTGCGCATGGCCATCAATAACGTAAAGTGTCTGTGGCGTCGTCATAGATCTATTTTAGCCCATGTCGCCGAGATTGGGGATAAATGCACAGGTCAAAGCGATTCAGACAAAGGCCGGAGTGGGATTCGAACCCACGAATCGCGGATTTGCAATCCGCTCCCTTAGTCCACTCGGGCATCCGGCCGGAGCGTGGAAGAGTAATAATAGGATAAGTGGGGCCGGCCGACAACTGCGGGGTGGCAAAAATGTGGCGTAGACTTGCAGTTTCTGGCATGGTATCGTAAATTGTTTGGCTCGGCGGGCAGATAGCTCAGTTGGTAGAGCAAAGGACTGAAAATCCTTGTGTCGCCGGTTCAATTCCGGCTCTGCCCATAAAATCTGGCGGAAGCCATTTTCCGCGGTAGCTCAATGGTAGAGCAATCGGCTGTTAACCGATCGGTTGTAGGTTCGAATCCTACCCGCGGAGTTCGCATAAAACCCTTTTATTTTATTGCGCATAATTGATATTTGAGCCGCACAGGCTCGCGGCAAGGCTCCGTTTAAAATGAGGGGTTCAGGGCACTGCTCTGCCCTCCCGACTATCTCGTTAATCCAGTGGAGAGAATCCGACCGCGCGCGGGGCCAAACTTCCGGACGTCTTGGGCCGATGGCGGCGGCATCACGTCTTGACTTCATGAAGCGCTTCGAGGAACACCGGTAATTGCGGGTCGTTCCGCCAGAGCGGGTGCGCACGCATTGCCAGTACACCGAGGGTGGTTTTGCCTGAAAAATCTGATTGGACCAATTTCCGGCAGGAAAGCACTTGGCTGTCGGTTGTGAATCTCCGCTGGCTTGCCAGCATCTGATCCCATTCCGATTCAGTCAGCATTGCGACAATCCGGAACACATCCAAAGCGTGGTGCCGGCCCAGATTCTTGTCAGAGTCGTTGCGCCGATCGCGGTAAGCGGTGAGTTTCATCAACAGGTAGTTGAAGGGGTGAGGAATCGTGACCTTTACACTGCATGCCCGGCCATCCGAGCGCGTTCCAGCGACATCAATAATCAGGGGGTCATCAGTGAGAGCCAAGGCGCCATCGGTGGGATGCGCGTGGAGATCAGGGTGGTCCGCAGATGCGGGTCTGGCCCGGCGGTCATCGGCACGAATAGCGCGATTGCTTTCGAGAATATTGAACTGTGCGGTCAGCAGATCGACCTTGACCACGGCCGTCCCGGAAATGGTGCGGACGAACTGCAGAAATTCCGAGCCTTTAACAACCGTGTAGCCCATTTTATCAAGTGCCGCCCGCAGCGCAGCCATGGATTGCGCACTTGCGACCAGTTCCGCCGACAGCATTAAGTCAATATCTTGTGTCGCACGTGGCTCCGGCCACACTTCTGCATTGATCAGTGTGTGGATATGCAGGTCGGAGAGATACAACTGTTTGAGGTATAGACCGTAGCCTCCGGCCAGAAGGATGCCTTCCGCCGTTGTTCCCAAAGCATATAAAAGATCCAAGAGGCTGGTACGCAGAATTTCATCGCTCACGTGGGTGTCCCCGTTGCTATCCCGATGGAACCGCGAATCTGTTCGGCAACTTCTTTCTGCCGTTTGTCGCCGCTGGCCATCTCAAGCCACGCCTGAATCGGCGATGCAGTCAGGTTCGGCCGCGTGTCAAAGTAGACCAGTTGATCCTGGGTTTGAATCAGTCGAAGGTTGGCAAATGCCCGAGTCTCGGTCGCTGGCGCTCCCAATTGCTCCAACAGCACTGTCGGACTCGTGCGGCAATAGCATGAGGTGATCGGTTCACCGGCCCACGCCGCGTATTCGACAGTCGAGGCTTCGCCGGTGCGCACGAGAGCACCTTCGGGGGCAAGTCCCGCGAGTCGGGCCAGTAACTCTGTCGCGGGAACCGCGACTTTTCCTAACCAAAGGTCTTGCGTCTTTGGAGGTTGGTAGGCATTCAACAATCCTTCGAGCAGTCGTTCGGGCTGGATAACCCGCACGGCATTGCGGTTAGGGCGTTCGATGGCCAAGTCCGCTTCAAGGCGATGGAGAACCTTAGAGACCATTCCCATTGTTAATGTGCCGCCACCGGCCCGGATGCTTGCGAGAATGTCGCCTACCGCTTGGAACTGGCGCTGCATCAGCAGCACGCGAGCCACAAGGGACCCATTGCCCCGATAGGCCGAGCGAATGGGGGAGCTGTCGGGGTACTTATTTGGGTTCCCGGTCTTGTAAAAGAGGAACCCGCCGGGAGCCTCGACGGCGGCGTTGCCGCTGAAGTCAATGGCGCTGATCCCGGCGGCAAGCAATTGGTCGAGCTTCTCCTGGCTGAAATAAGGCGCAATGATCATCGGTCGAGCCTGCCTCTTCATGGTGGCGGAATGTCGGATGCGATCGATCGCCATTTTGAGCGTCTGCGGTTTGGCGTCCCGCCGAACCTCGGCCACGAATCGGTGGGACCGCCCACGCCAAATCACGTCGATAAGGACATCTCCTCGCTTATTAGGTGGAGATGCGGGTGTACGGATTTCCAACGGCGGGACGGTCAAGCGGCCAGTTCGGATCATTATGGCAAGGTTGATATCTGCTATTTTACTCATATTGTCATTTTCCGGCGTCGGAAAATAGTATATACCAGGAAAATAGCAAGTCAAGAGTTGCTACCATACGGTCACAGCACAATTTGAACCTCCGATTACGCGAATACGAGAGGGATTCGGTTTGGGGTCCCTGCGGTGTTGGGGGCGGACCGAAAGCAGTCTGATTGCCGTGACAGTCACCAAATAGCGATGCCATTTGCGCGTATCGATGTCCCGAATGATGGATACCGGTGACTATCCGCGTAATCCGCTGTCTTTACCTCCGCGAAGTCTTGGCAAGCGTCTGGAAGGCATTTCGCGCCGCGATATTTCCTTATTTTTCCCATGTTGACTTCCCAGTATCCCTTGGGCGCTCTATGATTTGGCCCGGTTGTTTTGGTGCGCCCTGAACGGGGTCATGGCGAATTGGCTGGTGATCTTTGCAGGGGTATTTTGAGCGGGACTGTGACGAACATAAAAGATAAAAAAACCAACTCCGTCGCTTACACATTCGCGCCCACATTGGTGCTACGCGGAAAGTTTCGTGCTGCAATTGTGGCGGCGGTCCTTGGCGCTACGGGAACGGGCTTTTGCCTTGCCCAGGCACAAACATTGGAACAGCCAATCAGCCCCACCATTTACCCGATTCTTAAACCCACGGGTACGATCGGCGTGCCGCTGGTGGTGTCGGCAGAGCATACCACCACATGGCAGAACAATGGGGGAACGGTGCATCTGCTGGCCGCCGGGCATGTGCGAGTGGATGTCGGGTATCGCCGGCTCTCGGCGGATCATGTGGTCATCTGGTTGTATCCGCAGGGACAGCAGCAGTCCGGATTTTTTAAGGTGCGGATATTTCTGGCGGGGCATGTGGTAATCCGTGAAGGTGCTATGAATACAGCGGTAAGCACGGCCAATGAAATGGTGGTAACCACGCGCATTACCTCACGCGTGCGATTATCCGGGCCGCCGCCGATTGCTCACGACGAATCAACAAATGCGCTGGTAATCCGCGGACGAAAACTTATCGATAAATTGGCAGCGGCTCCGCAGGGACAAATGGCGATTCCCACTATTGAAATATCACCGACCGAACTGGCTTTACGCAATGGCTGGTTTGCAGGCGGCTCACGTGTGGCGGTGGCACCGATTCCTGTGGCACCAGTAAAAGCTACACCTGCATCTAAAGGCGTGGCGGCAAAACCTGCCGTCACCCCCCCGCCGACGCCCACGGTTATGGCTACGGGCAACATCATTCAAGAGGAAGTTATTGGAGACCAACGCCTGACGGTGGCCAAGGGTGAATTCTATCTATTTAGGCAAGTGCCTGGCCACAATGCCCTGGAGCTGCGGGCTAATAATGCGGTCATGTTCAGTGCTGCGGGGCATCGTGTGGCAGGCGATAAAAAAGCCACAGGTCCGCAAGCTGTCCCCTTTGCGCGTAAAGTACAGGGCGTATATCTTGAGGGGGATGTAACGGTTACTTCCGGAGCACAGACGCTGCATGCGAATCAGGTGTATTTTGATTTCACGACGAACCGTGCCATCCTGCTTAATGCGGTATTAACTTCTCAAGATATTAAGGCCAAATCGCCTTTGTACATGCGTGCCAAAGAGATTATCCAACTGGCGCAGGGGAAATTTGAAGCCAAATCGGTGAAATTATCAACCGATGAATTTTATCAGCCGCACTATTATATCGGTGCCGGTGCCATGACCGTGCGGAGCGTCGCAGCGCCGGCTCCGCCGGGCACCAAACCTAAAACCGCGTACTATGCCTTTACCGCCACCAATACGACTGCCAATTTTCTGGGCGCGCCGTTTTTCTATTGGCCGTATGTTACGGGCACCACACAGCAGAATCCGTCGCCGCTAAAATCAGTCAGCGTCGGTAATTCCAGCATCTTCGGCACCACGGTGCAAACCGATTGGAATCTGCTGGCATTAATGGGAATCACACCGCCGGGCGGCGTAGAAGCGGATGTTAACTTTAATGAGTACTCCAGCCGCGGCCCGT
>JAJZDN010000095.1 GCA_021805985.1 Planctomycetota bacterium | reverse complement strand
AAAGTCGCCACGGAGGAAGATGTCACCAAAGCCATGGCTATTCAGTACGATATGGAATATATCGATCTGGATAAAAATACCATGGCGGTCAGCGATTTTCGGCTCCTGCCGGCGGATCTGATTAAACGCCATCAGGTGCTGCCGCTGGGTGAAGAGGGGGGTAAACTCCGCATTGTCATTGGTGATCCTAATGATCTGGAAACACTGGAAGCCCTGCGCTTCCGCCTGAACAAACCGCTGGAAACGTGCCTGGCGGTAAAAAGTAAAATTAAAAAGCACATTGAAAGACTTTTTTCCGAAGAGCAGAAATCCATCGATGAGATGATCCGCAAAATCAGTATGGATCGCGGAACATCCATTGATATGTCCTTAAAGGAGCAGACCAAAGACGGCGAAGAGGCCCCGATTATCCGTCTGGTTGCCGCTATTATCTCCGAAGCCGTTAAAGCGCGGGCCAGCGATGTTCATATTGAACCCATGAAAGACCGCATCCGCGTGCGCTACCGTATCGACGGCGTATGCGTGCAGCGCGACAACCTCCGTAAACAAATGCAGAATTCCGTCATTGCCCGTATCAAAATTATGGCCGGCATGGACATCGCAGAACGCCGGCTGCCGCAGGACGGTCGCATTAAAATGGGCGTCGATGGTTCAGATATTGACTTCCGTGTCAGCACGCTTCCGGCCTATCACGGCGAATCTATTGTCCTGCGTATTCTTCGGCCGGATAACGTCAAAATTGGTATCCAACGCATGGGCTTTGAAGAGGACGATTACAACCGTTTCAAGCGCATCATTGCCCGTCCTAATGGCATATTTCTGGTTACAGGGCCGACCGGTTCCGGAAAAACCACCACGCTCTACGGGGCTTTGGCGGAACTTAATACGCCGGATCGAAAAATCATTACCGCCGAAGATCCGGTGGAATACAATTTCGCCGGCATTAATCAATGCCAGGTGCGCGAAAGTATCGGTTTAACTTTCAGCAAAATTCTGCGTTCCATGTTGCGTCAGGCACCCAACATTATTCTGGTGGGTGAAATCCGTGACCGTGAAGTCGCGGACGTGGCCGTGCAGGCCGCACTGACCGGGCACCTGGTATTCAGCACCCTGCACACCAACGATGCGCCCTCCGCGATCACCCGCTTAATTGATATGGGGGTTAAGCCCTTCCTGGTGGCCTCTTCCATTCAGGCCATCATGGCTCAGCGTCTCATTCGCACGCTCTGTGAGCAGTGCAAACAGGTTGATCCTGATCCGGATCGCAAACTCCTGGCACTGTTGGCCATGACGGATAAAGATATGGCTGGTAAAAAAATATATAAATCTGTCGGATGTAACGCCTGTAATAATACTGGTTACCGCGGGCGTATCGGCATATTTGAAATGATGATGATGAACGCCGAAGTTCGGGAACTGGCCTTTAAGCGGTCGAGTTCTTCGGCGATCCGTAAAGTGGCCATCGCCAACGGGATGAAAACGCTGCTGGAAGACGGTCGGATTAAAGTACTCAACGGCGTCACCACGCCCCGGGAAATCGCACGTGTGACGCAGACCGAAGGCTTGGTGGCGGAATAATCGGCGCAGGAACTTGACGCCGAAAAGGGGTATACTTGGTAACTGGGCGTTGACAATGTTTGGTATCGGTGAGCTGGGAACCGCCGATTTTAAGGGATAAAAGCTCGATGTCACAAATTCTTATTGATCGTCTGCTGGAAACAACCATTAAGAAAAATGCGTCCGACTTGCATTTGCATGTGGGGCGACCGCCGGTATTACGTCTGCATGGGCACCTGCGGGATTTGGCCACCAAATCCCTGGAGCCGGATGACACCATGGCCCTGATGAAATCCATCACGCCCGATCGCGGGCAGCAGGAATTACAGGAAACCGGCAGCACCGACTTTGGCTTTGCATTTTCCAGTTCCGATGGCCTGGCCAAAGCCCGTTTCCGTGTCGCAGTGTTTCGCCAAAAGGGGCATGTTTCCATTGTGCTGCGGAAAATTCCCTACAAGCTTTTGACGTTTGATGAAATCGGCCTGCCGCCGATTTGCGCGGAACTTTGCCGCCGTCCGCGCGGCTTATTTCTGGTCACGGGGCCTACCGGTTCCGGTAAAACCACCTCGCTGGCTACGATGGTTAATTATGTCAATGAAAATTTTGAACGACACATTCAAACTGTTGAAGACCCGCTGGAATACTACCATGAGCATAAAAAAAGCATGGTTACCCAGCGTGAAGTCGGCCACGGCAGCGATGTGACAACCTTTTCCGAGGCCCTGCGGCGCGTGTTGCGACAGGATCCCGATGTGATTCTCGTCGGTGAAATGCGCGATCTGGAAACCATCAGTTCCGCCATTACTGCCGCAGAAACCGGCCACTTGGTCTTCGCCACCTTGCACACGTCCGGTGCCGCCAGCACCATTAACCGTGTCGTGGATGCTTTTCCTGTCAGCCAACAGGAACAGATTCGCGTGCAGTTGTCCACTACCCTGCTGGCAATTCTAAGCCAGGCGTTATTGCCCCGCACGGATACCGACAGCGTGGTTGCGGCCTATGAATTTCTGGTTATTACTCCGGCTATCGCCAATATGATCCGTGAAAATAAAACCTTCCGTATTGACTCAGCCATTCAGACCGGAAAAAAATTCGGTATGCAATTACTCGACGACCATCTTCTGGAACTTTACCGCGCCGGCAAAGTCAGCGCCGAAGATGCCGTCGATAAAGCCCGCCATCCCGCCGACCTTGCCGAACGCATGGGTGCCCGACTGGACCGGCCGGATACGGAAAAAGATGACGCCCCAGCTAATGGCGGATCGCGCCGCGCGGCGGGGTGAGGATTGATCATTGATCCGTGATCATTGATCATTGAGGAGCGGCTAGGCCGCAGTACTATGGAGTAATCATGGCTGAACAGCCCCCAGCACCAAAACCCGGCACCCCTAAACCCATGCCCAACCCCGCAGAGGCCAAGCCCGGCTCCATGCCGCCGGTGGATCAACTTAAGGATCGGCCCCTTGGGCGCGTGCTGATAAAAATGGGCCGCCTCACGCGTGAGCAGGTCCATCAGGCGCTGGCGGTGCAAACGCAGCAAAAGGCCCGACATCTTAATACCCCTATCGGGCAGGTGCTGGTTGAACTGGGCATGATCTCCCAAAAAGACCTCAACTTTGCCCTGGCGGCCCAACGTGGATTTGAAGTTGTGGACCTCGCCGGGCGCGATCTGCCGACGGACTTGGTCAAACAAATCCCCTCCCAGATGGCCAGCGTGTACCGGGTTGTCCCCATCGCCTTTGATGAAAAAACCAAAACCCTCACCATCGCTCTGGATTCGCCCGATAACTTCCGCGTAGTAGATGATCTGCAAACCCTCATGGGCTTTAAGGTTATTACCTGCATCGCCGATCCGGATGAAGTTGCCAAAATTCTGGCCCGGTATTATGAAACCAAGCAGGATTCGCTTTCGGATTTAATGTCGGAAATCGGTTCGGATTCCACGCTGAAAGCCCTGGAAAATCGTGGCGATTCCATCGACTTGGACACCCTGAAGGAACTCGCCGAAGCCAACCCCGTTAAGCGTTTGCTCAACACCGTGCTCATGCAGGCCATTAAAGAACGCGCTTCGGATATTCACTTTGAGCCCTTTGAAACTGAATTCAAAATGCGCTACCGCATTGACGGCGTCCTGTATGAAATGGTCCCGCCCCCCAAATTCATCGCCATGGCCATCTCCAGTCGTATCAAGGTTATGGCCAATCTGGACATTGCCGAACGCCGCGTCCCCCAGGACGGCCGCATCCCCCTGATGGTGCAGGGCCACCCGGTGGATTTGCGTGTTGCGGTGTTGCCCACCATTTTTGGTGAAAGCATCGTGCTGCGTGTTCTGGACCGCTCCAATGTATCTCTGGACCTCGATAAGCTGGGCATGCGCGAAGATGACATGCGCGTGTTCCGCCAACTCATTGATAAACCCAACGGCATTGTGCTGGTCACCGGACCGACCGGATCCGGAAAAACCACCACACTGTATGCGGCCCTTAATGAACTTAACAGCATTGAAGACAAGCTCATCACCACCGAAGACCCGGTGGAATATGATATTGACGGCATCAATCAGGTGCAGATTCGCTCGGAAATTGACCTGACCTTCGCGCGATGTCTCCGATCAATCCTGCGGCAAGACCCGGATATTATTCTCGTGGGCGAAATCCGTGATAAAGAGACCGCGGAAATCGCCACGCAGGCCTCCCTCACTGGACACTTGGTTTTTACTACCCTGCACACCAATGATGCGCCCTCTTCCATCGCCCGGTTACTGGACCTTGGCGTGGAACCCTTTCTCATCACCGCCACCATTGAAGGCGTCCTGGCCCAGCGGCTGTGTCGGCGTATTTGTCAGGTCTGCAAAGAAGAGTATCAACCCACCGAAGAACATCTTATGGAACTGGAATTAACCCCCGAAGATGTGCGGGGCAAAGCGTTTTATCGGGGCAAAGGCTGCAATAGCTGCAACAATACCGGCTACCGGGGCCGACTGGCCATTTGCGAAATCATGACGCTGGACGATGAAATGCGCGAAATGATCATGGCCCACGCCTCCACCAATCTCCTCCGCAACGCCGCCCGCAAGCGCGGCATGAGAACCCTCCGCGAATCCGGCCTCATCGGCATCTACGAAGGCGTCACCACAATCGAAGAAGTGGTGAAGCAGACGATCACGGAAGAATAAATCGCCGCAGCGATTTATTCTTCCGTCAGCATTGAGGAGTTAGGAGTTGGGAGTTAGAAGGCCGATAAGCTGCCGCTTGCAGCGGGTGCCGCTAAAGGAAGGAAATTGCTGATGCGCACGCCAGCCCGCGGTTTCCAGGATTTAATTGTGTGGCAGAAGTCTCACGCTTTTGTCTTGCAGATTTACGCCGCTACGCGCAGCTTCCCCAAGGATGAGCTATATGGCCTGACCTCTCAATTCCGCCGGGCGGCGGTGTCTATCGCCGCCAATATTGCCGAAGGGTTCCGAAAGCAGTCCACCCCGGACAAGATCCGATTCCTCAATATGTCGGAAGGTTCACTTGAAGAATGTCGCTATTACCTGATTCTCTCCCACGACCTTGGCTACCTTGAAAAGCACCTTTTATGGGAAGCCAGCGAGGAGATTGGCCGTATTCTCAACGCCTACCGATCGGCCATTGCCTCAAAAAAGAACGGACGCGAGACTTAGCAAGGACGCGGGAGTAAGCGGCCGGAGGCCCCCTCATAGACGCGAAGCGCTTCCTTATTCTTCTAGCTCCTAACTCCTAACTCCTGCGTCCTCGTGTGCCCACTATCCGGCGGGCACTTTCCCCAGTATATACAGTCAGCTCAAACCGGGGGCGTGCCCGGGTCGACAAGGAGAACTGTCAATGCCTACGTATTCTTACAAAGCGCTTAACGCCTCCGGGCAAACTATTAAAGGCGATGTCGATGCCGCCAGTTCCGATGAAGCTATTTCCAAGCTGCGGGCGCAGGGTAACTTCCTCACCGAGCCGCCGCGGGAAAAAGGCGCCAAAAAGACCAAAGCTAAAGCCGGTGCACCTGCCCCGGAGCAGCAACTGGCCAGCTTTTCGCCCAAGAAAAAGAAAAAAGGGATCAATGACATCACCTTTACCATTGGTAAGGTGTCCCGCAAGCACTTGACGCAATTCACCCGGCAGATGTCCACCCTGCAGGACGCGGGCCTGCCCATTCTCCGCAGCTTGAAAATTCTCCAGCAGCAGCAGAAGGCCGGCTTGCTTAGAAATACGCTGGAGTCGGTTTGCGCCGATGTCGAAGGCGGTATTACGCTCTCTGAATCCATGAATCGCCACCCGAAAGTTTTTGATCGTCTGTATGTCAACATGGTGGCGGCGGGCGAAACCGGCGGCGTATTGGATGTTATTCTCCAGCGGCTGGCCGACTTCATGGAAAAAGCCGAAAAGCTCAAACGCCGCATCAAGGGTGCCATGATTTATCCCATCGTCGTGGTGTCATTCGCCATTCTGATGGTCACCGGTATCATGATTTTCGTTATTCCCAAATTCAAAAAATTGTTTGCATCGTTTAAGACCGGCTTGCCGCAAATTACCATCATGCTCATGAACTTCTCGCACTGGGTGGCCAAAGAATATGGCTGGGCCTATATTATATTTTCGCCCTTTGCCATCTGGTTCCTGATAAAAATGATTGGTAAAACCGGTCCCGGCCGCACGGCTCTGGATTGGATCAAACTGCGCATCCCCGTCATGGGCAAAATTGTTTCCAAGGGAACTGTGGCCCGGTTTACCCGCACACTGGGCACCCTGCTGGCCGCGGGCGTGCCGATTCTGGAAGCCATTAACATTACCCGTGATACCTGCGGCAACAAAATGTTTGAAAAAGCTCTACAAAGAGTCCATGACGCCATCCGTGAGGGTGAAGGCTTTGCCACACCCTTGCGTAATTCCCGCGTGGTGGATTCCATTGTCGTCAACATGATTGACGTAGGTGAAGAGACCGGCGACATGGACAAAATGTTGACGAAAATTGCCGATAATTACGATGAAGAGGTTGACGTCCTGGTCACCAGCCTGGTAAGCCTGTTGGAACCCATCATGATTGTCGTGCTGGGCACCATCGTCGGCTTCATCGTCCTGGCCGTGTTCCTGCCGTACATCAAGCTGCTGTCAACAGTAGGCGGCGGCGGGGGGTAGGACGAGTACGCAGGAGCTAGGAGTTAGGAGTTAGGAGTTAGAAGAGGGACGGACGGAACGCGGGACAGGGAACAGGGGGTTAGAAGTTGGAATGTTAGCCGGCACATTTATGTGCCGCGGGATGAGGAGTTAGGAGCCAGGAGTTAGAAGAAGGGGGGGCGACGGGGGCGGGCGGGCCGGTGGATTGATTCCACCGGGTATGTTAGCCGGCACATTTATGTGCCGCTGCGTAGTGCCGCGACCGGTGGCAATGGTTAACCGCCCAGCCCGCCGGGCGCGCGACAATATGGAATGGTGCAGTATGAAAAACGAAGAACAAACAACAATGACCACTGATCACGGACCAGCGCCAATGATCAATGATCAGGGATCACGGATCAATAATAAAGGAATTCCGAAAACATTGATCATTGATCAGTGCTCATTGATCATTGAGCGGCCGCAGCCGCGCAGGCAGGATGCCTGCACCACAAACCATGCACGCGCAGCGCTTCCCTATTCTTCTAACTCCCAACTCCTAACTCCTAACTCCTCGCGGCTCCGCCGCGCCGCGTTCTCCCTTATTGAATTGCTTGTGGTGATCAGTATTATCGCCATTCTCATAGCTATTCTGCTGCCGGCGTTGTCCAAAATCATCGCCGAAGCCCACGGCACCGCCACGCAGGAAGAAATGTCCGCCATCAGCTCCGCCTGCTTAAGCTATGAATCCACCTTTAACGCCTACCCCGGCCCCTTCAGCGAAGCAGATATCTCGCAGCAGTTGGTAAAGGACAGTGGCGGCAACATTATCACCGGCACACAAAATATGCTCATTGGTTTGATGGGCACGATGTATAACACGACACCATTTGCTCCGGGAGGCGGGAGTCCCTCGCTCCCGTCCGGGGCAGACTATGTGCAAATCAACAACGCCGGACCGGACTCGGCCACACTGCCCACCGTTTACGTCACCAACCCTCTTGGTAGCGGTCCCATTGATTATGCCAACGGCGGCGTGCAGAAGGGTGCCTTCTTTAACCCCCAATCCGCTGATTTACTGCCTGAACCGCCGAGCCTGGCAACATCTTCCCCGGTCGTCGCGCCGGGCGGGGCCGCGATGAAGACCCCCTGGCTGCCCACGCTTTACGATGCCTTCCCTGATGGCCTGCCCATTTTGTATTACCGCAAAAACCCCGGCATGCCAGGAGCAGCGGGTTACCCGGTGGCGCTCAATTCCACCACGGCGACCGGCGGGGGTGCCGCATATTATCTTGAGGACAACGTCGTGTACACGCGGGCTGCCTCCGGTGCGGGGGCTTCCATCACCGCGAAGACCGGCACAGGATACAACCAATATTACTCGTCTTACAACGACAGCGGGCCGTCAGGCTCGGCAACTGCACTGGATTCGCTCGCCAACACCGTGGTCAACCAGGGCCTTGTGCCGAATTACGCTGCCTCATCTGCCAATACCACCATCGGCAGCCCGGTGCAAGGAGATTTCGTGATGATCAGTGCCGGCGCTGACCATTTTTACGGTTTCAACGTCGAGACCAGTAACTCGCCACCCACGTATTTTAATATCACCGCGACCTCCTCAACCACCAACCCCATCCCAATCTCCGACGACATCGTGGTGTTTGGAGGACAGTGATGTTAGGTTACGGGTTACAGGTCACAGGTTACAGGGGACGGGTTACGGGGGGCGAGGGAGGTTACAGGGGACAGGGGACAGGTTGCAGGGGGAAGTTGGAATGTTAGCCGGCACATTTATGTGCCGAGGGATGAGGAGTTAGAAGCTAGGAGTTAGGAGTTAGAAAATGGGGGGGGCGACGGGGGGCGAGCGAGCCGGTGGATTTATCCCACCGGGTATATGTTAGCCGGCACATTTATGTGCCGCTGCGTAGTGCCGCGACCGCGGACAATGGTTAACCGCCCAGCCCGCTGGACGCGCGACAATATGTAAATGGTGAAATATGAGAAACGATGACCGAATATCAATGATCACTGATCACGGATCACGGATCAATAATGATGGAATTCCAAAAACATTGATCAGCGCTCAGTGCTCATTGATCATCGAGCCGCCGCAGCCGCGCAGGCAGGATGCCTGCACCACAAATAATGGACGCGCAGCGCTTCCTCATTCTAACTCCTATCTCCTAACTCCTAACTCCTCCGGTAAATCCCGCAAGGCGGGATTTACGTTAATCGAAATTCTTGTCGTGCTTTCCATCATTGTTCTGCTGATCGCTCTGCTGATTCCGGCAGCCATCCTGGCGGAACGTTACGCGTATTCCAGCGCCACCCAAGGTGACTTGGCCGCCCTCGGGCAAGCCCTAAGTGTCTACCATACCGATTTTAATATGTATCCCAATTCGGATTTGTGCTACGGTACCACGAACCTATATCCTAAGGCTCCAAACGGAGGAATCCTGTATGGACATGCGGACGATTATCTCGCCGAATGTCTTCTGGGTTATCTGCCCGGCGTCGCCGATGGATACCCGCTTAACGTACCAACCGGCAATCCGCCGTACGTGGGATCGGGAAACGGCAGCGGCTTCCCCAACACCGCCGGCTTTGCCATGCAGCCCTACAAAAAAGTCTATGGCCCCTACATGCCCGCAAACGCCCAAAATATAACGCCGGATGGCACTGGCAACTATTATTTCTCCGGCGACTTCCCGCCCACCGCCGGCGTTCCTTTGGCTATCCTCTATTTTTCGGCGACCACCTCGCCATCTACCAGCGAGATATTCGGCCTCAAGCCTGGCCAAGGAGTTTTTTGCAGCAGCGATGATCCGGGTGCCCCTCCCTACGGGACCCAGACCTTGGCTACACCGCCCTCAGCGGCGAACCAATTCTACCGGCTTATTGGCGACAACACGGGAACAAATATCGCCGCCGGCGGCGCAATCATCGGCCGCAGCAGCTACCTGTTAGTGGCCCCCGGCCTATCGCAAGCCCCCTACGGCGGAGACAGCCTGGTATACGGAGGACAGTGACGGACGGGGAGTTAGAAGTTAGAAGTTAGAAGTTAGGAGTTAGGAGTTAGAAGACGGGGGCAGGCGAGCCGGTGGATTTATCCCACCGGGTATGTTAGCCGGCACATTTATGTGCCGCTGCGTAGTGCCGCGACTGGTGGCAATGGTTAACCGCCCAGCCCGCTGGGCACGCGACAATATGTGAATGGTGAAGTATGAGAAACAATGACCGAATATCAATGATCACTGATCACGGATCACTGATCAATGCGCGGCAAGGCCGCGCCGCGTACCGCAGGCGTCTCGCCTGCCCGGAATGCAGGCAAGATGCCTGCGTTACAACTCACGGAAGCGCAGCGCCTCCAAAGCATTCTAACTCCTATCTCCTAACTCCTAACTCCTTGGCCAACTCCTATCTCCTAACTCCTAACTCCTCCGGTAAATCCCGCAAGGCGGGATTTACCATGGTCGAACTGCTCACCGTCCTGGCGATTATGGTGATCGTGGCGGCTATCTCCATCCCGGCGTTCGCCGCGCTTTTTGCCGGCAACAACATGGTTCAGGCCCAGAATCAGCTATCCGCGGCCGTGGCCGGTGCCCGCACGCTGGCCTTGCAAAATCACACCGATGTGGCCCTGATATTTTTTGAAGAACCCGGCCACGCGGGCGAAAGTGCGTATGCATACGAACAGGAATCGCCCGGCCAGGGCGGAGAGTCGCCAGCACCCACGGCGGTGCTATATTTTCAGCCCATGCCCCAGGAATCGGTGCAATATTTACCCAAAGGCGTTTACGTGGCGACGCTCGTGGGAACATCCAACAGCTACGGCGTTTATAACGCCGATAACGGTTTTGCCATGCCGCCACAGCAGTTGCCCGCGATCAGTGGAGGCGCTGCGACAGTATACCAGCCAAACAACAGCACGGTCCTAAGCAGTCAGGCCGCACCCCTGCGTGCCATTGTTTTTGACGGCGCCGGCCATCTGACCATTCTAAGCACCATGATCCTCCAACAACCGGAACAAGTTGACGCGCCGGGGAGCGCCACGCCAATCACCTGGTGGAACGGACCCGTGGTCGGAAACCCGGCCGTCAATTACTTCGGCCCCAGCGCCCCGGGATTCGTAGTGTATGAGCCCGCGAACTGGCCCAACCCACTGCCCAACAGCGACACCCCCGGTGCCTACCTCGCCGCCAATAGCGATATTACGATGGTCAGTACGTACACGGGGAACGTTATTCAGTAGTCAATGAGTAATGAATAGAACGCGGGAGTTAGGAGTTAGGAGTTAGAAGGGGGGGGGGGACAGAGGTTACGGGTTACGGGGGACAGGTTACGGGGGGGGGGTGGGCGAGGGGTTGGGAGTTGGTATGTTAGCCGGCACATTTATGTGCGGCGGCGTAGTGGCGCGACTGGTGGCGATGGTTAACCGCCCAGCCCGCTGGGCTCGCGACAATATGAAATGGTGAAGTATGAAAAACAATGACCGAATATCAATGATCACTGATCACGGATCACTGATCAATGCGCGGCAAGGCCGCGCCGTGTACCGCAGGCAGGATGCCTGCACCACAAACAATGCACGCGAAGCGCGTCCTTCTTCTAACTCCTATCTCCTAACTCCTAACTCCTCGGCCAACTCCTACCTCCTACCTCCTAACTCCTCTCGGTCAGCCTTCAGCCTCGCCGAGATATTAATTGCCATCTTCGTATTAAGCATCGGCCTGATCATGATCGCTGCGGTTTTTCCCGTGGCCGCCAAATGGACCGCCCAGGACGCCCAAACTTCGGTTGCGCAGGTCATCGCCAAAAATGCGGTGGCCACCATCCAGACACAGGGGCTGATCCCTTCCACCGGCGGTGCTATCGGCCCGTACTGTTACAATTTCGGGAACGCTTCGCCGTATCCGAACGCGAACCCCGCACCCGCCGCACCCACCACCCCCACGCCCCCCCCGGGCAGCTACTACTGGAGCGCCGTGATTCTTCCAGCCAGTAGCACCACCGCTGGCTCGAGCGGCGTATACCCCGGAACGCAGAACAACCTCTACACTATCTACGTTTTTGTTTTCAACAAAGGCGATTTAAGTAATACGTTTACGGCTTCCGGGACACCGCTGATGCAGCCAGTGGCTCAACCTGTGGGGCCCTCTTACTACCCCCAACTCGCGGAGGGGACCTATAGCGCCGTGGCAGGAACCAGTATGCCGGTGGGTTCACAGGGGCTTGACGTGAATACCGGCGGTGTGTTCCGGCTGATCGTCAACGCCTCGAACGCAATTGTTCCGACCGGGACGGCTGTGGCTAATCCTACCGGCGACACCATAATTTACGCCCCGCCCGCGATCAACCAGACCTCCAGCCCATTGATATATGTGTATGTGACGACGGTGAGCCTGTGACTTTGGACGAGAAGTTAGAAGTTAGAAGTTAGAAGCTAGGAGTTAGGAGTTGGGAGTTAGAAGGTGGGGGGGCGACGGGGGGCGGGCGAGCCGGTGGATTTATCCCACCGGGTATATGTTAGCCGGCACATTTATGTGCGGAGGGATGAGGAGTTAGAAGTTAGGAGTTAGGAGTTAGAAGGTGGGGGGGGC
>JAJZDN010000094.1 GCA_021805985.1 Planctomycetota bacterium | reverse complement strand
TGTGCCTCCAACGCCGGAACCAGTGACTGTAATTGTTGGGCATCCATGCCGTCGCTCCTTTCGTCTGCCCTTACTCATCGGTCATCCGAAATAAAATCTTGAGCTTTTATAGCGCTGTCGTACTAACAAGCTAAAAATCAGGCCGAATTCATCGCCGCCGATGCGCGCTATCACATCGCCCTTCCGTATCGTGGCTGCCAGGCGCTGGGAAACAGCGCGCAACAGATCATCCCCGGCGGCGTGTCCGAGCGTATCATTAATTTCTTTAAACCCGTCGATGTCCAATATGCCAATCGCCATTTGCCGATTATACCGGTCCGCTCGCCCGAGAGCTTCAGTAATCGCGCGCTCAAAATACGCGCGGTTAGGCAAGTCGGTAAGCGAATCATGAACGCTCAAATATTCCAGGCGTTCGCGCTGTCGGTGGCTGGAAAGCGACAAAGACGCGTTGCCAGCTAACCGGCCAAGGAGTTTCAAAATGGGGCGGCTGAAGTAGCTGGCTTGCCGACTTCCGACAAAAAGTACCGCTTCGGGTTTTTTATCTCGTTCGCCAATCGGAAAACCTGCTGCCCCCCGCAGTTCCAGAGCTTTCAAAAATTCCCGCCAGTGCGCAAAATCCTTGTGCGATAAGGCATCGGTTACGACAAATTCCCGGCCCGTGCGATACACTGTGCCCGTTACGCCATTACCCAGAGGTCCCTGAAGACTGATCGACCATTGGGTTTTTAGCACGCGTTCGGCATCTTTACCGCAGTGGCTGACGACCTCGGCAAGCTCGGTCTGCGGATCAATAAGTCGTACGTAAGCAATCGGTGCATCGGTATGCGCTACGATGGTTTCTACCAGCAGTCTAAAAATGGCCTCCGGGGTGGGGTTTTTCAGCAGCATTTGGTTAATTGTGTCCAACGCGTCTTCGTAGGAATGTAAACGCCGCAATTCTCTCTGCGCATGGATGCGGTCTAAGGCACCGCCAATATCTCTGGCCAACTGCTGCAACAAGTTAGCCGCGGCTTGCGGAAACGGGATGTCCGCTGTGCGGTACATGTTCAGGAATCCTTGTTGGCCCCGCCGGGTTTTAAACGGGGCGGTAATACTGCCCACGAGGCCAAAGCGTTGGGCCGGAATTCTCCAGGGATCAAACGTGGGATCCTCGGCAAAATTATCAACCTGCATAACATGATTGGCGCTTAAAGCTCGGCCGCCGGGTCCGCGGCCTTCGGGTACCTCGGCTGAAGCGGATAAGGTGACGTTGCTGAAATAGGCCTTTGCCGGCCCGGCTGAACTGCGTATGCGAATGTGACCGGTGCGGGGATTAATAAATCCTATGCCCAGCAGAGGCGCTTTCAAGTGATGAGCTAAAGTATTAACAATGCTATCCAGGAGTAGCCCCGCATCGGTATGATGCGCCAGGAGTTGATTGGCGACGCGAATGGCCTCATAAAGAGCCTCGTGCTGTTGCAGGCTTTCCTGATGGGCCTGGCGGTAGCCAATCAGAGCGCACCCCTCATCAAGTTGCAATCGCTTTTGCACAGCCCTGCGCAGTAATTCCCGGTCGTGTGAAGAAACCTTTTCGAAAACTGGTTCCAGGAATTGATTTGCCGCTTTGTATGTATCTCTGATCCATTGCTCGTTTAAAGCCATTTGTTGGGCCAAAATGCCTAAGGCAATCTGGTTATCGGCTCGAGTGGCGTCATAATCCGTCAGGCATAGATCGCTGAAATGTTCGGCGATCTGTGATTTGAGGGGTTGAGCCTGGGCCTCGGCAAGTGCGCTAATGTGTTTGGCGCTTTGAGAATTCTCTGCCCACCAGTGCCATAGCTGCTGGGTCACGCTGGGGGCCTGCTGTGCAAGTTCCGGCCCATGACGGTGGAATACTTCCCGTTCCTCCGGCGAATGCCGCTGTGCATCAGCGAGATATAATACCTCCGCCAGGTTTTTGGCCATCTTGGCACCTTTATGTTAAAAGATGCTCCCGCCCTCTGACAAAGCAGCTAAAGGGATATTACCTATGACTATTATAGAACGCAAACGCTTTAGTTTCGACGTTCCTTCGCTATGGACTGTTTCCCGGACCCGCACACAAGAGGCCGCCCCATGTGTCAAAGACCCCTGTGTCTCTTGCCGACAGGCACAAGTTCTGCTAACGTTTTGTACTTTGGCGGAAGTAAATAACCGTGCCCGGCCGCGTGATACCGGCAGTAGTAGAGGATGAAGTTGCAAAAGAGTCGACAAACACTTACGGCTGTGGCGGTTGGCCCCCCGGTATTGCGCGATCTTGCGCCGCCTCCTGTGCCTTCCCTGGAGGCCCTGGAAGCCCTTTCCCAGACTGACTTAAACACCATGATGGGTCAGATGGATTTAACGTCCGAGCAGCTGGATATGGCCGTGGACCGGGCCACGGGAGCTTTGCTCGCCAAGCAGCAGCGTGAAGGCTATTGGGTTGGCGAACTGCAGGGGGATAGTATTCTGGAATCAGAGTACATTCTTCTAAAATTTATTCTCAGCCAGGAACTTGACCCCGCGCTGCCGAAAATCGCAAATTATCTTCGCAGTATTCAGCAAGCCGATGGCGGCTGGAGCCTGTTTCCGGGGGGCAACAGTGATTTAAGTGGCACCGTCAAGGGCTATTTTGCGCTAAAGCTTATGGGGGACGACCCCGAGGCTCCGCACATGCGGGTGGCTCGCCAAGTCATTCGGCATCTGGGCGGAGCCGAGCAATGCAACAGCTTTTCCAAGTTCTATCTCGCCGCCCTGGGGCAAATCAGCTACGATGCCTGCCCCAGTATTCCACCGGAAATTATTCTTTTACCGAAATGGATTTATTTTAACCTATATGCGGTTTCCGCATGGAGCCGCACGATGATTCTGCCGCTGGCGATTGTCAGTGCTTATCGTCCAGTACGCACATTGCCCAAGGAAAAGGGTATTTCCGAATTGTTTAACGATTCGGAGGCCGCTAACAGTACGGTGGGGCGGCTGAAGGGGTTGCCGCGAAGCTGGCGGGAAATGTTTATACTGCTGGATCTATCGCTGAAACGTTATGAAAAAACCGCCATCACACCGCTACGGCCACTGGCGATTCGCGAAGCAGAAAAGTGGTTGCTGGAACACATGGAAGGCTGCGACGGCTTAGGAGCCATTTTCCCGCCGATGGTCTATATTCTCATTGTGCTGCGGGTATTGGGCTATGCCGACGACCATCCTGTGGTGCTTAAGGCGCAAAAAGATTTACGTGATTTGTTTATCGAAGAAGGCGGCACCATCCGCATTCAGCCCTGCTGGTCTCCGGTATGGGACACCGGCATCGCATTGCATGCTCTGGCGGAAACCGATTTGGAGCCTGAGGATTCGGTGGCGAAAAGGACCACGGACTGGTTGCTATCCAAGGAATGCCGCACCGGCAGCGATTGGATGAAAAATTGCCCGGACTGTGAACCCAGCGGCTGGTATTTTGAATTTAATAATCCGCATTATCCTGATGTGGATGATACCGCGATGGTGACCATGGCTTTGAAGCGCTTGGGCGGTAAACCCGCCGAGTCGGCAGTGAGCCGGGGGGTCAACTGGCTTTTGGCGATGCAGAATGATGATGGCGGCTGGGCGGCCTTTGATCGCACCCGGCATCGACCTATTTTAGAGCATGTCCCCTTTGCTGATCATAACGCCATTCAAGATCCATCCTGCCCGGATATCGCTGGGCGCACGCTGGAGTGCCTGGGGCATTGCGGTATACCCCATAGCCACCCCGCGGTGCGGCAAGCCGTGAATTTCCTCAAAGAAACGCAGGAAAAAGAAGGGTGCTGGTTTGGGCGGTGGGGGGTTAATTATATTTATGGTACGTGGCAGGTGCTTACGGGTTTGAATGCTGTAGGCGAGAAAATGGACCAGCGGTTCATCCGCAGGGCTGCCGATTGGCTGCGTTCCTGCCAGAAGCCTGACGGGAGTTGGGGCGAATCCTGCCAGACGTATGAAAATCCGGAACTTAAGGGCCGCGGACCCAGCACCGCCTCACAAACTGCGTGGGGGGCCATGGGATTGCTGGCGGCGTCCGGCGTGGATGATCCAGCGGTGCAAAAAGCTATTCGCTGGCTTATTGATGCGCAGAATCCCGATGGGAACTGGGATGAGCAGTGGTTTACCGGAACCGGGTTTCCACGAGTTTTTTATCTGAAATATCATTTGTATCGCCTCTATTTTCCGTTAATGGCTCTGGCGCGATTTCGTCGTATTCAATTGCTGAAGTGAACGGGCAATGCCGGGAGAGATACCGTCGCCGCGGCAGTATGCTAGTGTCTATTGTAGAAAATAATATATTCGTATTTGCGAATTTACTTGACTCCCTTATCATTCTGGATTATTCTCTGGACTTCTTGGCGGCTTTGTAGCGCACGGGCTTTTTGATATTTGCCCTGCCAGGAGGAAGTCTGAATTCCACAACGAAAATTTTGGATGGAGATGTAGATGAATCAAAGCATTAAAAAAAACCGGCAAATTGCAGCCGCCTCAGCCGCCGGTAAAACGCGAAAAAGTCGCAGCGTTCTTCTGGCTTCCGTGGCCTGTGTTTTCGCATCGGCGCTATGGCCGGTGGCAGTGCAGGCCATCACGGCCCTGCCTGATGGAGCGGGTGTGGCGGTCGCTCAGGTAGAGGCGAATCTTATACGGGGATCGGCAGCGGCCACCAATGATCAATTTGAAGTGCAATCCTCCAATAGCTCAACGATATCTGCGGCACCCTTTACCTACATGGACTTCAACGGATATATTTCTTCCAGCGCTGGTTATTCCTACAGCATTACCAGCGGAGCTACCACTACGCCTTATACTGATTCAGTTTCCAGTCACGCCGATAATGTAGCGACTTACTTTTATGGTTCCAGCGGCTATGGCACTGGCGTTTCAAGTGTTGATAACATTGACGCGGGCGTTTTTCAGGGCTATTTCCTGGGTATTACCGGCGCCAGCAACACGGCTCCTGCGGCTTTTAATATCCAACATGTCAGTTACACCAGCCCGCCACAAAATGGCTCACAAACTTTAAGCCTGCAAAATGTTAAAGTCATTAACCAAAGCTTTACGGATCAGACCAGCAGCACAAATGGCGTCAGCGCCGCCAGTTACACGACCTGGATTAAGGGCGTCAACGCCGCTTACGATAATTTCACCAATACCTATGGCACTATTTTCGTCTCTGCCGTCGGCGATGGATCGGCAACGTACACCACGACCCCCAGCCAGATCAATCCGCCTGCGACGGCTTACAATTCCCTCGCGGTTGGCGCGTATCCCTATTCGTCAACGGCCACAGGCTTGGGGCCTACCAATGACGGCCGATCCAAGCCGGACATTGTCGCTTCCGGTTCGTTTACCAGCTATACCACGCCGATTGTGGCCGGTGCCGCGGCCGCCATGGTGCAGGCTGGCACGGCTGGGGATGGTTATTCCAACGCTGATGGCTTGAGTCAAAGTCAGTATTCCACGGCTGCAACGGATGAACGTACTGTTAAAGCACTGTTGCTTAACGGTGCGGTAAAGCCCACCGGCTGGACCAATAATTATACCGGAACCAATGATTCCTATACCTACCTGGCGCCTACCGCCAACGCCACAACGCCGCTGGACCCGCGGTATGGTGCGGGCGTTGTGAATCTTGCCAATTCATATAGCAATCTTCTGGCGGGTCGTACTGCGGCATCAACGACGCCCATTGCACAAAAAAAAGGATGGGACTTTTCATCCATCAGCAGCGGGACCAGCAACACGGCAAATTACACGTTTGATTTAAGCAATGCCGGTCAGGCGTATGATCTCACAAGCACTTTGGTATGGAATGCCCAGGTGCAGCAGCTTGTTTCAAGAAGTTCGGTGGTTACCTACAACGAAACACTCAACAATCTGGACCTGATGCTGTACAACGCCGCAGGCTCGCTGGTTGCCTCGAGTACCAGCACAGTGGATAACGTACAGCAGATTTTTACACTGAATCTGCTGCCGGGCACGTATCACCTGGAAGTTTTAGACAAGGGCGGTGCCGCATCCTGGGCGGCCCGGACGGATTCCTACGCGTTGGCCTATAATTTTCAGGCCGTTCCGGAGCCCGCGTCGCTGCTGCTACTGGCTTTAGGATTCTTGGCGTTACCATTGCTGCGACGAAAAAGCCGCAAAGCTTAGGCCGAATAAACTTCTCACGCATTACTGGGCTGGCTCCCAGAGGCAACATAATTTTCATATCGCTACTGCATTTGATTATCTAAAGAGACCGCCTATGATATATTTAGTTTATGTATAAACTGTATGTCAGGAGATTGTATGTCGGTTGGTGATAAAAACGTGATGGGTCCAGTGGAGCTTACGGTGCGGAATCTTGCGCCAATGCTGGAATTCTATCAGCATAGCATTGGCTTAAAACTTCTGTCACATGCGGGGAATACCGCCATACTGGCGGCAGACAATTCCCCCTTACTGATACTCAAGGAAAATCCACAGGCAAAGCCGCCGGGCCGGACAACGGGTTTATATCATTTCGCGATTCTGCTGCCATCGCGTGCTGCCCTGGCCATGCACTTGCGCCATCTGATGCAAACCGGTGTGCCTCTGCAGGGGGCTGCGGATCATCTGGTCAGTGAGGCGCTGTATCTGGCGGATCCCGAAGGTAACGGCATAGAAATATATCGAGACCGCCCCGAGCATCAGTGGCCGCGTGCGAACGGACAATTGTCCATGGCCAGTAATCCCCTGGATTTCACCGGTCTGTTGGCGGAGTCGGCTCCGCGCGAAGCGCTTGGGCCGGGGCTGCCGGCGGGGACAATTTTGGGACATGTGCATTTACGTGTATCTGATCTGGCAGCGGCAGAACTGTTTTATCGAGACATTTTGGCCATGGACTTGCAGTTGCGCTTTGGCCAGACTGCGGGATTTCTCTCGTATCATGGATATCATCACCATATCGGTATTAATACATGGGAAAGCCTGGGGCGCCCGCCCGCGCCTCCCGGATCACAAGGATTAAACCAAGTGGTTATTACAGTTCCAGATAGGCCCCTGTGGAACCATATTCAAGCCGCTATTAAGCGTGAAAATATACGGACAGTACGCACTGATTCCACGCTGGAATTGCACGATCCATCGGGTAATGCCCTGGTGCTGATGTCGCCCTGAAAGGCTCAGGCGGTGGTGCCTGAGGTTAATTCAGGTTAATCCCGCAGGCGGTAAGTACTGCTAACGGCTCTCGAGCGTCCGCGGTAACTTGCAGCAGCGGAGCCACTTGTCGAGCGTGTGCGGTGTGCCACGCGCGCCAAGAGGCGTGATCTTCGCACCGGCTTGCGGCTGCAGCGCTCAATAACTTCATCTACCGTGAGCCACTGAATATTTTTACTTTCAACCTGCCGCATGGCCATCTCGGCTTCATACGGATCACGCTGGCCCATGCAGTCTTTAACAATTGCGACCTGCTTGCGGCGCTGCAAAAGGCCCATGACAGCCATGCGCACGGAAGATTCCAGCGGCCCGCCAATGATTAGCCAGGTATTGGTCTCGGTTTCTGATAATAGGCGATCAAGTCGAGGAGAATCAAAGGGATTGGGATCCGGGAGATCAAAGATATATTGCTGCGCATCATGAAAAGTCTGCACGGGCAGATCTGTGCCGCAGTCAACTGGCATTTCAACGCGCTGTGGCAGCAAGGTAAAAGAAAGTTTGTTATAGCCGGGGTTTCCGGGCGTGCAGACGCAATGCGGGGCAGTGCGGTCCGGCATAATGGTATGGTGGAGCCGGGTGCTGACCACCGCGCAGCGTATCGATCGCAGAAAGCTAAATAAGCGTTTGATGTTCGAGGCAATGGCCTCTGAATCCTGCAGGCGATATAGCCCATGGGGGCTTAGCAGATCCCCCTGTGTGTTTAAATCCAAGATTGCGGGGCCATGCGGGCCATTCATAAAACCTCCTTGCCCGTTATCACGGGACTGTGGCGCGTCTCTATTGAACTATACGCACGCTAACGCGCCTCGGTGTAAAAAAATCCAAACCTTTTTTCACATCGGCATAATTCAGAGCAAAACAGATGCCAAAAGTTCGTTTTTTTGTATTATTAAACTTCCGATAAAAGCCATTGCACCTCCGCCCCTCACCGGAGCCTTTCCAAGTAACACCCCGGTTGCCAGTTGGACCGATTACCGGACTGGCGCGCCAGCGGTTTCCAAGCCATATATTGTGGATAGATGGTGATAATGTTATGTTTTGAGATGGTTAGTAATGGGCAAAGATGGCCTGCCGAAGGTGAATAGCCGCTGACTGCGGGTCTGAAATCGGGTTATAAGGGGTTGTCTGCCCATCATTTAAGCACTAAGATAATGCGCAGAAATGGGGCACAAGCCAAGGAAAAAGCTAATGTGTGATTGCGAATTAATTTGCTTTTTTATAGCAGCTTGTGATAAATATTGGACGCAAAGCCCTCGGAAAGCCGACGTTGCACGGTGGGATTGCGCTGCGGATGGGAAATAATCCGTAATATGGGAGTATGGAAAATCGGGAGTCGGCGAAAGCCTGATTAGCAAAGTAATTTTTAAGGATTGGAAACGACGGGTGGCAAAAGTGATTAAAAAAAGCGGCGTGGCGCTGGTGATTGTGGAATCTCCGGCTAAGGCCAAAACGATTAACAAATACCTTGGTTCGGCCTTCACGGTCAAGGCCTCCATGGGGCATGTCCGCGATTTGCCGGAAAAGGGCATCGGGGTGGATATAGAAAAGGACTTTGAACCGACCTACGAAGTGCTTTCCAGCCGTAAAAAACTTGTCAGTGAATTGAAATCCATCGTGCGAACCGTGGATGAAGTATATCTGGCAACAGATTTGGACCGTGAAGGGGAAGCCATTGCGTGGCATTTAAGCCAGGCGTTGAATCTGGATCAACGTGCCGTGAAGCGGGTGGTGTTCAATGAAATTACGAAAGCCGCCATTCTCAAAGCATTTGAAAATCCGCGACTGATTAACTTGGACAAGGTAAACGCTCAGCAGGCGCGGCGCATTCTGGATCGGCTGGTGGGCTACAAGGTTTCGCCGCTGCTGTGGAAAAAAGTGGCACGCGGATTATCCGCCGGGCGCGTGCAAAGCGTTTCGGTCAAACTCATTGTGGATCGTGAGCGGGAAATCAACGCCTTTCTTCCGGATGAATATTGGAAACTTCAGGCCGTTTTTACTACGGAGCTAAAGGGCGCTGATGCTCTGGCCCGCCAATGGAGAGAATTTTTATCTGTACCGGATGAAGAAGATGCGGATGACGGTACGGATTCAGCCCCTGCCGGTGGGCCGTCCGGCGCGGAAAAGCGCCAATGGCTTACGGAAAACCAGGCCTTCAAAGCACAACTGGTGGAATTTGACGGCAAAAAATTTGATCCGAAGAATGTATCTGATGCCCAGCGTGCCGCGACTGCGGTGGGCCTGCGGCAAGTGGAAATTGCGACCGTTGATAATGATGGCACCAATGGCCCGCGCGGCATTCCCAATAAGGGGCCTGCCCAAAAACTCACGACTGTTTCCGGCATGGTTCCGCCCGTGGGGGCTGGTGCGCCGGAATTTCGCGTGCGGTCATTGATTACCAAACCGTCCACTTCTCGCCCGCCCGGCCCGTTCAGCACCAGCACGCTGCAACAGGCGGCCAGTAACCAAATGGGTTTTGGTGCCCAGCGCACCATGCGCATTGCCCAGCAACTGTATGAAGGCGTGGAACTGCCAGGCCAGGGGGCGGTAGGTTTAATTACCTACATGCGTACGGATTCACAGAACATCAGCGCCGATGCGTTGAAAATGGCCCGCAGTTACATCGAAAGTGCTTTTGGGCCGCAATACCTGCCCGAAAAGCCCAACTTTTATTCGTCACGCGCTGGCGCTCAGGAAGCCCATGAAGCCATCCGCCCTACGGATGCCACCCTCACACCGGCCGATGTGCGCATGGCTCTTAATGATGAACAGTTCCGGTTATATGATCTGATCTGGAAACGGTTTATCGCCTGTCAGATGATGCCCGCCCAATGGCTGGTCACCGAGGCGATGATCGAATGTCGGCCCGCTGGAAATGTTGCCGTTGATTCCGCCGGGCTGCCGGTGTTTAAGGCTACCGGTCGATCCCTTAAATTTGACGGCTTTACACGCGTGGCGGGGGTCTGGTCCCGCAATGACGACCAGGTATTGCCCGCCTTGGCCCAGCAGCAGCGTGTGGCACCGTTGGATCTTACTCCCACGCAGCATTTTACCAGCCCGCCACCCCGGTTTACCGAAGCAAGTCTGGTGAAGGCTTTGGAAACCGAAGGTATCGGCCGCCCCAGCACTTACGCGTCAATTATTCAAACCATTCAAGATCGAAATTACGTATTGCTGCGCGATCGGCGGTTCTTCGCATCTGATCTGGGAATTAAAGTTACGGAAAAACTCATCGAAGGATTTCCGGATTTAATGGAATTAGGATTCACCCGGCGCATTGAAGAGGAACTTGACGGCGTTGAAGAGGCAAATAAAAACTGGGTAGAAGTCATTCGTGAATTTTATGAGCCGCTGGCCAGAGATTTAGCCACCGCGGAAACCCGCATGACCCACGCCCGCGCGGAGGCCACACCATCGGAGTACAAATGTCAGAAGTGCGGTGCCATGATGGCGTACCGGCTTTCCAAGCGCGGCAAAATGTTCCTATCTTGCTCACGCTATCCGGAATGCGACGGGGCCATGAATGTGGATCGGGAAGGCAAACCAGTTCAACTGGAAATCACCGATTTCAAGTGCCCCAATTGCGCAAAGCCCATGATCAAGCGCATCGGCCGCTTCGGGCCATTCCTGGGTTGCTCCGGTTACCCCGAGTGCAAAACGTTACAGCAGGTGGATCGCAAAACCGGTCTGCCTTTACCACCCAAACCGCCGCCCAAGCCCACCGGCCTGAAGTGCCCCAAATGCAATAAAAAGGAACTGCTGGTGCGCTCCGGCAAACGCGGTGATTTTCTAAGCTGCTCCGGCTATCCAAAATGCCGCATGACGTTGCCCGCAGACCGCTTGGAGGAATTCCTGAAACTCAACACCGACGGCCAATGGCCACCGGCGGATATCCTTCTGAAAGCCGGCGGAAAAGCTGGTGCAGCCAAGCCATCCGCAGGTGCCGAAGCAGAAGCGGCGGAAGCCAAACCCGCGAAAAAGAAAGCGCCGCGTGCCAAGCGACCTAAAGTAGCGGCCGCGGAGTAAAGGGCCACGAGCCTGTCCGAGTAATGGTCGCCGCAATCCGGCGATTATTCGGAGAGGCTCCTGGATGTTAGTGCAGTTAGGAGTGAGTGCGCTGCAATTTTGCGGGGTTCCGGATTCCAGGTTCCAAGCCACACGGAGACGGAGGATCCACAGATTTTGCGAATTGCACAGATTGACGAACGACGGCACTTTGCTCAGGGAATAGGGAGAAATTGTGCTCAGCATCTGGCATCTCGCATCGAGCATCGGGTGGTGGGCTTGGGTTACTGGTGGCGGGGGCCGGCCTCAATGAGCAATGAATAAATTATTTGGAAGTTTCAAATTTCTAAAAACGCTGGAACCCCAACAGCATTTACGCCAGAACAGTTTGCTGTCAGAAAGTTTTGCTTACAACACCGCAAGCAATGTGGTACAATTCACCGATTGCAATGGATCGAAGTTTATTAACACTTGGGATCCTATGAGCCGAAAGACAAATACAACCATTGCTCCCGCATCAGGAATCGGCATTATTCAAACCACACTCAACAACGCCAGAACGCACAGTGCGGTGCAGTACAACAGCGTTCCCAACCCCGCTTGGGGCACACTCTCCAGTGACCGCTTGGGTTATGACGGCGGCGGAAGATTGATCGCCAAGCGGTATTTATCCGGCGGCATCAATTCCAGCACCTTTGCCTACAACAACACCACACCGGTAGTAGGCAATACCACCGCCCTTGATCCAGTGGGCAATAAGTACTACGAGCGTGCCTTGCACGCA
This sequence comes from Planctomycetota bacterium, assembly GCA_021805985.1. GTDB lineage: Bacteria > Planctomycetota > Phycisphaerae > WQYP01 > WQYP01 > JAMDCX01. The sequence continues at coordinate 365 of JAJZDN010000094.1, read as the reverse complement.
GAGAACCGGAGTTTTCTATACCAGCCCGTGGATAACACCGGCAATATCGCTTCACCGGTCCCCGGCTTTGACAGTGTTGATCGGTTATTGCAATACCAGAGAGGAACACTAAGCAGCACGGGTGGGTACGAGGGAAACGGCGGCGGAAGTGTCAGCGCGATGATAATCCTCTATGGTGCGTTCATCCGGGAGACTTGGACACTTGACGGGTTGGGCAACTGGCGGTCCAACTTCATAATGCCTTACGGCGAGCCTCCCGGGACCGTGGTAGGCAGTTACAATAAACTCAACCAGGCCTACGGGTTTAAATATGATGGCCAGGTGGGAGCCAGTAACGGTAACCTCGTCAACGACGGTTATGGCAA
>JAJZDN010000093.1 GCA_021805985.1 Planctomycetota bacterium | reverse complement strand
GCTGTGGCGACGATGGGGATCGAACTGGTCGATGCGCACCGAGCCACCGGGAAAACGGGCGATAATATCCAATTCACCGCCCAAGGCCGCGACAATCCGCCGTAGTGTTAAGATCTGCATATCCGCCTGGCCCTCCAGCTTGGAAAGGCTTGGCTGCTTGATGCCCAATTCAGTCGCCACCTCACGTTGACTTTTGCCGGCCAATTTCCGCAGTTCGCTCAATAGAAGCTCGCCCAGCAGCTCTCTGGTCCGTGCCGCCGCCCGTGCCCGTGTGCGCTTGCTGGTTGTCCGGTTCACAAGATTGTCAAATGTTTTTGCCATATCAGTTCCCTTTCTTTTTCTTGCGAGCCGCGATTTTCGCCAAGTGTGCCTCATACTGCGACTCGGCCCTCGCGATAAGCTGCTTGTAAAAGCGTTTCTGGTCCACACCCGACTTGTCTCCGCCTGCCAAAAGGATTGCCGAGCGGTCGGGGTCGAATGCGAATGCGATCCGCAAAACGCAATCCGCGGTGTTCGCCCGAAGCTCTTTCATATTCGCGTGCACTGAGCCGTTAAGCGTATCGGCATGGGGGCGGCCCAGTTGCGGCCCGAGCAGTTTTAGAAGTTCCACCTTGGCGATGATTTCCACCTGCTGAGCTTCGTCCAGCCTGGAAAACCAATCATCGAAAACCGAGGTTGTTGCGACCTTCCATATCATGTAATAATAGCCTATCGGCTACACGTGGTCAATAGCTTTAAGGCTATGACGCAACACCTTGGAAAATGGTGTTCATTAAATGGCAACGATCGACGCAGGAACGGAGTTCGATTGCTGATCGCCGTCATTTAAGAAGCGACGCCCGGCACCCGCTATTCCGCTCGGAGGCCGAAGCGACCGGGGCAGCATTTCCTCAGGGGTTGTCAAGAGCCTGGGAGGCCGGTGGCTTGGGTCGTGCCAAGGCGGCGGCGTATGCGGCCCCAAACTTGTTTGGCTGGCGATCAATCCATTCTTTAATCGGCTTTGAATTCATAGAGCAGTATCATAAACTGCGGGGGATTAACTCTCATCCTCCGCCCCCTTCTCTCTCTTCTCCCTGCCTGCCCGTTTGCCCATGTGCAGCAACTTTGGCGGTTTCGATCTATGTGCTTTTTTGCCCTTTGCAACCTCCAGCTTTCCGAGTTGCTTATTATCGAATGTCGTGGCTTATCTAATCCAACAATCCAATCGCCGGCGCGAGGAGCAGCCAAAAGCAGAAGTACCCCTGTCCCTGCTGTATTGGGGCGGTAGCAGAATTCCATCACGCGCAGCTAAAGCACATGCGGCACCGCGGGCGACGGTGGAACAGGAACGGTGGCAAGTAAGTTGCCAACCTCGAGTGTGTGAATTACCGAGGTGTTCACACCAACAGGAAATGGCAAAATCAACCAAACCCTTGCAACGCTGGACCTTTTGTTGTTTCTCGTCGGGTGAGCTATTATTTAAGTTTTCTGGCGATGCAATCAAGCTCAGCGTGGGTCAAGTGGTGCGGATTTCGGCCGTTAAAGCCCGGGGCGCAATCGGCCAAGTGCTTCTGCACGACATCCAGTGTAACGCCGAGTTGTCCGGCAGCTTCGTCAAGCGTGTAGCGCCGCTCTATTGCCTTCGCTATTAGCTGAACGCGCCTGTCGAGTTGGCAACACGAGCGAACAACTGCCTCAATCACCGCGACGTTCGCCGGGCCAGTCTCGCTAAAAAGTACCCTGTTGCCGCTCTTCTCAGCCAGTGATTCCCGCAGCATCTGGAGTTCCTGAAGCAAATCGTCCATAGTCCGTCTCCTAAACATGTGGCCCGAGTCCCGAATGCCGCGGCGTGCTCAAGCGCGCCAAGCCCAGAACGAAATTCCGAATTGCCAGCGAGCAATCTCTTATACCACCCCCGCCAGCATACTCACTCGGCTCGGAGGAGGCAAACCACATCCCTCCTGGTCGCCCATAACCGCCCCAGCTCGCAACTTCACAGCCGTTTGCAAACAGTTCTATTGGTGTTTTGTCGCCCCGATTTTGGCCGGAGGCCAAAATAGAGCAGGTGAATGTGGAGCAGGAGATCAGGAGAGCCCATCGCGGCGAAGCCGCAACCAAACATCACATAGCCGCCGGCCTCGCCGGAGGCCTCCCTTTCTCGCGAGATTTACCTAAATGCCATCGCCCGCGGACTAGGGCTGCTCCACGGCCCAAGCCTTTCCCGCTGGTTTCGGCTTCCCGGCCGAACAACTCATTCGAGCTGCGGTTTGGGTCGCGGCGGACATCGCCAACGGCAAGAGGCAATGCCGCCTGCCGCAACCCATCGGAAAGCCGGGCTCACGAGAGTTTGGCCCGACGGACTCCACCCTAACACCGTTACGTGGGGAACAAACGATAATTTGGGTGGTCCTTCTCCCACTTTCGCAGGGCTTCATGGAGCTGCGTCCTGGCAAAATCTTCCATCTTATACGCGAGCCGCAGTGATCGGGCCAGCCGTTCCTCCGAGACCTCGCACGCTTCCTGGGTGCCCCAAAATTTTCGCAGTGCGATTCCCATCACCTCAACCATATCGTGGCCGCAGCACAGTTGTTTTTGGTCGTGGCCCTTGCCCAATATGCCACGAACCTCGATTACAGCTTGTTTAATGAGGGTGTCCTTTCGACAGCCTTGGCAAACAGCCCGGCACATCGCCTCGGTATCCACATGAAGCCTGGATTTGTCGACGAATGTCGAAAAATTAATGCCATCGAATTTCAGTGAATAGGACTTTGACTTATTAAGCCACCTCAGCGCGCCGAGCGGCGCGGTTGCAGCCAACAAGATCTTTCGTAGAGCATCGGTGCGTCCGCCTCCAGCGGCATTTCGGAGTTTCTCTTCCGACCCCAGTTCTCCTAAGACTTTGCAAAACGCGTTGGAAAAAATCAACCCAATTTCAAGGTCATGGTAATCAGTTAAAAACAGATTGACCGTTCGCGGACAGTCCTTCTCTAAGTGGCAAAAATCCGCGTCCATTATCCCGAAAATTCCCTCCGTAGCCGTAGAATTTAACCGCTGTATAACCGCCGCCACGAGCGGCCCCACGCATACCGCCCGCACGCCGTCTTGAAACAACCCGGTGTAGACTTTCCTGTCGGATTCACCCTCAAGGACGCAAATGGCACCCTCGCATACAGATCGCGTCATTCGGATTTCATTCGCTCGGCTGTCGGCATTTAGGTACTCCCTCACTGTTCCGGCCCCTTTAGTTCGACTGTGAGGTCCCATCGACCACCGATAATCTGCGGTGAGTGTGTGGCCACTAAAAAATCCATGGGGATGACATCCGTTATTTTTTTTAGGTCGCTTAGAAATTCCTGTTGCCAGGCGACGTGGAGCGATAATTCAGGTTCATCAATCAGGATTAAGGAGCCTTCCTGGACGTCGAAGAGGAGTTGATTGGCAAGGACCACTTCGTGTTGCTCGCCGGAGGAAAGTTCTGAAGAGGGTATATTCTTACCCTGCAGTGTGTTGAATATAAATCCTTTACTCTTGTCAATCTTCAGTTGCTTATACTGAAACCGTCCATTTATCATTTGCTTAAACAGTTCCATTTTCTTTAGAATGTCATCGAAAGCGGCCAGCTTACTCTCGACATCCTTGACATAAAGTGCGAGAACGTGCTTATCTGAGTCCTTGATGGACGTTTCAGGCAGGGGAAATTCCTCCTCTCGGTCAAGCAACCCAGCTTCCATCAGGCGAGTGCGTTTTTCCACCTGAGCGGCATAACGTTCGCGTATGTCGTCCACCATCGTGTCGCCGTTTTGGGGATCTTGCAGTAGCCGCTTTGGAAATGAACTATCGAGCGACTGGGACACCTCCGCGGATTTCGCCAATGTCTCACGGATTCGGTCAACCATCCCTTTCGAGTAGACGGAAACCGCCGAACTCATCCCGCCGGGGGATGGAAGACTGTGTATTCGCGGGGATTTTACCCCTCGCGCGGTCGGGAGCAGCAATCTTTGGGACTCTATAAGATAGACGGGCATAGATTTAATAGCATTCTTCATCCAATCTGGCTCGGCATGTTGGCGCTCCCCCAACTGAGGAAGTTGATCAGCAAATTCTTCTAACACGTCGGCCAAGCTTAACTCGCGGTCCGTCGGCATGTGCACCCACTCCTCAGGTCCACTTCTTGCCAATGTCGGAACCATGTCGTCGATGGCAGACAGTGGAATAGACATGCGATCTAGCTTGGGCGGCTTAAGTGTGAAGGATTCTTCTGAAGCTCTCACGGTGCGGTGCGTAAAGGTTAGCGTAGCATATATCGGCCTTCGGATGCCCTTTGTTTTGGGTTCTTCTGGCGGCACTATCCGCTGCACCTCAATCGTGGATTTGTCGCCGAACGTGAACAGTATTTTTGAGTACGGAATTCGGCGGAGCGTCAAATATTTTGAGTTGAAAAATGCGTCGATCAGTCGCAGAACGCTCGTTTTACCAAATCCGTTCGGCCCATGCACAATCTTAATTCGCTCCCTTGTGTCGAATTTAATCTCGTGGTCAAACGTGCCAAATAACCCTTGGACAGAAAACGAAACGAGCCTCATCGTGATCCCCTTGTTCCTTAACCGGGTTCTGCCAGCGTCGCCGACGGGGCTATTCCAGCCGTCGCGATGCCACGTTGGAACCCAGCGTGATCTACAACATGATTAGACCTTCCAGCCCCGGCCTTGGCAAGCGACCCATGCAGGGTCCGCCAGCCGCCCGGCGGTCCGACTGCTTGGCCGGACCCTTACCCGGCTCCATTATGGCGCCAGTGCACGGCTGGGTGCCTTTATGTGGATACATGGTAGAATACATGCGATTACGGAAGGCCAACCTTACGTCATCGGATATAGGACAAAAGGAAAAGGATGTACTTCTGCGTAAGCACACCCAAAAAATCAGGCCAAAATTGATCGCCAATATGGGACTCTTTTGGCGCAAGAACGATGTGCTATGGCGAGGCAACCGGAGCAAAGGCCAACACTGCATAATGGGAAGGCAGCGCGGTGCGAAAACGAAAGGCTCCGTGAATTTTTGGCACCAAACCGGCGTCTATGCCCTTTACGCCGATTATAAATTGGTGTACGTAGGGCAAGCCGGCCTGGGCGACAAAGCATGCATTGGTGCCCGCCTCTTTCGTCACACGAAGGATGATCTCGCCGGCCGGTGGGACATGTTTTCGTGGTTCGGTTTCAGACAGGTCAAGAGTAACAACGAGCTTGGCGCGAAGAAGAAGCGGGCGGGCGCTACGTGGCCACAGCTTGCGGACGTGCTTGAAGGCGTGCTGATCGAGGTGGCCGAACCACCGCAAAACAGCCAGAAGGGGCGATTCGGTCCCGGCGTGAAGCGGTACCTCCAAGAGCCGCACTCCGAGGAGCGTGATGATATTGCCAGAGACCTCCTGCAGTTGTCGCGGAAGTTCGACAGGGCCGAGAAGCAGCGGCAAAAGCACTTCGAGCGGATAACGCATTCCTTGGACCAGGTGAAGGAGCTTGCAAGGAAGGCGCGCGCAAAAAATTGAGGGGTGGCGGACGGCCCGTTGAAGATTCCCCGCTACCGAAACCAAGCCGCCGCACCTTTGCGATCCTGCCAGAAATGCTTAATCTCCCCAATATCGTTTTCCTCAAGCAACTGCTCGCCATCGATTTTAATGCCGCTATCTCGCCGTTTGAAGCCATAATTCTACCGTACTCCAGCCGAACCCGGCGACCACGGTGAAACGGTCCGGGACATGCTCGAAAATCCTCCTGGGCATTTAAAACGATATGCTCAGGATTCAGCCGCTGATATGGGCTGGTTGTTTTCCGGCGCGTCAGTGGCGGCACCGTAAAAGTGCCGCAGTTCGGTGGCGATGTATCCAATTTGGCTGAACTTCAACATTCTTGTGTTGACAATCACCACCGGCTTTTTGTTCGTTCGATACAAATAAAGCCGCCGGTATTCAACGGTTGATCCGTACCTGGACTGCGCTTTGTGAATCCGAACGGAAAAATTCGCAATCTGATCTCGCGGCCAGTGCCGCGTGCGGCGAATAAACAGGCGATTATACAGTACGCTTAATGTCTCCGGTGTCGCTACCAGTGTGACGGTTCGGAACATCTCGCTGATCAGCCATAAAATGCCGATGATAAACGCACTGCCGATCCAGAATGTTTTTGCGTTCGGCATCCATGGATTAAAGTTAATGCCATGCGGTTGTGATATTTGTAAAGCCCACAGCATGGCAAATGCCGCCAGCGACAATCCCACCAATGCCAGAATTCCACCTGTCCCGGTTATTTGTGACAGCCCCTTCAACTTCACCACCAGCAAGCCGTCGGCGGGGATCACCACAACGCGCTTATCCGGCGGTGGCTCCGGATAATCCCAGAATTCCGGCGATACCACTGGTGCGACGTTGGCACCGGGGACATCGGCCCCGGTTGGATTGGCCGAATCGGTGGTTGCTACATTCAATTTCAACACCTGGCGCAGGGTATCCGCCAGATGCTCCATGTCCTCCCGCGTTCCACTGGCCAACGCCAGCGGAATTGTGCTGTGCCGCTGTATTGTCACCGACCATTTCTCCGGCATCGTCATTCCGGCCGTCATCTTTGCGCCAATGATATCGGTTGGCGCAATATTCACCGGCTTGCCCCAGGCGCGGCTTCCCTGTTTGACTGTGATGCCATCGGGGCTGATGGCAATGCTTACCGGCGAGCGTCCCCGCATGGTCCCCGCAATAAGCCCCGTTATCGCCAGGATCAGCAGAAAGCCGGCCTTGATGAAAAAATAGAGATCAAAATCCTGATGCGAACTGATGACATACAATGCGATTGCTATGGCCGCATAAATCAGCGGCCTGCGGAATCGCTTGATTTTGTCATTGAGAGACGAAATCGTCGGCTGTGGCGGAAAAATGTATTCCACCCCATCGGGCATGTCCCTGATTACCACATCGCTGCCGTCGCCGTTGGCGTTCATACGAAATCCTCCCGTTTTGTCTAACGTGCGGCCGCTATTCTACCAACATAGTCGCAGTTTGTATGCCAAAAGCATATTTGAGAATTGGCATAACCGGTTGTCGCCGCCTTCGCGGCGCACGCGATGGCTTTCCAGCACAACGGGAAAATGGCCGATGGGTGATGAATAAGGCCTTGGGCCACGGATTTCGCGGATGACGCGGATGGGGTGCGTTTGGCATTTAGCATTTGGCATTTGGCATTTGGAACTTGGAACAGGAATTTTCGCCACAAAAACAAACTATTTACCCGAACCATTCTTTGCGTCCTTTCGTCTCTTGGCGGTTGATTTTTTCTTTTGTCTCTTCCAGCTTCCAGGTTCCGGGTTCCAGGTTCTATCCCGATGTGCCGGGAGTCATTGAAATCCTCCGCCCACCTCGGTTTCCTCCTTGTGAACAAAAGCGTTTTTCACCACAACGGCACGAGAACAGTATTGGTCAGTAATGGTCAGTATTAGCAGTATATTCAATACCCGGCCTGGGGAGCTGGGATTATTGATCATTGATCATGGATCGTTGGTCATTGAGGTGCCCTCTGCTTCCTCCCTGTGAACAAAAAACGTTTTTCACCACAACGACACAAAGACACGAAGAGTATTTGATTACCTAACCACTGCTTTGCGTTCTCTTGCTTCTTTTGGGGTTGCTAATCTTTTCCCGGCTCTTCCAGGTTCCAGGTTCAACGCCGGATTGCCGGGAGTCATTGAAATCCTCCGCCCACCTCGGTTTCCTCCTTGTGAACAAAAGCGTTTTTCACCACAACGGCACGAGAACAGTATTGGTCAGTAATGGTCAGTATTAGCAGTATATTCAATACCCGGCCTGGGGAGCTGGGATTATTGATCATTGATCATGGATCGTTGGTCATTGAGGTGCCCTCTGCTTCCTCCCTGTGAACAAAAAACGTTTTTCACCACAACGACACAAAGACACGAAGAGTATTTGATTACCTAACCACTGCTTTGCGTTCTTTTGCTTCTTTTGGGGTTGCTAATCTTTTCCCGGCTCTTCCAGGTTCCAGGTTCCAGGTTCCGGGTTCCAGGTTCTATCCCGATGTGCCGGGGGTCATTGAAATCCTCCCCCCACCTCTGCTTCCTCCTTGTGAATAAAAACGCTGTTCACCACAACGGCACGAGAACAGTATTGGTCAGCGCAGACAGTAGGGGTCAGTAATGGTCAGTAAATGTAGTACCTGTCCCCGGCATCGCCCTGAGAGCCTGCTTGGAAACTCCGCGGGCAGCGCCTTGGGGCGGCAAACGGCCGTCTGCGGCGTCCTCGATTGTCAACATATTCCGGAAGATGCTTCATATCTGCGTGCTTGCATCCATCCATTTGCCAGGTCAATGAACCCGCATCGGACTTTTCAAACAGGCTCTGCGCGGCCTCAAGGCCGTTTAACCCACGCAAGCGCGTCGCCCTGGCGTGCCGGATCTGGTGGGCGTTCCGGTTTGGAACTTCCACCCATTGGCCACTGTGTTGGCTGGTAGTTTCACGATTGGTGTGCGTATGGATCTAAAGTTGGCCGATTCGGAATAACCGCCGCTTCATACGCGCTACAAGGGCCAGCCCGCCAAGGCTGGCAAGCCCTGCGCCTACTAAATATAAAGAACAAGGAACTGGTGCTAGCACCGGCGCTTCAAATGTGATCTGAACTTCGCCGTTGCCATTTAAACCTAAATTATTACCGCCACTGGTCTCCACAGTATGACTGGATGGTATCAGCGTGGATGCAAGAAAAGATCCACCACCGCCACCGTCGCCGCTATAGCCACCGCCTCCGCCGCCGCTATAGCCACCGCCTCCTCCTCCGCCCCCGTAACTTCCGCCACCGCCGCCAAAACCGCCGCCGCTACCAGAATAGTGTCCCGAAGCACCCGCTCCGCCGTTAACGAAACTGAAACCTCCGTCAGCATGGCCGTCAGCGCCAGAGCCGCCATTGCTGTAGAAACCCCCGCCGCCGCCGCCCACATTCGCGCCGCCACCATCTCCACCATTTCCGTTACTGCCGCCACTGCCACCGCCTCCTGTGCCGTTGCCACCGGAGTTGGTGATCTCACCATTGCTGCCATTGGAACCGCCTTGACCTCTACCGCCGCCACCGCCGGAAACAACCAGTGGGTTAGTATTGCCGAGTACCACAAAGCTGCCGCCGCCGCCGCCGCCGCCAAAACCACTACCGCCGATGCCGCCGACTAGAATTTCAATTGTCTCATTTGAAGAAAGCAGGAACTCCCCGCCAATTTCCGCGCCCAATCCTCCGGAATTGCCGCCATTGGCTCCGTAGGCCACAATATCATATATACCGGAGGTTGTGATACCGTAATTTTGAATACTTCCCGTATAGGTTATGGTATTAACGCCGGAAGTGCTCAAATCTATATTCGCCCGGGCTTGCCCGCACATAAACGCAGGCAAAGCCAGTGCCCCAACCGACATTACCGCCGCCATTCTTGATATTGAACCAACATTGAATTTGCCCATATTCTTGCTCCCGAATAATGAATGATACCTTAAAAATTACATCGCTGCCGTACCACAAGGCCGGCAGCGGGACTGCAATCAGTACTTATATACATATCCATGCATATAGACGACACACAGCAGAATTGCGTGTGACTCTCATCGGCCACTCCCTTGGCTGGATTTGGATTATATATTTTTGCATGCGGAACTCAACTACACGAGGAAACTGTTTTGCAAATCCAGGCCGCATTGGCAGGCGCATCGATTCAATTTTATTTATCGGACTAATTGCCTGGCGCAGTGGAAACCGATTCCAAATACTTTTTTAACAAATGTGTTTGCAAGAATTTCATGGACCGTATATTCTCCTTGGAGTCTTACCCGCCGTGGGTAAGACCGGGTGAAATGCTGCTAAGGCTTATTATTATTTGGAAGGAGAGAGTCGCGATGGCCCTCTTGACTGTCAACAACAAAAAGCTGAAATTTAAAACAACGTACAATGTCGCCGGCATCCTTGCCGCGTGCACGGCGGGAGCCGTTGGCGGGCTGCCGGGATTGGCCCACGCATCTCTTCTCTCGCCGATGCAGCAGTACAACCTCATCGTCCTTGGGAACTACGGTGGAAGCGGAAGTGACGTACAAGGAACGGCGTTCGTCGCCGGAAACCTCTCCGGCACCGAGACCTTTGGAACCGGGCTTCAAAACAATTCCGTCACTGTCCTGACGGTGGGCGGTGAAATCACCGGTGCCAGCTCGGGAGCCATTCAGGCCGATGGAAACATTATCCTTGGCGGGACCAATCCAACTGGAGTCACCGCTAACGATAGCGGAACCGTTTCAAGCGGCCAAAGCATCGACACCGCGGCGGTGGAAAACGCAATCTCGCAAGAGTCTACAAGCTGGGCAAACGCCGCGCCCTCGGGTGTGACCGTCACCCAGCCCACCTCCAGCGTCCAATATTTGAATTTCGCCGTCAACTCAACCGCCGCTACTGCGGTAGTTGATATTGCGTCCTCCGTACTCAACAATTTGGCGAACTGCCAAGTTGAATTCAGCGGTTTAACCACCGGGCAGCAGGTTGTTGTAAACGTCGATAGCAGCGGCACGCACGGTGCCGTCAGCCTGGCGAGCAGCGTTCAATTTGATCCAATCGTGAATGCCGGCCAAACCGCGAATATACTCTGGAACTTCTATAACGCGACCAAGATTTCATTTTCGACTGAGTTTTACGGATCCGTATTAGCCCCGTTGGCAACGGTAGGCTCATCAAGCCCCATCGACGGAAGCGTCGCTGTGGGCGCATTCACTTCCACCAGCGAGGTGCACCTGCCGCTTAACACCGTGCCGCTTAACACCGTGCCCGCGGGCGGACCGTTGCCGATCCCGGCATCCTTCGGCCTGGTTGGCATCGGATCGCTGGGCTTGCTGGCGGGTGCCGGTATGAGAAAACGGGTGCGAATGTAACGGTGCACCAACCCCGCTGCCGGCAGATTTGCTGCAATATCCAGCTTTATTATCTGGGATGAGAGCAGACATTGGCATGTTGGTTGGCTGGCGTCTCATTTGGGCGTTGACTGGCGTGCCGGGCAACGATATATTTTCCGTCCCGGCGGCGTAGCTGGGATTAGTAACTTCAGTTGTACTCTACCTTCAAAGAGGGCTCGATGTTGAAAACATTTGGAATTGGAACGCTGGCTGTTGTGGGATCGATGCTTATTGGCAGCACGGCCTTTGCCAGTACCGTAACGCAATATACCGACTCTTCGAGTTTTTCCTCGGCCATGGGCGTTCCACTTTCTGTGGAAGATTTCACCAACCAGGTCCATTATCCGATCTTGAGCGGGACGCTTAATTCGGCCACCAACACCACGGTGGCGAATGGCACACCAATCACGCCGGGGATGATTCTGCCTGGCGTAACCTACTCCACGCCGATCGGCACGGGAAATTTCTTCAACATTGATGAAGGTTTGTACTTCACCGGAGGATTCCTCGATCGCACCAGTGGCAACTCGAGCAATAAGGCGAGCGTCGCCCTGACGACGTCTTTTGACCAAAACGTGAACGGCTTCGGCTTCTTGGCCAGTCCATTGATGGGAACGGATATGACCGTCACGGTCCACTTCACCTCTGGGCCAGATGCCAGCTTCAGCAACATCAGCATTCCGAGCTCGGGCACCTCATTCTTCGGGTTTGTCAGCAATGCAACCGATATCACCTCGGCAACGATTTACGGAAACGATCCAACCACCCCGTTCGCCATCGACAACTTCACGTACCCCACCGTCGCGGCTCCCACCATCGCGGCCCCTGCGCCGTCGACAATCGACGATGTGGGGCTGGCGCTGCTGATTGGAGCGGGCTGCTTGCAGGTTCGCACCCGCCGCCGCCGCTCGGCCGCGTGGCACTGAAACAAAAATTCGGCCGAACGCATTCCGCTTTGGCGCTTTCTCTCCCCCCTGAATTGACGCCATCGGTTGGTATGAACCTTCCCTTGGACCGGAAGCTGTGCGGAGAAAGCTGATCGCATTGGCAGCAATAACCTGCCGCCCCGACTCAAGCGGCGATCCGCGCCCGGATACCCCCAACCGCCGGTCCCGCAGGTTCCGTCGTGGCTGTTCCGGATTCTGGCACAGCGAATACGTTTGTGCCTGGGTTTTCCCGACGCCAAAATCCAGCGGGGAAAATTAACGCCGTGAGCCAGTTGTGACTATTTTCTTGAGCAGCTATATTGCTCACACACGTTATGGGTTATCACCATATTCTTTGGAGGCGGTGGCGATTCAGGGCGCGCTCAAATCGACGAAGAAGTGAAGTAACGCAGGGGATTCGGAAACCCAGTGGCGAGTTGTGCGTTCCACCAAGCTACTCGAATGGCCGTACCGGCTGGCCGCGAGAGCTATACTGAATAAGA
>JAJZDN010000092.1 GCA_021805985.1 Planctomycetota bacterium | reverse complement strand
CATCTTTGAACGGATTTTCATCATCGCCCGGTGCCGCGACCATCGGTCCGCCGCGGCTTGTTGCCGCCGCCGCCGGGATTGGTTGGCATATCACCGGGATTGCCGTCCTCCGTCTTCGGATTCCGTCGCGCTCCGCCGCTATTCGGACTTGGCTGAACCTGCGGGCCGATCTTCGGCTGTTGATTATAATCCGGCGGCTACGGAGCGTGAAGGGTATCCCCCTCGCCGCCCGCAGGCGGCGTGTCGAAAAGCGGGGGCGCCAGCGCCGACCAAGGATTAATATCGCCCAGGGCGTCCGCCAGCCCGGCAAAAAACCCGCCACCCCCTGTCGCCGGCGGTGGTTCCTTCGGAATTAGTTCCCGTGGAGTGAACGGTACCCAATCGCCACCCTGCGACTCGTACGGCATAACCCACGGCTCGACCGGCGGTGGTGCCGTGGCCCCTGCTGCCAGCCCCCACGGATCCACCGCGTTGACTGGATTAGACTCCAAAAACTGATACGTATTGCCACCATTGATATAACCTGCAGGATCTTGATTTATCCACCGGCCAAGCGACGGATCGCAATTTCTGTTGCGGGCGCTGCGCTCAAAAACCAATGAGCACTGATCAATGGGCAAATCATCGGAACTTCCGAATTGCTGATCCGTGGTCCTTGATCCGTGATCAGTGAAGTTCACCACGGAGGTAGTAGAGGAAATGGAGGTACTGCGGCGCTTGCCGCAAAGCCTAGATTCCAAAATTGTTTCAGTTGATGCGACCATAAGCCTGCCTGAAAGGACAGTTCTCCAAGGCACAAATTCTAACCTGATCAAAGCGGATCGCAAAGCGATTCAGGTCCACCGTTTCGGGTTCGCTGTTTCGCGTCCCACGCTTCGACACCAAGCCAGCGTATCAGCGTACACAACTCCTTCGCGTGCCGCCGCTCAAGGGGTTACAAACGCCATCATCCAGCTACGTCCCCGTTCCGTTTTCCTGGCCCACCATCCTGAAATTGTTGCCCCTACCTCTACTGAGCCACCTTAAGTAAGTCACAAATTACCACAAAACCCGATCCACATTTTGCGGCGTAGAAATATAATAGCTCGTGCTGGCGCGCATAGAGAAGAATGTCGCCCACCAGGAGACACCGAATGGGAAAAACGAATTACGTAGAATTCCAAAGTGCCAAATAACAATGGGGCCCGCAAATATTACAGTAACCAAAACGGTGTATGACAGCCACGCGAAAGCGTAAGCAGCATGCCGTTTCGCGCCCCCCCACTTCAAGCCGCCGTGCCAGCCCTGGGCGAGCACCAGTCCATACATGGAAAAAAAATAAAGAAAAATCCACAATGGCAACGCTCCGAAAAATGTCCGTTTCCAGCATGGGTGTTACTTGACGATCACACCGCCTGGCGCGTTAATAGCCGCGTAGAGCATATCACCATAATTTCATGCCACGAGACCATCCGTCCAGCATCAGAACCTCTGTTATTACCAACATTATATGAGCCTCAGCCAACTGGTCTGCAATGCATCCCCGGAGGCCACTTTTCAGCCCCCGCGTCCGCCCGCAAGTGCTTCCACCAAGGCGGCTTGACGCTCGAGAATGAGAGTGCCGCCGACCGGGAGACCACCGATTCGATTACCACACCGCTGCGGAATCCCAAGAGCCGCACCCGGCCAAACTGGATATCGCGAACCGGTCGGCTCACGATCACCAAGGACCCGTTGTGCCTGAGATAATGGAAAATGCTATACCTCTGCACAGCTGCGGTCAGGCCTGGCCCGCCCAAGCGTAGCTCGCTTTGCAGATTCCGTAATTCGCCCGGCATCGGGCGGATAGACATACCCGCCGGACGAAGGTCGGAGGGGCTGATCGCACCAGTTCGCAGTAGATCCGCGAGGCCGCCTGGCGGAGTCGAAGATTGGTCAATTGCCTCGATAATCTTATTAAGGCTAATGCACACCCGCGTGTTATCGGCCGGCCCCGCCAGGTCGCGAACTCTCGCGGCAAAATATGGCACCCCGAAAACCAGGTCTGCCAATGAAATTGCCACCATCGCCACCAATGCCGCTCGCGAGCCTCGGAATGGTGCCCCGACCTTACCGGTTGTGCCGCCGGTTACGGCCTCATCATCGCGAATACGGGTCAGCCACGCCCCCACCACTAAAAGTAAAAGCGAGACGCAAACAATGGCCTGTGACCTAGTGCGAGCAAGCAAGGCGGTCGCGTAGGGAATAACCACCAAGGCGACAAACCACGCCCAGGCTATCAGCAGGCGAAGAATCCGCCGCGTCTTTAGACGGAGCCTTGACACCGTTGCCTCCCCATGGCTACTGCTATCGTCCATAAATACGCCTCAGGCTTACGTGCCATCGAAAAAAAGCCGTCGAATAAAAATTTGATTGAAAGCGGGCGATGGGACTCGAACCCACAACAGCCAGCTTGGAAGGCTGGCGCTCTGCCATTGAGCTACGCCCGCGTTGGGGTTTTGATTATAACCGTAAAATTGGAAAACGCACCAGTCTTTTTAACCTTCTTTTTAACCTTTATCCGTGCAGTGAAAGTTGGGGGTTTGCTGCGCCCAGTTCAGGGCTAAATAAAATGCGACATCCAATTCCAAGGCCGTGATCTCCAGTGGATAATCAAACAGGGCATGGATAAAAATCCCCAGAAGCGCGACGCGTGCGCAGCTGATCAACAAATCATCGGCAGAATAACCGTGCCCCGCGGAGGTGTCGCGATTGATTAGCCGCCCCACCGGCCGCAGCGATCCCAGCACCAGAACTCCCCATACGATGAAGCCAGCAGCGCCCCATTGAATCAGCGTTTGCAGGTAATCATTGGAAACGTAACTCCAGCGGCTGATGCGGTGGCCCGGAGTGTAAAATGATACAATCCAATGGCTGTATAACGCTTGAATCATGTGGTGTGACAGAGGAAAACGAATCTTGAAACTTCCCGGTCCGGAGCCGAAAAGAGGATGCGTTGTTACCATACCCCAGCCTACCCGCCACGCCAGAAGCCGCGAATTGCCATGCAGTGTAAAATCTCCATGAAATTTCTCCCAGCGCGGCAGATTATGCCAAACCGCATATACCACGCCCAAGAGCAACACGGCCGCCCCGGCGGAGATGAACCATTTCCACCGTGTTATTGCGGCACGGAATCGCACATCTCGGCGAACATTCCAAATCACCAGAACAAATAGCAGAGCCAATTCTCCCCCGCAAATCAGGGCGGCCCCGCGCGAAATATTCACCATCACCCCGATGATGGTGATCATCGCGGAGGCTGCCCAAAACAGGCCTTTGGCTTTGCGTCCCGGCCGACCAAAATACAGCAGGGCCAAACCGATCTGCGCGGGAATCGCTAAATTTAAATACGCCCCGGCAACGCCGTGATAGACAAATGAACCAAATACGCTCGCCTGGGCTCCGGGCACATTGAACATGGGAGGCACTATTCCCGCTTTGGCCCCCAAGCCATAGATTGCGATGGATGCACCGGTAATGGCCAAGGCCTTCCATAGCCCCATGCGCCATTGCGGAAACTGGGCAAAATCACACATCATGAATAGCGCAAGCAAAACGGCGGTGACATGCACCATGGCCCCGGCGGCCATGACTTGATCTGACGCACCAGGTAGCAGGGGCACCAGCGGATGCGACGGGGAAAAATGATGCGTGGCGGGGTTGTACGTGCGATGGGCATTTACGGTCATGAACCACCCTTGCAGCAGCAATAGCGTGACGCATGCCACCAGCAATCGCGGCAACTTGGGGCGAAATGCCGGAGCCAACATTGCCAGCAGCCAGCAACTGCATGCCAAAGCGAGAATCACCTCAGTGACGAATAATCCGACGGGCTTAACGGTTCCCCATGCCCAGGGCGCAGCGATCAGCGCCAGGACTAAAAGCCAGCCTGCCATCTGCCGAAAGAAATACGTCGCCGCTTTCACGCTAAAACACTCCATGATTTCATCGGCAGGATCCCCAAGCCAACTGAACTGGTTTATGATACTATCCGATGCGGGCACCAAAAGCCTGTCCGAGTAATGGCCGGGATTGCGATAGGTCTGAAATGTGATGCAAACACCTGAAAACAAGGCACAGTCGGCCGCTGCCCACGGTCCCGCAAGCGCCTCGCACATTGCGCGACGCAGCGTGGGCGGTGTGGCGTGGATGATTTTTCAGACGCTGGCGTCCAAAAGCTTTGGGCTCATCGGGCAGATTATTCTGGCGCGTCTTCTGCTGCCGCACGATTTCGGGCTGGTCGGTCTGGCTTACGCGGCCGCAGCGATTCCTAACATTCTTCGGCAATCCGGCGTACCACAAATTCTCGTGCAAAAGCGGCGAAGTTTCCCGCGTTGGGCGACTGCGGCATTCTGGATGGAAATTGCGCTGGGAATTGCCGCCGGGCTTCTGATGCTCTTGGCGGCACCGTACGCCGCGCTTGCGTTTCACGCGCCGCAATTAATTCCCATCATGGACATTATTGCTCCGGGCGTTGCGATCACTGCGCTATTTGCCGTGCCCACCGCCCGACTCATGCAGGATATGCGATTTCGAGAATTAGCCATGATCGGCCTGGGGTATAACATCATCGCCATGGTGCTTAGCATTGTCCTGGCGGCGTCGGGTTGGGGCGTTTACAGTTTTGTCATTCCACTGCCGGTGGTGGGAGCGTTGCGGGCGATTGCCCTGTGGATGGCGGCACCTACGCGTATTAAGTTTAACGCGCAGTTTCACCGGTGGCCTTATCTGATCCAAAAGTCGGGCTTGCTGATGGGCGCAGTTGTATTTCAAACCGTAAGCCGAATTGCTGAAATGTCCTGTCTGCGGGCCTTTGCTTCCGTGACCATAGTTGGGGATTATTTTTTCGCATCCAATTTATCCACGCAGATCAGCCAGGTCTTTTCCACCAATGTTGCCGGAGTGCTGTATCCAGCTCTTACATCCATGGAGAATCAGATCAATCGCCAGACAGCCGCATTTCTGCGGGCGGCCAATCTCGTGGCATTGGCGGGCATGCCGCTGTGCGTGCTGGAATCACTTCTGGCGCGGCCACTGCTGACATTGGTTTACGGCAACAAATGGCACGCGGCAATTCTGCCGCTGGAAGTGCTGTCGTTAGGTGCAGGGTTTATGCTGCTTGTAGAGCCATCGTTGAATTTCATTTTGGCTCAGGGCCGCTTTAGATTTCAACTCGCCTGGGCCTCAGGCAGTGCCTTGGTGTATCTGCCGCTGGCATTCTTTGGCGCATGGGCCGGGGGTGCCGTGGTTCTCGCAGTTGCGGTGAGTATTTTCTGGGCCTTTGCCGCCCCACTGCTGGTGCGGCAGGCCATCAGCCCGGGCGGCGGAAGCTGGGGCGATGTGGCGGCATTATTTCTGCGTCCGGCGGCCATGGCGATGGCCGCGGCCGCACCGTGGATCGGCGTAAGACTTCTAGCGGCACCGATGACGCTTCCCGTAGGGGAAAATATCGTATGCGGGGCCGTTTCGTTCTTACTGATTTACACAGCTTTATCGGTATGGTTTTGCAGCACCGAGCTTCTGGCGCTTTGGCACACCGTGCGGCAACGGGCCGCCGGCGTGTGACGCACATACCGCGCACACGTAAATAGCTCAATGCGGCAGCGCTGAGTTGTTAGCGGAACCTGATTTGATTGCACGTTGTGATTTCATCGGTGCCATGGGCATAGCACGTGGCGGGCTGGGGTGCGGCCTAATTCCGCAATGGCGTTCCGCATCCAACCACGACGCTGCCGCGTCGGGCTAAACCTTCATTCGTTCTATCTATGCGTGTCGGGATCTAGTGGCGGAATTTGCGGTTTGACCCCAAGCGGGGCTGTCGGATAAACTAACGGGCTTGTCGCGGTCGATAGCCGGAGCCTATAGGCGTTGGTAAATCGCCGGTGTCAAAGCCCTTTTGGGGGATGGTGTAACGGTAGCACAGCAGATTTTGGTTCTGCTTGTTCTGGTTCGAATCCAGATCCCCCAGTTTTGGCCGAAGGCCAAAACAGAGCAGGTGAATTTAGAGAGGTGAGCAGTAGAGCACATACGGCTGGAACGTAAGAATGGCGGTCGCCGAAGCGAGAAAATTCCTCCTGCGGTCTACTGCTCTACTCTCTACTGCTCAAGCGTTCCTGACCACGTGCCAAATCGGGGCCGACTCGCTTCCAGTTGATCAGGTATCCGGGATACCGGCGCGAGCCGTGCCTTCGCGGTAGCACAACAGAGAGAATTTTGGGAGAAATACCGGTCTGTGTCCATACTCCTTAATCAATCCGGGAATCCGCCATGCTCGCGTATTACACTGCACACGCGCAAGGGTACGGAAATTCCAAACCAGCAGGATTGGCATCTCTCCTCTTTTATCGCGAATCAAAACCGCCAGGTAATTTCCGATAAAAAATGGGTCAACGTGCGTTGGCGGACCACTCAGGGGTCGCCAGTATATAATTGCCATGGCCTTACATTTGCCGGGCGGCGCACGAACGTGAGTGATTCGGCGTCGATAACAACAATATTGAAAGATGATGGATTCCACGAAATACCATTGCTGGATATACTTCCCGGTGATGTCATATTATACTTGACGGCTGAAGGCGAGGCGGAACATTCCGGCGTCGTTGCCGAGGTCAAACCTGCGGATGGCCGGGGCCGATTGCCGGAGATATGGATATTCAGTAAATGGGGCGCAGGTTCGGAGGCTTTGCACCGTGTTTACGAATGCCCATACAACCAATCGAAGGTGAAATACTTCAGGGTGAAAGATGAAAATACTTGATGAATCCGAGGAATTGGGACACGCGCGAAGTATTGTGCTTCATGCCAATATGCCGGGCTACATTGCACGGTACCTGCGACCGTTACCCTTGGTTCAAAGGCTTGCGCACGAGCAATCGGTAGATACATTGATTGACCAATTTCAGGCTATCCGCACTGCCGACCAGCCAATCGACCTCGCTAAGCTCTACCTGATCATGGCTGCGTTATGGATTAAGCAGACCCCCGATGCCGTCAATGCCCTCCGGCGCTGCGGACCGGATGACCTACATTGGGTTGGTGCTGTCAAAGGTTACATGCTCAGCCGAATAGTGCCGTCATCACAGACGCGGAGTCCTCAAGAATTGGTGCACTCTCCGCAGATCGTGGCAACACAATTGCCGGCCAGCCATTGGGAGATAGCGAATGCCTGATGTACGCTTATTGGTCGCTTGCCGACAGGTCATTGTGGATACGTTTTCCAACGCCGCTTCGGCAGTCGGAATCTTGGACTCGCTCACACTCGCCAGTGTTCCGACAGTCCTACCAAGCTTGATGGTCTTGGCTGTGCTTGAGAAGCGAGATGGAGACGAGGAGACTCTTCCAGCGAATATAAAGGTGCGATTGGATGGCGCGATTCTGCAGTCATCAACGGGGTCGGTTAACTTCGCCGGGCAGCGCATGGCGCGTATCGTGGCGAATTTGGGAAATCTTGTCTTACCGGCCCATGGCGAATTAAGATTTTCCCTGGAAACTCCGAGGGAAGAGAGCCTCGGTGAATACGTCGTTGCTATCGAACCCCCGGTGCCCAACCTGTTTGAGCCACACTCAGAAAACAAGGGTGCTACTTCAAATTAAGTCATGCGATCTTTTAACCCTACATTATTGGATATCCCAATCGGTAAAACAGCCGTACTGTTTGTGACTACTTGTTGGTGCTGAATGCCCTTAGCCGCTATTATTCTCGCAGCTGGTAAATCTACGCGTATGAAAAGTCAGCGTGTCAAGGTCCTGCATGAGATATGCGGGCGGCCCATGCTGGCGTATGTGTTGGATGCCGCACGGCAAGCGGGTGTGCAGCGCATTGTTGTGGTGGTGGGCCATGATCGGGAATCGGTCATGCGGGAATTTGCGGATCAAAGCGATATTGTCTGGGTGCATCAGTCGGAGCAAAAAGGTACGGGACATGCCGTGCAAATGTGCCGCCCGGCATTTCATGATTTTGTTGGGGAAGTATTTGTGCTCGCCGGCGATGGGCCATTGATTCGCGCACAGACGTTAACGCAAATTCTGGAAGCGCATCGCGCCAAAAACGCGGCGATGACGCTGGCGACCAGTGTGATTGATAACCCGCAGGGTTATGGGCGGATTGTGCGCGATAGCACGGGCGAAATTCTGGGCATTGTGGAGGAGAAAGACGCATCCGTTTCACAACGCGAAATCCATGAAGTAAATCCCTCCTATTATTTGTTTGATTCGACCGCGCTTTTCAAAGCATTGGATGATATTAAGCCAAATAATCAGAAAGGCGAATATTATTTAACGGATACCTTGGCCATCTTGCGCCGTGCCGGTCAACGGGTAACAGCCTTGGCGGCAGTGCCTGCGGAGGACATTTTAAGCATCAATTCCCGCATGGAATTGGCCGTGGTAAGCCGGGTCATGCAACGGCGAATTCAGGCCTCCGTGATGGATTCGGGCGTAACAATTGTCAGCCCGGAAAACACTTGGATTGAATTTGGGGCGAAAATCGGTCAAGATACTGTGCTCGAGGCGTTCGTATGGGTTGGCGCGAGGGCGGAAATCGCCCCAGCCAGCCATGTGGAGGCCTCGAGTGTAATTGGCCGCGGCGGGAAATTCCCTGCGGAGTAACGGGCGGATTTGATCGCATAAATTCGCGAAGGGTTTTAAGCGTCTGTGCTACAGATGCTTGATTCATGGATAAAAAACCCGGTACGGCGCGGCGACGCGCCACCGGGGAAGTTTTGTTTTGAGAACGGCGAAAAATAATTCGCCCGGGTGTTTGTCAATGAGTGATCTGCAACATCAACTGAAAATTTTCGCCGGCCGATCCAATCCGGTTCTGACGAAAAACATTTGCGATCATATCGGCATTCCGCTGGGCAAGGCCCGCACGGAAAGTTTTCCCGATGGCGAGCTGATCGTCAAGCTGGATGAAGATGTCCGCGGCCGCGATTGTTTTATCGTTCAGCCCACGTGCCAACCGGTCAACGACACGCTCATTGAATTACTGATCTGGGTGGATTGCCTGATGCGGGCCTCGGCCATGCGGATTACGGCTGTGGTACCTTATTTTGGTTATGCCCGGCAGGATCGCAAAAGTGAGGGGCGCACGCCGATTACCGCAAAGATGGTGTCCAACATTATCACCGCCGCCGGAGTGGACCGGGTTATTGCCATGGATCTGCACGCGGCGCAGGTACAGGGATTTTTTGATCTGCCGGTGGATCATCTTCTGGCGTCGCCGGTGTTTGTGGCCTGGTATAAAAAACAATTGGCCGATCTGGGGCGCATCGCGATTGTTTCACCTGATCCGGGAAATCTGAAAGCCGCCAGCTATTATGCGGAAGTCCTCGGTGGCGATCTGGCCTTTATTGATAAGCGCCGGCAATCGAGCACCAAGGTGACCATGTCCGCCATTGTCGGCGATGTAAAAGATAAAACCGTGCTGATGTTTGATGACATGATCACGACGGGCGGAACCGTGGCGGAAGCCAGCAGAATATTAATGGATCATGGTGCGCGGGCCGTGCATATTGCTGCCACGCACGGCATATTCGCCGGCAACGCCATTGAACGTCTGGCCAAAAGTCCGATTGAAAAAATTGTTGTCACCGATACGGTCCCCCTGGAGTCGCGACTGGATCCCATACGCGACCGCCTGGTGGTGCTGTCGGTAGCGGATTTACTGGGTGAAGCCATAAAACGCATTCACCTGAATCAGTCGGTTTCCATACTGTTTGATAACGGCGGTAATGGTGGGAAGCGGTAAAAATAGCTTAATGAATGTAATGGAAAGTTTTGTTAACAACTACTCATTTATCAGGAGAATCAGCCATGGTGGCAGCAACTGAACACAAACGTTACACACTGGAAGTCAATATCCGTAGCGCTCCGGGGCGCAAGGGTGCTGTGCACTTGCGGGAAAATGGAAAAATTCCGGGCGTAGTTTATGGACTGGCCAAAGAGAACCTGCCCATTGAACTGGGTGCCAAGGAAGCCGAACGCGCCATTCACTCCGGTGCGCATCTGGTGGACATTAAACTTAACGGATCCGTTGAACACGTCCTGATTCAGGACGTGCAATATGATTATCTGCAGTCGACCATTGAGCATGTGGATTTCATGCGCATTGATCCCACTCATAAAGTGCGGGTTAAAGTGCCGGTGGAATTCCGTGGTACCCCCAAAGGTGCCAAAGAAGGCGGTATCCTCGAAGTGCAGATTACCGAATTGGAAGTTGAGGTTCTGCCGCTGGAAATTCCGGACAAGATTCGCTTTGATGTGGAACATCTGGAGATTCACGGCTTCGTTCATGCCAAAGAAATTCCACTGCCGGCGGGAGTGCGATTGCTGAACCCGGCCGATCAGATTCTCTGTCAGGTGCGGACGGTCAAGGAAGAAGTCGCAGCGGAAGCAACCGTGGCCGCTGGGGCGGCGGGACCGGAAGTTATTGGCAAGAAACCGGCGGAAGAAGGCGCAGCGGATGCCGCAGCCGGCGGGAAGGCCGCACCGGCCGCCAAAAAGGACGCACCCGGGAAAAAATAAGTGTTGGAACAGGTGCCAGTTGCTGGTTGATTGTGGCAGCCTTGGCCGCATGATTCATCGGAAGCTGGTGCAGGTTCTATATTCAGAAATGTTCCGGTACACAGGCAGGAAGGCATGAAACTCGTTGCCGGTTTAGGTAATCCTGGTGCGGAATACGCCCGCACCAGGCATAATGCGGGCTTCATGGTGCTGGACCTGCTGGCCCAGCAAGCCGGAGAACGCTGGAAATCAGGCTTTGATGGCTTATGCTGCCAGATGACCTGCGGAGAGAAAATTCTGCTGCTGAAGCCCGCGACGTTTATGAATCGCAGCGGGCAATCGGTGGCGGCGGCCATGCGATTTCATGCGTTGAGCATGGCTGATCTGTTGGTGGTGGTAGATGATATCTATCTGCCCTGCGGCAAGATGCGCATGAGGCCGGGCGGCTCAAGCGGCGGCCATAACGGCCTATCCGATGTGCAGCGGCACATGGGGCAGTTTGCGGATGCCTCAGGGCAGCCGGCCACGCAATATGCCCGCCTGCGGATTGGCGTTGGCGAGCCGGGCCGCGTGCCGCTGGAGGCGTATGTGCTGTCGGCATTTTCACCCGGACAATGGGCGGAAATGCAGGTAGGTTTGAACCAGGCCGCAGACGCGGTACAATACTGGGCTTTGCATGGCGTAGAGAAAGCGATGAGTCGTTTTAACGTCGGCAACGAGGGTTTGGAGAAGTGAATTTTTTGTGCCCGGCGGTGAAACCCATGGTGGCGCGTGTTGCGCTGCTCGCCGTCTGGAGCGATTTGGAGCGTTTATGGCTACGCATATCCGGCAGTACGAGGCAATGTTTCTTCTCAACGCGGGCTACGCCAGCGGAAATTGGGATGCGGCAAAAGCAGAGGTGGAACATATTTTTCACCGTGCTAATGCTGAAATTTTACATCTGAAAAAATGGGATGAACGGCGGCTGGCTTTTCCCGTCAAGGGCAACAAGCGCGGCGTATATGTCCTGGTGTTTTTCAAGGCGGAAGGCCCGAAGATCGCCGGGATTGAACGTGATTCCCAGTTATCGGAAAATATTCTCCGGGTGCTGGTAATCAAGGCGGAGCACTTGGCCCTGAAAGATATTGAGGCCATGGTGCCCCAGCAACCCATCATCGAAGATCACTTCGGACGCCACACGTCGCCGCGCCGCCCCGATCGGGAGCGTGCACCTAATGCGGAGGCCGCCGAACCCGTCGTCGAAGCGATTGAAGATTCGGTCGTTGACGTTGCCGATGGCAAGTAACGTCCTGTACCGCACGGCGGAATAACCGCGGTATGAAGGTGATGCTAAAATCACGCGCATTGAAGCGGGTGTGTAAGCAGGAGCAGTTATGGCCAATTTAAACAAAGTGTTTCTGATGGGTAATTTAACGCGCGATCCGCAGTTAAGTTATCTCCCCAGCCAGACGCCCGTTTGTGAAATGGGCCTCGCCGTCAATCGCCGCTGGAACGGCCAGGACGGTCAGCCGCGCGAAGAAGTCACCTTTGTGGATTGTGTTTCCTATGGCCGACAGGCGGAAACGCTTTCTAAATACCTCCGCAAGGGCAAACCTGTATTTATTGAGGGACGCCTTAAGCTCGACCAATGGGAAGCCCAGGATGGCACCAAGCGCAGCCGAATGCGCGTGATCATCGAAGGATTCCAATTTATCGACAGCCGCCCCGCCGGAGGTGGTGGTGATTCCGCCGCGCCGGACGACGAATCCGGTGGTGCCCCGGCGGCAAGGCCCGCCTATCGCCCGGCGGCCCGCACCGCCCCAGCCCGACCGGCCCCCTCCGAAGAGCCGCCGCCGGAAGTCGATGCCCCGCCCATTCGGGATGATGACATCCCATTTTGACCGCAGAGATAATTTTGGATTTGCAAGAAGTTAGAAAAATT
>JAJZDN010000091.1 GCA_021805985.1 Planctomycetota bacterium | reverse complement strand
ATCGTCTGCTGCTGGTACTGCTGCGGAACGCCGGTAAGGTTATGACCCACAAGCAACTCCTCAAGGAAACATGGGGGGCCGGCTACGGCTTTGAAACGCATTATGTGCGCGTGTACATGAATCAACTGCGCAAAAAAATTGAGCCTGACCAGTCTCAGCCAAAATACATTCATACGGAAACCGGTGTCGGTTATCGCTTTTACACGCCGCCGGATTAGCTATTGAGGCAACGGATGCGTTACCGGATATTCCAGTAAAACCCACTGTTTTGGACGGCGATCATGCGTGGTAAAATCAATGCGGTGCTCCTCTTGTCTGCCGCATCTTTCTCGTGGCTGCTTGGGCACAGCGGTGCTGAATCGCTTGGACAAAAGTGCGCCGGGCCGCTGCCAAATCAACAACGATGGATTTCCTGCTAATTTGCCGTGTATCGCTTTTTGTTTGGGACAAAAGAGGGCTCCGTTCGTGAATCCGGCGAGCGGGGAGCGCCGTAGCGGTGTGTCTTGCGCATGTCGCGGGGCGTCTGCTTAAAGTATCGGTGAAAGGATGTGCTGAATTGCCTCGGCGACGAATAGCCGGACGCTTCGGCAACCTGCGCAATGGGCATATCGGAATCAAGAATAAGTTGCCGCGCGGTTTCCATTTGAATGCGTTGTATTTCCATGGTCGGAGTCCGATTCAGCGCCGCCAGAAACCGACGATCCATGGTGGGGCGGGAAATCGCCAATTGGTCGGCCAGCCACTTCACGGACAGTCCGCTTCGAAATCGCTGTTGAATCAGTCCCAGGGCTTCACGTACCACTTCATCTTCGACTCCGAAAATATCCGATGATAATCGTGTAATGATCCGGACTGGCTCAATGAGCACCGTGGAAGATCTGACTTTCCGCCCGCGCATCAGGCGATAAAGTAACTCCATGGCCCGCAACCCGATTTCCTGCGTATTTTGTAGAACGCTGGATAAATGCGGCGCGCGCAGTTGACCGTAGAGGTCATCATTGTCAACTCCCAATAAGGCTACATCTTCCGGTATTTTAATTTTTAAATGCTGGCAAGCCTCTACCAGATACGCTCCAAGATGATCGTCCGCTGCGAAAATAGCGATAGGCTTCGGCAAGTCCTTCAGCCATCGGGCCGCCGTGCTGGGGAATATTCCAGCGCGGTCTTCCGCCTCGGCGTTTTCTTTCTTGAAACACTGCGCGGTAATGCCGTGTTTACTGGCTTGTTGGACAAACCCTTCCTGACGCACATCCGAGGAATAATGTCGTTCCAATCCGTAGTAAACCAGTCGCTTAAAGCCTCGGTCAATAAAATAATCCGCCGCCATCCGTCCGACCATGGCATCATCGGTTACAATCCGCGGAACACTTGACGGCTTGAGTTCTGCCGAAATGTCTACGGCCGGTAAGTGACGTTTCGCAATGGTCTCGGGCAGTCGCCATGCCGGCGGGCAACCGGCCGCAATCACGCCATGCACATCACCCCGAAGGAGGCGCGGTATATCAGCGGATTCGAAGCTGTCTGGGAAAAAAACACGAATCTCGGGTTGCGTGGCAGCGCATTTTGCCACCCCGCGCAGAACGCCACGATTGTAGGCAATCATCAGATTACCGAGAAACAACACTCGCTTGTCTTTTCGCATCCGTTAACCTCACGTACTTGGCCACTATGATAACGGCCATTTTACCCTGCCGGGCAAGCCACAGGCTCAGATGGTAAAAAACAGAAGTTTTTTTATAAAAAATGGCCTATTATTTCTTCATAGCCAGTTTATACTTCAATACAAGCTTACATCGCAACTACGTGTCCTATGTTGCCGGTGGAGACTGAGTACCGCATGACGCTGAAAGACATTGTGGTGCGATTGATAACTTTGGCCTCATTCGCATGGTGTCAGAGGCTTGGATAAAAAAACACCGGTCGGTCGCGAATTGGCTGTGGCTTGTGACGTTGAGTTTATATCACGCCAGCCAGAAAAGGAGTCTTTATCTCGGAAATCAAAGAATATGTGGTCCCGACGAGTTGACCGGTTATCCGGACTTTTTCTGCGGCCCTCTCGACCTCATGTGTGCTGACAGTCCGGCCCGGAGGAGAAGACAATAAGTAAAACTTTTATTTACGGGAGTCTTGTTATGAAATTTATGCGTTGTATGAATCTACATGCGTATAGTTCCGCAGTGGCCGGAGTAGCGCTGGCTTTCGCAGGTTTTGCCGCGACAACGTGTGCCGACACGGTCAACATTCAGTTTGAGGGCGTGCCAAGGGTAAGCACCGCTGATTCTTTCAGCGGCCAACAGGGGGCATACACGGGCGATAACGTTGGAAGTCCCACTTGGAATGTGCTGGCTGGCGGCCAAGGTGCGGCGAGTAATCTGTTGGACTCAAGCGGCAACACGACCACAGTTGCTTTAAGTTATATTGGCAACGCGACGAGCGGGCCGGATTATAACTTTCAGACAGTCCCGGCCAATGAGTTGCTAAGTGGATTTTTGCAGGACAGCAGTCCGGAGGCTGTCACGCTAACCGGTTTGTCCGACAATGCTTCGTATCAGCTCTACCTTTACGGCCAACCCGGCCAATTTGCCAGTTGGTACGACAGCCATCATCGCGGTACGGCATTTTCCATAACCACCGGTACAGGCGGCCCTGTCAGCGGCAGTGCCGCATACACGCTGCAGTATAATTCCGGCACGCAAAATATTTTCCAGGAAAACACGAACTACGTCATTTTTAATGCGACGGCAAGCTCGAGCGGGACGCTGGCCATTACCTGGGCCAACACTCCGGCGGAGGTAACGCCGATCGGCAGTAATGGCCAGGACGGAACCTTCAATGGATTGCAACTGATTTCTGCTCCGGTTCCTGAACCATTCACACTGGGATTGATGGGTATGGGTGGCATGGGATTGCTGTTGCTTAAACGGCGCAGGATCGTTTGATGTTTGAGTGGGCCGGCCAATGTCGGAATATCACGTTGGCCGGTCTTTGTACACGGTTCTAAATTAGGAGATAATCATGAAGCGTTACGGTTTTACACTTGTCGAACTCTTGGTGGTGATTTCCATCATTGCCCTATTGATATCCTTGCTGTTGCCCGCGTTGGCCAGGGCACAGCAGGATGCCAAAAGCGTCCAATGCTTGGCGAGTCTGCGTTCGCAAGGGCAGATGCTCAATGAATATGCGGATGCATACGAGGGTGCCATTCCTTATGACTACGACAATGGCATCTGGCCAAAGGATCCGGTAACCACCAATGATTGGGATACCCTGTTGTTCAGTTTCAACCAGGGTATAGATCCCAGAAATTTTGTGCTGGCCTTTTTCGGCAGTTGGACCAACACCAACATTACCCAGCCGCAGGAGGCTACGTATATTGCCAAGTTCGCCAATATCTTTATTTGCCCGTCTGCGGTAATTCCGGTGAATTACAGCCAGACGATTTCCAATAAGATACAGGGACCTGGGGATATCACTACGTATGCTGCCAATTGCAACTTTTTCATGGCATACATTAATGTTAACGGTGGCTACTCAGGCGGGACACATCCTCAAACCGTCACCTACTCGCTGTCCAATGTCGCCAATCCTGGCCAGAAGCTGGCCATCGGAGATTGTACCCAACTGCTTTCCAATGGTGGTACCTATGCCCCCTGCTTTTTCTGGTTCGAGAATGCTTCCGGGTGGACCAGTATTCGAAATGGTCCGATGAATGCGTTGGTATCGCCGCAAGGGATCGGTCCTGCGGAGAACTCCAATTCGGACTATCCCGTCGCGGATTGGGCTATCGGCCTGCGTTATCGTCATGGTCAGACCAGTGCCAATGATAATGGCGGCTGGGCCAACGCGGTTTTCTTTGACGGACATGCTGCCAGTATTCCCATGAATCAGGCTCCCGCGGGAATGCCAGGGGTACAACCGGTGATCAATGGCACCGAGGGATTACGGCTTTTGAATATCAATAATCCAAACTTGCCCACAACCATTGAACAATAGCCGGTGATTAACCAGGGCCGCCATGGCACCGACTTTGGCGGCACTCTCCTGCTCCACCGGCAACAGCTTGCCGGTCGCCTCCCCCCGGCACGGATGGAAGAGAAATCGTCGCCTGTTCCTTTCCCGACCCGGCGAGGACAGGATATTATGAACCGTGGTGCCGCAGAGGAAGCAAGCTCGTTTCGTTTGCGGATCGAGGCAGATACGTCGCTCCATCCCCGACACAAATAACCTTAGCTGATTGAAAGGTTCCGATGTCCATAATTGCTACAGCGCGTCGCAAATCATCCACGCCCAATGGGAGCCGAGGGTTTAGCATGCTTCCTCGTCTCATTGCGTTTGCCGCCCCTGCCCCGCATTGCATTGACCCACGCATGAGAATTACGATCCGCCGGCTCGGTGGCCTGCTGGTGCTGACTGTTCTGACACTTTGGCCGCCGGCACTATCGCATGTATGTGCAGCAGCGCAGAGTGGTGTAGCTTTAATGTCGCGCCATCGTCATGGCGTCAGTCATGACCACGTCGGTATTTATCAGTGTCGTGCTCCCGGTTGGCCGAAGCATATCTCTTCCGCTCTGGCCACGCGCCTGCAGGCCGCTGGTATGACGCCGGTCGTATTGTCCATCCACCAGTTAACTAATCCCACCATGCTCAAGGCACGCCATTTGTCCGTGCTTATTCTGGTAAATCCCGCGATGATACCGGCAGATGCTGTCCCTGCCGTCAAGAGTTTTGCCCGATCCTCCGGATTGCTCGTGTCACTGGGCGCGCCGGCATTTACCAATATGGAATTCCGTTTAGGTTCACGTTGGGTCACGGAGTCACAGATGTTGGATCGCATTAAGCAGATCATACACAACCACCCGCTTGCCTTGCCGCGGCACGCCCGGCTCTGGATGGAGGCGAGCTCTATTCCCGCGGACCCATCCAAGGTAGAAATACTCAAGATTCCATCGCAGCTTCCGCCGGGTGAGGTATATGGCTATAAATTTCGTTTCCATCTCGATGGCTGGTGTAGCTTCCGAAGCCCCGCTATCGCGGTTCGGGCGCAAGATCATTATACCGTATTCTGGGCGAAGGGCGGCCCGCATGCCCGTCAACTTAATGTTGAATGTGATGAGCGGGACGGCTCTCGGTGGATTGCCGTGGTGAAACTGCACCGTCGTTGGACGCGTTATGTGCTGCCGGAGATTGCGTTTCATGGCTGGCCCGATCCTCCGGTGGCTGGCCGGTTCTTCCCTGGTGACCATTTGCACATGCCCCGTGCGACGACTATCTCTTTCGGCTTAGCCAACGGTTTTACCACGGAAAAAAACGGTAGGTCCTATACCGTCGATGTCGCGGGTGTCGGCACAGCGAGCCTGCCTGAACAAGACGCCCGATCTTTTGCGGCCGCACTTGCATCAAAGTTTCATGGTGCGCCGCTGATCCACATGATCTCTCCCACATACAAGTTGTTTCCCGTCACCGATATGCACACATTGGTAGTTAACCCGCGCCAGGCGATTGCGCCGTTAACCGCTCTGCCAACGCCGGATTCAACGATGGGATTGTATCCTCGCTCCCAAGCCACAGGATTATATCTTCACATGGCCACGCGCTATATTCCGTTGTTAAACTGCGTCGGTACCAACGGGCGCTTTGTTGCTATCGCGGCAGCCCTTGAACTGCCTTCCAGTGCAGCGCGCGCCGGCCAGGGCAGCACATTAAGCATCCCCATTACCGACGGGGCATTTTTTGCTTCTCCTGCCGTGCAAGACTGGCTGACCGCAGTAATCAAACGCGTACAACGGGGATTATATCTCACGGAAGGCGGCCCTGAACATTACGCAATGTTTGCCGATGCCCCGCTGCAATTTGGAGCCATGGTGATCAATAAAGGCCCTTTGCCCCAGGCCGTGCGCGTGATCAGTACCATTACCAATGCTGACGGGCACCCCGTCCACCAGCACACGTTTACGGGTATCATTCGCTCTGATTCCGCCCGGAGGTTCGCGTCACGCTGGACCCCTCCCGCGCCAGCGCACTGGCATTGCATATACCAGGTCACCACGGTTCTGGAAAAGCAAAAAGCCGGAAGTGAAAAAGTCGTAGATCGCTTGGTTGCTTCTCTACGCGTGTTGTCGCTTCTCAGTCAGCACCATTTCGTGACCGCCCGCAATGGCCTGTTATTGTTTCGCGGCAAGCCTTGGTATGTTGATGGCGTAAATTTCTGGCCGGAATCGTCCATGGCACAGGAGAATGGGGCGTTATATCAGCATTGGTCCAGCCGGCAATCCTATGATCCACAAACCGTTGAGCGTAATCTGCGCGACGTAAAGGCCATCGGCTTTAATACTATTTCCATTCCCTTTGATCGCGGCGATAACGCTTGGAATTTACTCGATGTGCTGGCCCGTGCCCGAGAACTGAGCCTGCATGTGAACCTGTCGATTGCCGGGATCGACCAACTCGGCGGTGAAGCGGGAGGGCCGGGTAAATTTAATTTGAAGGCCGTGCAAAAATTAATAGCCGAACTGCATTTGGCCTCCAACGCCACGCTTTTTGCATACGATATTGCTTGGGAGCCTTTCTGGGGCCGTTATAACGCTCGGCGGCGTCTGGACGCACAATGGCGAATGTGGATTATCCGCCATTACGGTTCGGTAAAAAACGCGCAGGCAGCTTGGCGTTGTCCGGTGCCGCGCCGGCGCGGACAGGTCACCAATCCGCGCGAAGCCCAG
Source organism: Planctomycetota bacterium (assembly GCA_021805985.1). Lineage (GTDB taxonomy): Bacteria > Planctomycetota > Phycisphaerae > WQYP01 > WQYP01 > JAMDCX01. Next base: position 5,905 of record JAJZDN010000091.1, on the reverse strand, counting down.
ATATTAAACGGCCGTAATGGAAAAGCTGCGGCCATGGTGCTGGCGTACCATCGCTTTTTAAGTGCGCTTCTTGGGCGAACCTATGGCCGTGCCATCGCGTTGATTCACAAGGCGGACTCCCATCACCTTGTGAGTTTTCGCATGAGTATGGCCGGCTATCCCAAGGAGCCGCCGGACGTTTACTATGCTTTTACCGCCCTGAGTCGTCTGGTTGATATGTTTGAGCCGGAAGCTTATGGTCGCCTCATGAGCCAGGCACCGCAGAGGGTTCGTCTCGCTGCGTTCACTATCCAGTATGCCCGTGCCGTCAATCCGGCCTTACCGGTTATTTATGCGGAATATGGTAACTCGCAGTGGAATAATGCCACGGATTCAGAAAGCGCCAGTGCGGCGCGGCGGACTGCCAATATTTACACCGGATTCTATCGCACCACACTTGCCGCGGGCGGCAACGGTGCGATTTGCTGGTGGTTCCCCGGCGGCTACCGTTGTGGTGAACGATCTGATTATGGCATCATCAATCCGGATCGGTCTTGGAGACCCGTCACGTATGTCATCCACCATTTTGCTGCCCGGATGGAAGCCTCTCGCCCGCTGCCGGTGCCGCACGTATGGATTCCCATTCAACTTGGTGACGGCCAATCGGAATACGATATTTACAAAAGTGTCAAAGGCAAATTCTGGGCGGCCTACCAGGGCGGTGCATTGCCGGGATTGAAGGCAACGTGGATCCACAGCGTCGCGCCCGTGAGCCTGCATCATTTCGCAGCCCGCGCTACGCGTCAGGATCTCCGATAGAAAGGTCTCTGTTTTTTCAGGATGGCTCATGAATAACAGGAGTTTTAGAGTGATTCAATCTTGGTGCAAATATTTATTGTTTTTCGGCGGTATCTTCGTGAGTGCCCCGACCATATCTGCAGGCAGCGCCGTTGCGCAATCCATGTTGCTTGGGCCCGGCAATCCCGGCGAGCTTATGCCGGCCATTATGCACGCCTACCACTCCGGCATGGGGCAAATTGTCATTCCTCCTGGCATCTATAAACTGCCGGAACCCACCGGCGGATTTTATCTGGCTTTTGACCACCTCAAAAACTTTCATATTATCGGAAAAGCAGTGACATTTGTGCGTTCCGATCCGACGAAAGGCGGAATTAACTTTACCGATTGCCGCCATGTGACTCTCGATGGTATCACCCTTCGCTGTGATCCAATTCCTTACACGCAGGGACGAATTCTCGAAGTGAATCGCAAGCAACATTTCCTCGATGTCCGTATCAATGCGGGCTACCGCGCCGATTTGACCAATACGTCTCAATTCAGCAGCGAACCGCCCAGTTGTACGATTTTCAACCCGCAAACATTTCGTATTATGTCCGGCACAGAGGATATCAACTCCAGCAAGGTAACAAAAATCGGCCCCCGCGAGTTTCGTATCTACGCCCATAAAACCCGGCCCTTCCTTGGCTCCGCGCGAGTTGGTGAGTTATTGGCATTTCGCAGTTACATTCGCGAAGACATTGCGCTGGATGGCTGCAGCGATATGTGCATCAAAAACGTAACCATCATGGCGGGAACAGGTTTCTGCTATCATGAAATCGGCGGCGCGGGTAACAACCGATATATAGATGATTCCATTGTTTTTCCGCCCAAGCCGCACGCCGCCGATATTCCACCGCTTAAGGCCTCCAACGCCGACGGCTTGCATAGTTCCATGGCCCGGCATGGCCCAACCATCATCGGATGTCATTTTGAAGGTACCGGCGATGACGGCATTGCAATTCATGGAACCTACAGCATGTTGCAACGTGCCGCCGGACGCCGTTGGATCGTGCTGCTGCCGTGGCATTTAAAAAGTTATATTCGGCCCGGCGATCTCCTGAAGCTATATAATCCGCACGACGGGTTTCTGGGGAAGGCCCGTGCGGTGGCTGTCACGCTTGTGCCGGACTATCATGCAAAGCGCATCCCGGCTATCAATATGGGCTTTGATGGTAAGCCTCCGCAATACTGTTATTCTGTCACAGTAAATCACCCTGTTGCGGGCGCACGCTATGCCGATCGCATCAGTGATACCAATGCCAACGGTTCCGGATTCATTGTGCGTAACTGCGTTATTCGGAACAATCGTGCCCGCGGAATGATCATCAAAGGTGACAACGGTATCATCGAAGATAACGTGATCAGCGGATGCTCCGTCGGGGGAATCGAAGTGGCTCCGGAATTCTGGTGGAATGAAGCCGGCAGCAGTTGCCACTTGCTTATTGAGGGCAATACCATCAAGCATGTGGGGTACGCCACGCTGAACCTGCCGTATTGCTTTCAAGCCGGGGCCATCAGCATCGCCGCCCGCACCACAGGCCCGGCTGCGGCCCTGGACCATTCGGGCATTGCCATCCTGAATAACCGGTTGGTTGATGAAAATGGAATTAATATTTTGCTGGCTGATGCCCAGGATGTATTGGTTTCCGGTAACCGATTCATCAATCCTATGCGTAAAAGAAATAATCGGGGGGCGGCTTTTCATTTTGCCGCTTCCAACTTGATCTGGATGCAACAGTGTAAAGATATTCTCCTGGCCAATAACCGGGTGGTTGATCCCGGACCGGCCATGAAAAAAATCGTCGGCGTCGGTGCTCAGGTAAGCTCGATAAAAGGAGTCGATTCCGGCTTTAAAGTGCGTACGGTTTCGGTCGGAATGCCGCCAACGGACCGGACCGGCGCCGGCGGCAACAGCAGGTAGGGTTATTAAAAGCTTGGGCAATACGATAGCTATGAATGTTGCGCAGGAGTTTCGCATGGCCCATGTACCGGACGCCCACGGGTGATACTATGACGACTGTGATGAAATGAAAGGTAATATTATGCAATTCCAAAACGTGACGCGGCGCCAACTTTTGCAGACCGCAGCCAGTGCTGGCGTGGCCGTAGCCCTTACAGATTGCAGCGCTGATCCGCAAGCCCGCAACACCATAGCCTCAGCCTCCACAACCTCGTGCCTCTCGCTGGATCTCACCGGGAATACTTGGACCATGCACGAAGAGGGTACGAGCGAACGGATCCCCGCCATTGTGCCCGGTGCCACGTATACCGACCTGGCGCGCGCTAAAAAAATTCCCGATCCCTACTACCGCGAAAACAACGGCCGTGGAGCCAGAGGTGGCTCAAATGTGTGGACCTTTGAATGGGACAAATATATTGCTGAGGTCGATCCCCAGCCGATTCAATGGGTGGCTGAAAAAAACTGGATTTACCATCGCACCTTTAACATTTCAAACCAAATGCTCGCCAAGCCGCACGTTGTGCTCAGATGCCATGGCCTGGATACGCTGGCAAGCCTCTGGATAAACGGCGCTTGGATCGGCGATACCGATAATATGTTCCGGGAATGGGAATTCGACATCAAGCTGCATCTAAAGGCCGGTTCCAATGACGTTCGCATCCGGTTTGGTGCCCTGACCCACTCGCCCTATGTGGAAAAAAAACGCGCCGCGTATTTAAAAGCGTATGACATTGATTTGAGTAACCCGCGATCATGGATCCGTAAAGGCCCCTATATGTGGGGTTGGGACTGGTGCCGTCCTTTGCTCACACAGGGAATCTGGAAACCTATTGAAATTGTCGCATATGACGCGAAGATTACCGATCTGGGCGTTATCCAGCACCATCAGGATTCCGGCGCTGTCCAGTTGGATATTCAAACCACTGTGGACGGTGCTGGCGATGGGGCCTCCATCAACTCGCGTGTGCTATTGGATAATAAAGTGGTCGCCACCGCCTCTGCGCCGGTGACGCACGGCGTCGCCCGATGCACTATTAAAATTGATCATCCGCAACTTTGGTGGCCCAATGGCATGGGCGATCATCCGCTGTATACCGTAGAATCGCACCTTCACCAGTCCACGGGCGGAGTTGTGGGGATGCTCTCTTTCACCTCCAGAGTTATAGATTCCACCAGCCGCCGTATTGGTCTACGGAAAGTGGAAGTGTTGCCGCCGAAAGATGGCGTTGCCATGCACGTTCAAATCAACGGCATACCCGTGTTTGCCAAAGGAGCCGATTGGATTCCCGCCGACAACATTCCCACGCGCGTAACCGCCGAGATGGTCCGCTGGTTCATGCACAAAGCGGTGGAGTGTAATTTTAATTTTATCCGACTCTGGGGTGGCGGATATTATGAACAGGATGAACTCTTCGATCTCTGCGATGAACTGGGACTTATGCTGCAGTTTGAATTCAAGTTTGCCAACACCGTTTATCCGGTCCAGGATCAAACGTGGATGGATAACCTGCAAATCGAAATTGACCAGCAGGTTCGCCGCTGCCGCAACCATCCCGCCATTGTGATCTGGAGCGGCAACAACGAGATTAAGGATTTCAAAGGATATTACCATTTATTTGGTGATGTCATCGGCGGGGCGGTCCGCCGGCTTGTACCTGGCGCATTCTATGAAGTCGGCAGCGGTGCCTCCGGAAGCGGGGACATCCATACCTGGACGGTCTGGCATAACATGGCTCCCTTTTCCCAATATCGCACGGTTGAAGGCTTCGTAACTGAGTTCGGCCTTCAATCGTTCCCGGTTCCCATGACCGTAGATTCTTATACCGACGCCTCAGACCGTACGAATATTCATTCACGTGTTATGCGATTCCATTCGTGTGACGGAAGTGAACACGGTATCGGGGATATCATTTGCTACAACACCATGTATTTTGGCCGGACGTCCGGCAATTTCGATGATACACTCTGGCTTTCGCAAATCATGCAGGCCTACGGAATTCGCTATGGCGTGGAGCATTGGCGGCGTGATATGCCGCGCTCGATGGCTTCCACCATTTGGCAGTTCAATGACTCCTGGCCTGGCCCTACCTGGTCCATGACCGATTACTATCGCCGCTGTAAAGCCCTGCAGTATCAGTCGAAACACTTCTTCGCCCCGATTTTAGTCAGTGGCGTTCCGGATCCCAAAACCGGGATGGCGGAAATTTACATTACCAGCGATCGACAGAAGGATGTATCCGGATTTCTGCGATGGTGCGTCACAGATTTAGCCGGAAAAATTCTTAAGCAAGGCAATATGTCCGTGGCCATCGCGGCCCGCACCAGCCGTTGCGTGCATTCACTGGACCTTTCTGACCTAATCCACGCCCACGGAGCCGCCAATGTGCTGATTTGGCCCGAAGTCCGCGTCGGCAGTGCAGTCGTAGCGGATAATGTTTTATTTTTCGGTCGGCCCGTGGAATTGAAACTCCACAAGCCGCAATTTGCAATCCAAATCAGCGGTACGGGTAAACACTATCAGGTGCGGCTCGACGCCAACGCGCCGGCATTGTGGGTGTGGGCCAACATAAAACATCGGTCCGCCACCTATTCCGACAACTTTCTTGCCCTATACCCGGGCCGCACCGCGGCGATCGACATTACCTTGGATGATCCGATGGCCTATGGAGATGTTCACCGCAACCTTGAGGTGCGCAGTATTTATGATCTGGCTCCTGATATGCGGGCATAATTGCGGTGCGGCCGTTTGTCATCGGTGACGCAAAATTTTCGGGCCGGATGGCCTGCTCCACGACATTCCCGTAGCCGCCCGTTCTGTCGGGGGTGGAGCAACCTATGAAAGCCCACGCCAAATGCTAAACTCTGGATTAATCCCGCAAACCAGGCCCAAGCAGGACAGTGAATTTTTGCCCAGTAGGTCTGTACCAAAACGGTTTTGAAAAAAAAAACACCCTTTTCTGATAGCGACAAGGCCCTTTTTTGATCAAAAACACGCGCAAAGCGCGAAGGTTGGGCTAACGCCGCACGAGTATCGTCTGCTGCTGGTACTGCTGCGGAACGCCGGTAAGGTTATGACCCACAAGCAACTCCTCAAGGAAACATGGGGGGCCGGCTACGGCTTTGAAA
>JAJZDN010000020.1 GCA_021805985.1 Planctomycetota bacterium | reverse complement strand
GATCTGCCGAGACGGGAAAGCCCTGCGGTCTACTTTTTACGCTTTACTCTCACGGTGATTAGAGCAGAGCAGATAGTAGAGCAAAATTGGGCTGGGACCAAAGAGTGGCTGGGGTCAACTTTTATGGCATTTCGAATTGTTAAAGCTGTTGAATGGCACGACGTTACCGTCCGTGGGAGGGATCATGGCACTGGCTTGAAATCGCCGCACCAGACGTAAGGCACGGGAGGGGTGCGGTTCAGCTTTTACTCCGCTGGAAGCAATAAAGTCATTCCATATACTCATTAAACGATTGGTCTGTATTCTGGATGCGGATGCTGAATTACTATCGGCGCTTTGCACGGCGTGAACCAGTCCCGCCGCCGGCTCGGAAATTGTCCACCAGATGCCACCCCCGCTGGGCTTCATGGCCGAGATGCTCGACGCCGGTTCGATGGTATATTGCACGTCAATGGGAGGAAGACGGGCTGCGTAAATATCAGTGCTGTCCAACGACCCGGTGGCTGCTAACAGTCGAAAGAAAGCCTCTCCAATATGGGCAAGGGCAGTATCATCAATGGCGGTCTGCGCAATAAGTGAACTAAGCATCTGATTGATACCTTTGCTGGCAGCTTCCGCCAAATCGGCGGCAATAGGGAAGCCACCAGTCGCTGGCATTTTTGCCATATCCCGATGCCACTGGTCCGCTTCCCGAATTAATTTCAGTATCGTGTCAAAATCAAAGGGTTTAGCTACATGCGCCTGTCCACCGGAGGCTGCACAGCGCAATACGTGATTTGCTCCGCACAGGCAGGTGAAGAACAAGACCGGAATGCCGCAGGTCAGCCGGGCGCTTTTAAGTGTGCGACACACATCAAAGCCAGTTTTATCCGGCATCATGGCGTCGAGAACAATCACATCAGGGTGCAAATTCCGCGCCAGCTTGAGGCCGTCTTCGCCGGTGGCAGCGTAATGGTAGTCAAACCCCTCCATGGTTAATAATTGGCCCAGGGTCTCATTGACCTCGCGTTCATCATCAATTACCAGCACCTGCAGCGCCATAGAATTAGCTCCTCCGGGTTAAAAATCAACCCGCAGCGGACAGTGTAAGTTTGCTCCACCTGTCCGCATACCGGTTCCTGCCGATTGCACAAGAAGTCTTGCCACGACCGCTTGTGATCCATCCGCCTTCCGGCAGGCAACCTTATTATTATAATCGCCGGAATGTCCCGTGTCGCTATAGATGTTTCGGAGTTTTTTATAGTGAAGCGGTCACCGGGGTGCCGTTGCCCATCATAAAAGTGAATATGCCAACTTGTGCGCACAATATCCGGGCCGGCAAATCCGGGGCTAGCGAGTCCCTATTGGGCCACGAGCAAACCGCAGCATAGCGCGGGAATTTAAAAATTCGATGGCGGCCTTCTCCACTATCTCAAGCATCCGGTTCACGGCGTGATTCTAATAAATGTTCACGCCGAGACATTTGGCTAATGTTGCGATGGCGATCATGGCCAGAAAGAGCACCGAGAGGGCGGCCAAGGCCGTTAATGGTAAAACCGCAATAAGCGTGACGGCTTTCCCGACAGGGGTTGTTGCTTTGCGGAAATCTCGCCTGATTCGAGCCAGCCCCGAAATGGCAAGAAGGCCGCCGGCGCAGGCGAGCATCACAAAAAGGTGTGCGGCCAAGCCATATTGTCCCTGTGGTTCGAAGAATGCCCACATGGGAATCCACAGCACCAGAGAAACCCCCAATATTCCCAGTGCCGATCTAGGCCTACGGTCTGTCAGGAGCCATCGTGCAATGGCACCGCGCAACCGCAGGGCGATATTCGGACCATCATTTGGTTGCGGCGCATCCATCTTTACCACCTCCGGGGTGACGGAGTCTGGGCGCTGCCGTTACGCACCGGGACCATACAAATGTCGCCGCTGTTGTGCGAAGCAAAAATCGTCGGTGCCGAGGCATCGTCGCCCAGAGCGCTTAAGCCGGTTTGAGGGGCTGTTGTCGAATATCCGCTGCCGGAAAAAGCCTGGTGATAATAGGTGAAAATATTGTCATGCCGCACCCCGCAGTACGGGTTGGTTTCCCAATCCACATGGTCATCTCCGAAGCCGACATTCTCCCCCTTGCCACCGTGATTCATCGAATTATAAATATAATTGCCAAAAGTGTTATTCCCCGGAAGCGTCGTGGTGATTCGATTCTCCTGGCCACGCCCCGGAATATCCGCTGGTGCCATATCGCTAACTAATGCAATATGTGAACCGTCATGATTCGTCCACCAACTGCCAACCTGTGCAATCTTTCCCGCAGAGGTCGGCCGCCACGGATAGGCGAAAGAATAGCTTTCGCCATTGCCATTGGACTCAGGAGGGTGGCCATTCTTCATCACGCCAAAGTTTGGCTGAAACAGCGGATTGTTTTGGGTACCGCCGGTCTGATATTCCAGCGACGGCGTAATCGCGATCGGATCTGATGGACAGATATAACTTTTGGGTGTGTCTTGGCCCTCCAGTACCAGTAGCCAAATGGAGGCCAGCGGATCGCCGCAGTCACTGCCGTGCGGTGGATTTCCATTACCGAACCATGCTGCGGTAACGGCTTTGGCTGTGCACGCATCGGGCAAATTCAGCGGAGCCTGCGGCGCGTTGCTATACATATTTTTCTGTGGGCCGGGGGTGCATGGAAACTGCCCTTGACTGCTCTGAGCATAAATGCTCATGGATTGGATTATACCCCGGACATTGGCGGAGCAAATCGCCCGGTTGGGGAGGGTCAGGGGGACGACAAGAGTCGGAAGCAGGCAAGCGGCCAAGGCCGCCAGTACGAGCACCACGATTAATTCCAGCCGGGTGATTCCAGCATTTCGTTGATTCATGAAAACCAACGGTAGCCCATGATGAGGGATCAAGTCAAGAAAAATGCGATTAAAAATAGTGAATAGCGCCAATGCCGGGGGCGGAAGAAAATATGACTTTAAGATTCCGCCCCGAATTGTCGCCGTTGACGGGCTGGGGCGATTTTGCAAATTTTGCGATATTTTGCCACCGCGCGCCGCGCCAGCGTCAGGCCTTTGGCTTTGAGTTTTTCAACAATCTCATCATCGTTGAGCGGATTGAGTCTATCTTCCTCGGCAATGACTTCCATGAGTTTCGCTTTAATGGCGTCGAAGCTGACGGATTCGCCAGCGGAATTTTCCATGCCGCCGCTGAAGAAAGCCCGCAGTGGAAATATACCGCGCGGCGTTTGCACATATTTTTCCGCCACCCCCGGATCCGTCTCCATATTGCAATCCTCCCTAAAACATCGATGACACAACCAATCCCAATATCAGGAGCGACAACGCGGCCATGACTGCTAAGGGCAAGACCGCGAGAAGAGTTGCGGTCTTTCTTGCTGCGTTTACTGCTTTACGAAAATCCCGCCTGATTCGAGCCAGCCCCGAAATGGCAAGAAAGCCGCCCACACACGCGATCATCACCCAGAAGTGTTCGCGCAGGCTATCTACCGCAGGTTCCCTGATGTATGCGAGGGTGAACGCGAAAACCCACAGGGCCAGAGAAACCGCCAATATTCCCAGCGCCGATCGCGGCACAAGGTCCGTCAGGAGCCACCGCACGATTGCCCCGTGCGACTTCACAGTGATTTTTTGCCCATCTGGTTGCGGCATGTCCATCTTCACCACCTCCGTCGTAACGGGGTCTTGTAACTGCCGTTGCGCACCGGGACCATACAAATGTCACTGCCGCTTCTGGAACCATAAATCGTCGGTGCCGGCACCTTGTCGCCCAGAGCGCTTAAGCCGGTTTGAGGGGCTGCTGGCGAATATCCGCTGCCGGAAAAATCCTGGTGATAATAGGTGAAAATATTGTCATGCCGCACCCCGCAGTACGGGTTGGTTTCCCAGGCAACATGATCATCCCCAAAGCCGACATTTTGACCCTTGCCATCATGGTTCATCGAATTATAAATATAGTTGCCAAAAGTATTATCCCCCGGAAGCGTGGTGGTGATTCGATTCTCCTGGCCGCGCCCGGGAATATCCGCCGGCGCCATATCGCTGGCTAACGCAATATGTGAACCGTCATGATCCGTCCACCAGTTGCCAACGCGTGCGATGTTTTCTGCCGAGGTCGGCCGCCACGGATAGGCAAAGGAATAGCTTTCGCCATCGCCATTTGATTCCGGCCGATGGCCGTATTTCATCACGCCAAAGTTTGGTTGAAACAGCGGATGTGCTTTGGTACCGCCAGTCTGGTATTCCAGTGATGGCGTAGTCGCGATCGGATCTGATGGACAGATATAGCATTTTGGGTTGTCCTGGCCTTCCAGTACCAGTAGCCAAATGGAGGCCAGCGGATCACCACAATCACTGCCGTGCGGCGGATTTCCATTACCGAACCATGCTGCGGTAACGGCTTTGGCTGTGCACGCATCGGGCAAATTCAGGGGAGCCTGCGGCGCGTTGCTATACATATTTTTCTGTGGGCCGGGGGTGCATGGAAACTGCCCTTGACTGCTCTGAGCATAAATGCTCATGGATTGGATGATGCCCCGGACATTAGCGGAACAAACTGCCCGGTTGGCGAGGCGCATGGAGTTAGCAAGATTCGGAAGCAGGCAAGCGGTCAGGACCGCCAGCACCAGGACGACGATTAATTCCAGCCGGGTGATTCCAGCATTTCGTTGATTCATGAAAACCAACGGTAGCCCATGATGAGGGATTAAGTCAAGAAAAATGCGATTAAAAATAGTGAACAGCGCTGATGCAGGGGCGGAAAAAAATATGACTTTAAGATTCTGCTCCGAATTGTCGCCGTTGACGGGCGGGGGCGATCTTGCAAATTTTGCGATATTTTGCCACCGTGCGCCGGGCCAGCGTCAGGCCCTTGGCTTTGAGTTTCTCAACAATCTCATCATCGTTGAGCGGATTAAGCCTGTCTTCTTCGGCAATGACTTCCATGAGTTTAGCTTTAATGGCGTCAAAGCTGACGGATTCGCCAGCGGAATTTTCCATGCCACCGCTGAAAAAAGCCCGCAGCGGAAATATGCCGCGCGGCGTTTGCACATATTTTTCCGCCACCGCCCGGCTGACCGTTGCAACGTGGATGCCCAACTGATCCGCTACCGAGGTCATCGGCAGCGGCTTGAGATATTCAGGCCCCATATCGATAAATTCTTTTTGCGCATCTACCACTACGCGCAAAACGCGAAGCAATGTGTTGCGGCGCTGTTCGATGGCCTCGATGAGCCAGCGGCCATTGCGAATGTTGTTGGAAATAAACTGTCGCGTCGTGGTATCCACGGATCGGGCGCGGGCCATGCGGCTATACATGGAATTTATACATAATCTCGGCAGTCGGTCATCGGTCAGGCGGATGCGGTATTCCCCGGTTTCGTCATCGAGCTCAATAACGGCATCCGGCGCAACAATGGGAACCTGCCGGTCCACAAGCAGCCTTCCAGGACGCGGGTGAAGGTGGCGGGCCATGAATGATTTTGCTTCGTTTATCCGCTCGAGTGTCCAACCGCTTTTGGCAGCGATCTGCGGCAAGCGGTTAAGTTCCAGATCCTCCAGATAGCGGCTTATCAGTGTCCGAGCCGCTGAAAGGTCCAGTCCCTGATCCCGGCTGATGGCCTCAATTTGCAGCAGCAGAGATTCTTTGAGATCTCGAGCGCAGACACCGGCGGGTTCCATGCGTTGCTGGAGAATGGGAAGGGCCCTTTCCAAGTCCTCACGCCGCACGCCCGGCGGTAGCTCCCGACAAATCGTATCAAAGCTGTCGCGGATGTATCCGTCCTCGTTAACCCAGTCAATAAGGACGGATCCACCCAGCCGAATCGCCGGGGAGACATCATCAAGCATCGCCCATTGCTGATGCAGTTCTTCCTGCAGGGAAGCACCGCGCGCTGCGGTATTGGCCATGGCTTCCATTTTGGGATCCCGGTCGCCGCTCTTGGCGGAGGAAATTCTTGAACCGGGAATATATTCATCAAAGTCGCGCTGATTTTGGGCCCCCTCCGCCGGGCTGGTGGAAGTAGACGTCTCAGATGGGGCCGGTGTAACGGCTTCCGGGGGCATTCCCGCAACGGGCGTCATCAAATCCGGGCCTTGGTCAAAAGACGATTCTTCTCGCTCTAATACTGGGTTGGCGGAGAGTTCCTGATCAATGCGTTCTTCCAGCGCCATGGTGGCCAATTGCAGGATTTCCATGGACTGAATCATGCGCGGTGCCAGCTTCATACGCTGTTCCAACCGCATATGTTGGGAAGAATCTAACCTCATTACATTTACCGTCCCTAACAGTGCCCACTAGGCGGAATTTGTCCGCCAAGCCAATACCCATAAGTATTATAGCGGAATTTATCACCGGTGCAGTCATGGTGAGAAATTATGGTGAGAAAATAAAGGGTGAAAACTTAAAGTACGCAGCCAAGACGTGGAGCCAGAGAGCATGGTTCTACGCCTACTCTAACGTCTTGCCGTGCCAGCATCAGCACGTAAAGAGCAGCAGTTGATCAAATACGAAGATATGCCCGGGACAGGATTCGAACCTGCAAGAGCTTGCGCCCACCAGCACCTCAAGCTGGCGCGTCTGCCAATTTCGCCACCCGGGCGTTCTTTCATTATCTTGCCATAAAGTTATCAGAACCTCAAGTCTAATCGGGCTGCGGCCCGATTAGAGCAGGAGAATTTAGACAGGTGAGCAGTAGAGCAAATACGGCTGGTGCATAAGAGAGGCTATCGCCGAGACGTGTCAACCCCTGCGGTCTACTCTCAACTCTCTACTTTCATTGCTCCAATCGGGCGGCGGCCCGATTAGAGCAGGAGAATTTAGACAGGTGAGCAGTAGAGCAAATACGGCTGGTGCATAAGAGAGGCTATCGCCGAGACGTGTCAACCCCTGCGGTCTACTCTCAACTCTCTACTTTCATTGCTCCAATCGGGCGGCGGCCTGATTAGAGCAGATGTTTTTAGACAGGTGAGCAGTAGAGCAAATAAGGCTGGTGCATAAGAGAGGCTATCACCGAGACGGGAAAAAACCTCCTCCGGCCTATTTGTGGTCTCCAGGTTGTGAGAAGTTGTTACGCGCGCACGTGCATTCACCCGCCCGGCCGAACCCGGAGGCGCGGGTATAGAACCTCCGATTATGACAAAAAAAATCGCCACACAGCGCGGCGCCAAATGTACATATATGCGAATAAACACAAAATTTCGAGTTTTTCACTGATATTATTGGGCGTATACATCCGATAATCACATAGAGACGCCCGTTTTTGTTCTCCGGCTGCAGATGTAATCTGCCGGGACGAGGCGTTGGCTTCATCGTGAAGGAGCGCGATCCCATGCAGGAATACGAGACACTCAAACAGTTGATCGAACAAGTGGCCGAAGATATTGCCAAGGCGGAAGGCGGCAATAAAAATGCCGGCACGCGGGTACGAAAGGTGATGCAGGAAATTCGGCAGTCTGCCCAGGCAGTGCGCGTGAAGATTCTGGAACTCCGCGGTGAGCCTCAGGCTTCACAGCCGGGGGAGACCGCCGGTTCCCAAGACTAGCGGGCTAGCTGCTAGGGCATGCAAGAGCTTATACGTCAGGTATTGCCAAGCGAATACGTACTAATCGCTCGGGGCGTTCGTGGCGTGCAGGAAGTTAAATCTCTTCAGTGCTAGCTCTTCACTTTCCTTGCGGATATCCGATGGGTTATAATCCTAACCTGATGTTGTTTCCCAACCTGGCGGTTGTGTGCGTAAGTCAGGATGATGGATCTAATCCAGTTTTCAAGCCAAGGATGGCAGCTCGGACATGTTCAAGATTCTTACCTGTTTAATCGCTTTTTTCCTCACAGCGGGTTTGCTGTTCGGTATTAGGCAAATGCGCCTGGATTTAACGAGCCAATCCGCACGAATTTCCGCGCAAATCGCGCGGCACAAACAGATTCTTTGGGATCAACAGACAAAAATCGCCGCCGATACGAATCCCCAAGGCCTGTCCGCTCGACTGGCAGCCCTGCGGGCCCAGGATGCTGCAACGCAACCCGCTGCTCCATCCGGCGGGGTTATGGTGTACGCAACGCCGGTCTTTAAGTCTCCGCAGTGAACGGCCTGGAGCCTTTCCGAGTAATGGCTGTGGCAACCCGGCAATTACTCGGACAACCTGCGGAGAAAGCGTAAGCTATGGAAAAGGTCCAGGCTTTATATCCCGGGTAAAAAATCGTTACAGTCACTACAAGGGCAGGCAAAAATACCATGGCGGAACAGCGCAACAATCAAGGGAATGCATTGCAGAGAGCCGATCGGCTTTCCACCATCGTATTATTTTTTGCGGCGGCGCTGTTAATGGGCCTGGCTGCCCGGGTGATATGGATTCAAACTCATGTGACGCGTGCAGATGCGGGAAGCCTGCACTCGCAACATGATGTGAGCGTTACGCTCATGGCGCGTCGCGCATCAATCTACACAGCGGATTCCACTCTCATTGCCGGCAGCGTTCGGGTTTACAACATGTTTGCCGATCCGGGATATATTTTTGATCCCAAGGGTGTCCTTAATGCCCTGTCCGGAGCGCAACTTGTCGCAGCGCGTAAAATCATGGCCCCTGCGATGGCGCGCGTGCTGGATGAAAATCCGATGGATTTTCTCCCGTGGCTTAAAAGCCGGTTGTATTACACCAACGGCAATTTACGGCGGTTTGTCTGGCTTAAACGTGGAGCCAATTATGCCTTCTACCACCATTTTGAAACTGTTAAACATTCTTTGATCGCCCAATCCCGTATTGCGCTTCGCGATCATCATCCGGTATTGGCGCAGGAATATTTCCATGCTCTCGATGGAATCGGTTTTATACTTTCTACCCGTCGCGTTTATCCTCTGGGAGATTTTGCCGGGCAGGTCATCGGCTTTGCCAATTCTGAAACCGGCCTCAATGGATTGGAAGAGCAATTGAATTCTTTGCTGGTGGGCCGCAGCGGGCAGGCGGTGTATGTGAAAGACGCCGCCGCACGGGCGTTATGGATCAAGAAAAAGGGATACCGCCTGCCCAGTGATGGCATGCGCGTGTGGCTGACGTTAGATACAACGATCCAGCAAATCGCGCAGCATGAACTTGATAAAGCTGGAAAGCAGTTCAAGCCCCGCAGTGCTGTAGCTATTGTGATGAATCCATGGAACGGCGATATTCTGGCGATGGCCAATTATCCGGAACTGAATCCTAATGACTACCAGAAAACTCCATCGAATTTCTGGCGCAATCGTGCCGTAACCGATCCTTATGAACCGGGGTCCGTCTTTAAGCCTTACAATTTGTCATGGGCGCTGAAAAATCATGTTGTTACGCTCAACACGGTTTTCGACACTTACAACGGTCGATATCGTGATCCGACAGGCCGGTTAATTGAAGATGTGGGCGGATGGCCGAGCCTGACGGTGGAAAACATTCTCGTGTACTCAAGCAACATCGGTATGACACAAATTGGCTGGAAAATGGGTATCCCCATGGAATATCAGGCGATCCATTCTTTTGGATTCGGACAGATGACCGGTTGCGTTCTACCCGGCGAATCCCCCGGAATGGTCCGCCCGGAATCCCAGTGGACCAAAGGTATGGAGACCAGTGTTTCCTTCGGTTATGGTATTGCCGTTACGCCCTTACAATTAGCGCGCGGCCTGTGCACCATTGCCAACGGCGGCTGGTTGCCTACGCCGCAGATCGTCAAAGCCGTGGAAGTCAGCCCCGGCAAACTGGAAACCTGGTCGCAAATCGCCGGGCCGCAGCCCTGGAAAAAAATCGTCCCGCGCCATACCGAAAAGCTCGTGCGCCGGGCCATGGAACAAGTGATGGTGAAGGGCACCGGGCAGTATGCGATCTCACCGCTATATCGGTTGTTTGGCAAGACTGGCACGGCCAACCTCGCCATCGCCGGGCAGGATGGTTATCACGCCCATCAATACAATGCCACCTTTATTGCCGGCGGCCCGCGGCCCAATCCGCGGCTGATTTGCGTGGTGTGTGTGCATGAGCCTGATCCGCATCTGGGGCACTTTGGTGGAACGGTCGCAGGGCCGGCGTGTTCTAAAATTCTGACCAAGTCTTTACAGTACTTGCAGGTGCCCCCAGATCAAGGGCCTAAAACTGATCCATGGTGGGGTAAAGAGTCCCTGTTAAAGCGACTCAAAGGATTGAGCCACTGATGATGAAACTTAGTAACCTCATGGAATCTGTGATTATTCCGCTGCGGAAAATGCCCAGCGATGCTGCCATTGTTGATCCAGTAGTTTCCCGTGTTGTGGAAGATTCACGCACGGTGCAGCCGGGGGATTTATTTGTCGCCAAAACCGGAAGTAAAAATAGCGGCCAGGGATTTATCTCCGAGGCTATCAAGCACGGAGCCGTGGCGATTGTCACCGATTTGCCGCAGTACGTGCCGTCGGATGGCAAAGTGGCGATTGTCGCATGTGATTCTCCGGCCCAAGCGCTGGGGTTTTTAGCGCAGGCAATTTACAACTTTCCGGCGCGTGATATGAAAGTCATGGCAGTAACCGGAACTAACGGCAAAACGACCACGACCTATCTTATCCGCAGCATCATGCAGAAGGCATCTATTCCCTGCGGATTGATTGGTACGGTACAGCTTGATGACGGCAAAACCGTCGTGGAAAGCCCTATGACCACGCCCGGCCCTGTGGAACTTGCCGCACTGTTAGCCCGCATGCGTGATCATGGCGTGCAAGTTGTGGCGCTGGAGGCCAGCAGCCATGCGTTGGCACAGAATCGACTCGCTGGCTTGAATGTGCAAGTTGCTATGTTCAGCAATCTCACGGGCGATCATTTAGATTATCACGGTACTATGGAAAAATACGCGGACGCCAAGGCGCGGCTGTTTGAATCTTTGGGGCCGCAGGCCTTTGCGATTATCAACGCCCAGGATTCGTGGAGCGCCCGGATGGTCCGGGATTGCCGGGCAAGAAAAATATCGTATGGCATACAGTGTGATGCGGATTATTCCTGCAACATTGCCACGATGAATTCAACCGGCATGGAACTGGCTGTTCGCGCATGCACCGGCGAGACGTTGAACCTGCAAACCGCCCTGGTGGGGCGGCATAACGTGCAGAATATTCTTTGCGCCATGGCTGCGTGCCGTGCGGCGGACATTTCATGGGACTCTATTATTTCCGGTCTGCAAGGCGGAGATATTGTTCCCGGCCGATTGCAGCGGGTAGTTCCCACGGGTTTGCGGCGTGAGGAGTTGCCATTTTCCGTGTTGGTGGACTACGCTCATACGCATGATGCACTGGAAAATGTGTTGACTGCTGTGCGCGGCTTTACCAGTGGAAAAATTATCTGTGTATTTGGTTGCGGCGGCGATCGTGATGCCACAAAGCGGCCGAAGATGGCCGCAGTGGCCCAGCGCCTGGCGGATAAGATTATCGTCACCGATGACAATCCGCGCACTGAAGGATCATCGGTTATCATAGAGCAGATCCTCTCCGGATTTTCCGGAAATCTGGGCGGGCGCGTTGCGGTTATTCCAGATCGCGCCCAGGCCATCTGTGCCGCAGTTGATTATGCGCAGCCGGGCGATGTGGTGCTGCTGGCCGGGAAGGGACATGAAAATTACCAGATCATCGGCACAAGCCGGTATCATTTTGATGATGTTGAGCATGCGCAAAGGGCACTGACAGGGCGGATGGGTTTACAAACGAACGGTACAACATGAAGCCATGGCCATTTCAGCAAATTCGCCGAGTAACGCTAAGCCGCTGGCTGGCCCGCGGCACGCGTGAATTTACGGGGCGCATCAGCACCGATAGCCGGGATATGCAGCCGGGCGATCTATTTATTGCCATCAGCGGACCAAATTTTGATGGCCATAATTTTATTTCCGCCGTGATGGACTCCGGGGCGGCCGGTATCCTGGTTTCGCGCGCGCCGGATGACGCAGTGATAGCAGCCGCGACTTCTGCTTCAGTAACTATTTTGCAATGTGATGATACGGTTCGCGGTTTAAATCGTCTGGCTGCGGCCTATCGTCGGGAATTACGGGCGAAGGTTGTAGCAGTGGGTGGGTCCAATGGAAAAACCACGACCAAGCAGATTATTCACACGCTTTTATCCCAGCGATTTTCGGGTGTCGCCAGCCCCCGGAGTTTCAATAATAATATCGGTCTGCCCTTAACTCTGCTTTCGGTGCAACCGCAGCACGAATATGTGGTGCTGGAAGTGGGCACCAACGCGCCTGGTGAGGTTGAGGCGCTGGGGCAGGTGGCGGCACCGGACATTGTGGTTATTACCGGGGTGGGCTTAGAGCATCTGGAATTTCTTACGGATATTGTTCACGTGGCCCACGAAGAGGCGTCCTTGGCGCGGTTTGTCGCTCCGGATGGCATTTTATTATTAACCAATGATTCTCCCGAGTTGCTTAATGCGTTGCGCTTAACCCGCGGGCCGCGGTTCACTGTTGGTCATGGCGGTTCCGGTGCGGATATGGAAGCCACGGAAATTCATGAGGCGCTGGCTGGGACAAATTTTGTGGTCAATGGTCGCGCAGCGTATCATCTGCCGTTGCTTGGGCGGCATAATGTATTCAACGCGATGCTGGCCATTGGCGTTGCCCGGCGTATGGGCCTGACGGATGAGGAAATTCAAGTCGGCCTGCGCGCGGTGAAACCCGCTTCCATGCGACTTGAGCCGGTACGGATTGCCGGCCATTTGATTATCAATGATGCTTATAATGCGAATCCAACCAGTATGGCGGCAGCTATTAAAATGTTTGCAACTTTAGCACTGCCCGACGCGGTTGAGGGACGCCCCCGTCGCGTGGCCCTGCTGGGCGATATGTTGGAACTGGGGGCACAGTCAGAGGAGTTGCACCGGCAAATCGGTCGGCTTGCGGCGGAAAGTCCCATCGATTTACTGGTATTTGTCGGGCCATTGATGCTTCATGCCGCCAATGAAGCGCGGGTGATGGGTATGGAGGTTCATCATTTTTCCGATGCCGGAACTGCCGCGGCAAAACTGCCCGAACTGCTTAGGCCATCGGATGTGATACTGCTTAAGGCATCCCGTGGGACGCGGTTGGAAAAAGTACTGGACATGATGCGGGCAACGGAACAAATTCCCACAGGCACCGCGTAATTCAATACCTGGAGGATTATTACTTTTGTTGTATTTGTTATATACATGGATGGCGGGACATCATTGGCTGCCGGGGCATTGGCCCATCGACGTGGTTATTTTCCGCTCGGCGCTGGCCATTATTTTCAGCTTTCTGATGGTGCTTGTGGCAGGCAAGCCAACGATAGAATGGCTGCGCCGGCAAAAGCTGGGTGATCAGCCGGAGTTTAACCATGCCCAGATCAACGCCTTGACCAGTTCGAAAGCCAACACGCCCACGATGGGGGGCATGCTGATTATTTTAAGCATTTTTGTGACAACGCTGATCTTCGCACGCCTGGACAATTTTTACGTGCGGATGGGGCTGTTGTGTCTGATTTATCTGGGGACGCTCGGCGGCGTGGATGACTGGCTGAAGCTGACCGCCAAGCGGCGGATTCCAGGCAGCCGCGACGGACTGTTCTGGTGGGAGAAAATGGTTTTTCAGATTGGCTTAGGTGTGCTGTTGGCATTGTTTATTTACTACCATGGAAAATATGATCAGGCCCATTACCTCAACTGGCCGTTTTTGCCGCGCGACATCGTTTTACCCACGTGGCTTTTTGCCATTATCTCCGTCGTGGTAATCACCGGAACCAGTAATGCGGTTAATTTGACCGATGGCATGGATGGCCTGGCCAGTGGCTGCATGGCCATTGTTGCATTTGCATTTATGATTTTGGCCTATGTCACCGGCGATGCCCGGTGGGCTGCGAATCTAAACTTCAACCACATTCGCGATGCGGGAGAATTGGCCATTATCTGCGGGTCAATCACAGGCTCCTGTCTGGGATTTCTCTGGTTTAACTGTAACCCCGCGCAGGTATTCATGGGGGATACTGGCTCGCTGGCACTGGGCGGGGTGGTGGGGTACGTCGCGATTGTCATTCGACAGGAACCTATGCTGCTGGTGGTGGGGGGGATATTTGTTATAGAAGCGATGAGTGTGATGATTCAGGTGGGCTACTTCAAAGCCACGCACGGAAAAAAAGTATTTTTATGCAGTCCGATTCATCATCACTTTCATCTCAAAGGATGGAGCGAACCTCAAATTGTTGTACGATTCTGGCTGCTTTCCGCGCTGTTTGCCGCCATCGCGTTGGCGACGGTCAAGTTGCGGTAAAGCTTCTACTAACGGTTAAACTTTGTCCGGCTCCGCTGCCCGAATTACCGCGACCACGCCGCAGGAAAATTACATCGAAAGCGTACGTTCCTGACGCATGATAATTCTCCGCTGCTGCCACAAGCTTGGGCCGCGGATGCGAGATTTTATTGGCTTTGCAAAAATGGATTGGACAATTTCTCTTGGCCAATGGTTGTCGGTGGGCCGTGGCCGGGGCGGACAGTTGTATTGTTCGGCAGTTGGGCTACGCGCTGGAGGGAAATTTCCATAGCCGCCGGATCGGAATCGGGCAGATCGGTGCGGCCAACCGCTCCGGCAAAAAGCAGATCACCGGCGATCAGCAGTGATTCGGTGGGGCAGTACAGCACCACATGTCCCGGTGAATGGCCCGGCGTAAAGATAATCTGAAATTCCAGGTTGCCAATTTTGATCGTTTTGCCATCCTCCAGATATCCATCGGCCTTGCGCGGCGGAATTTTATAGGGCAGAGAAAAAATCATACTTCCGGGCGTGATAAGTTTTGGTTCATCGAGGGCGTGAATCAGCACCTTTGCATCGGGGTAGGCATCGGTTACCACCTTATGGTCACTGGTATGATCCCAATGGCCATGGGTAAGCAACAGATATCGAATATTCCATCCGTGATGTTTCGCCACGTTCAGCAGGGGCAAGACGGTATTTTGCGGCGCGTCAATAATGGCCGCCTCGCCGGTATTTTCATCGGCAATCAAGTAAGCATTTGTCGCCGCTAAGCCGCCGGTATTGGTACTGATTTTCATAACTGAATCATAGAGAGGAAAACGGAAAAAGAAAAGCCGGGCTACCGCTTACGCGATAAACCCGGCTTGATTGTTCTTATAGGATATCCCTGATTCGGATGCACTGAATCAGATCAATCAGACCGTCCGGCGACGCAACCGCAGTCCACCGACCACAGCCATTCCGCCCAACGTCATAAGACCAGGCCAGAAAGCAGCAGGAAGGGGAAGCGGGCCAGCCGGAGTTGAACTGGTCCCGGGAACAATAATCGAGTTTGAACTGACCGTCGAGTCGTGAGTGTAGTTCCCAAGCTCAGTTGACGGAAGCGTCGTGCCAACGGTCGATACAACGTCGAAGGATAGCGGCGAAAAGATTGTGCCGGACGGGGCTGAATACGTAAACAACAGATCATTTGTATTTGGGATCAAGCCAGCACCAGCCACGGAATTTCCCAGTGATGTGAAGATTTTGTTACCGGAGTAAGACAGACTCGAGGGCAGGCCAGTCGAGCTGCTGTTAATCTGGCTGACCGTCCAATCGGAGCCGATGTTGGTGCTCACATAACCGTCGAATCCGACCAACACAAAGTAGTCGTTCTGATCGATGGCCGCATAACCGCCGGAAACGCTGCCTGTGCTGAGGGTGTAACCGTAGTTCCATCCGGTGGACTCCACCGGATGCGTCGCCCCGGTGTACGTCACAATCAACTCCGCATTAGCGTTCTGGACGCCACCGGAGATCAACGCCACGGCAGCTACCGCCCCCGCGAGACCTATGCCAATTTTGCCAAGTTTGTAATTCATGTATTTTTCCTTTTCGGTTCTTGGGATGGAGGTGCTCTCATCATCGTCCGCAACCTGCCCCAAATTGTCCCTTGTGGAGAATCTTCCCGCACAGTTGAAACAACCCAACTGCAAGTTCAGGATGATTTCCAATTAATAAGTTTGATTCGCTGCCCAGAGCTTTGTCTGCCTGAACACATTGATTACCTGCTAACTGATGTTCCGGTGCACCTTCAGAACAACCATCGCAAATACCAATCGCCAAAACAAACAGGCCTCGGCACCAAACCGAAACTAACCTAAAGTCCTGCTTATCAGAGATACCGCACTCTCTCGAGGTTTGTGAGGCTCTCTCGGCCACTCCATTAGCCGCGGATAAGTGTACGACATTTTGACTGGCATGTCAAGAAATACTTGCGTTTTTTTCACAAGAACCGTAAACCTTTGCTTTCAATAGACTTATATGCGAAAAAATTTTATGGATCGGCTGATAATGACGTTTTTAAACACTTGTTTCGCGAATCATCATTTCATAATTACCTCTGTTATGCCGGGCCTGCCGGGCGACGGATCCCTGTATCCGCAGCCACCCTGTAATCCGAAATGCGATAAGGTTTTGATGGTTGCCCTTGCCCTATAACAATTAATCGGGCGGTTTGATTTTATAACTTGTGGTGGTCTTGTCGATGCAAGAAATGTTGTTACTCGCCGACGGCCCTTGACCTTAGGGCCGTCAGAGTTAGTTGTGTGGTATGCCGCAGACAGGAGCCTTCCCATGAGCGCTAAAAAGCGAGATCCGAAGTTTTGCCGTTCCGATAAAAGTAGCCATATACATGAAAATATGAATTACTTCCTTTGTGCCGCGCAGTCGCCCCCAGCGCTTAGCGGTGGTGCCGGGGCTGCATGCGCCCTGATCCTGGCGGCAGGTGTTGCGGCCGGAGGCGGCCTGGCCAATGCTGATTCCATTCTGCAACAGGTGGGCGTTACGCAGTTGCAGCAGCTTGCTCCGTCCCTTACGGGTGCGGGCGTAGCTGTCGCGCAGGTAGAGGCATCCGTGAGCAGCACGAGCCTGAATGAATTCGAGCCAAACCTTGCGAGTATCGGAGCGACCGTTCCCCAAGTGACGTATTTCGACGCGTACGGAAACTCATCCGGTACATATAACCCGTCGTATGGATCCGGCCATGCGACCTACGTGGCGTCGCTATTCTACGGATCGGGTGGAGTCTCTACGGGAGTATCGAGCGTCACTGTTTACGCAGAAGAAGGCTACTATAGCGACATCTACTATGATGCTCCCCCGAGCGGCGGCCTTAGTAATAACGTACCCTCGGTGGTCAACCAGAGCTTTATGTATCCGGGAGTCCCCTCAGGAACCGCGCAGCAATTGGATGCGGTGTGGGACAATTACGCGGCTCAATACAACACCCTTTACGTCACGGCTATCGGCGACGGCCAAACCACCGCCACTACTCCAGCGAGCTACATTAATCCGCCGGCGGATATGTATAACGGAATTGCGGTGGGGGCATATACCGGCACCGAGACCAACGGCGTTTTCAGCCCGTCCACTGGCTCTGAGGCTTCGTGGGTTGGCCCCACATGGGACGGCCGCTCCAAGCCGGATATTACCGCCCCGGGTGCCTATACCAGTTACACCGCCCCCATTGTCTCGGGCGTGGCCACTCTCCTGGAACAAGCAGGACGGGGCACGAACCTATCCGGCCCCGTCGGCCTAAGCTCCAGCGATTCTGCAATATCCGCCCAAGGTGCCACCGCCTACACCACTGCCGCTACCGATATCCGCACGGTCAAAGCACTGCTGCTCAATGGTGCCGTCAAACCCGTCGGCTGGACGAATTCTTATACCGTTAATAACGGCACCTATACGTATAATGCTGTGTCTACCACGGCCACCACGCCACTGGATCCGCGCTATGGCTCCGGTGTGGTCAATGCGTATAATTCCTATGAAAACCTGGCCGGTGGCGAACACACTTATTCATCTGCTACGACCCAATCCATCGCGGCTTTACCCAGTGTTACCAGTGCGCCTACCGCCAATTTTTCCGGCCCTGTGTCAGAGTTGGCCTCCATGACTAATCCAGCCACGGTCACCGGGTGGAACCTCGCGACCATCGCGGCCACCAGTTCCAGCAATGCGGTGGAAAATTATGATTTTAATTTGACCGGAAATTCCCAAAACAGTTGGGATGTCACCGCCACACTCACCTGGAACAAAAACTATAATGCCAGCGGAATCAATCATCTGATGCTGTTTTTATTGAACTCGGCAGGTCAGCAGGTCGCTGCAAGCACCAGCATGGTAGACAACGTACAACAAATTAATATCAACCCGGCATTGGGCATAAATTCCTTAGCGCCCGGGCAGTATGATCTCGCGGTCGAAATGTTGGGCGGTGTGAACGCCATTTCCACCAGCGACACATACGCCCTGGCGTGGAATTTTGTCGACCCCGTAACCGTGCCGGAACCCGCCACCCTGGCCATCTTCGCCATCGGCTCGGGCCTGTTCATGCTGCCGCGCAAACGCAAAATGGCAGCGCAATGCGCCCAATGAGATCCAGGCAGGGCCGCGATCTTTCGTCCGCAAACTTCAGATACTGTTTGGGGTTCCAAGTAACCATAAAAGCACCCCAACGAAAGCATCCGCAATGGTTAAGCAATTGCCATCGCGAAGGATTGTACCACGGTCGAATTGCCAACCCTTCCCCGAAATCGGGTTTTCATGCCCAGCCCTGCTTTACACGATACGCAACGGAAAGGGTGCCTTCGGCGATCATGGAACCGGCTTGTCTGGCCGCCGTAGACGGCACGGGCACATAAACCCATGTGGGCCGGCCAAGCGGATCGGCGGAGGCTAGCGAGTGCGTGAGCGGATCGTGAAGCGTTAGGGCACCAAGATAGCATGGCTGGTTCACATTCGCCGCCGCTCCGATGCCTGCCATAGCCCCCGCCGAAAAGATCGGCGTCGTTGGGGTCCGCCCGCGTCAACGTCGCGCTTTGCTCCCTGAGCCGCCGCACCGCTGGTGGAGGATTGCGGCTGCGGCTGCAATTGCGCCCCCGTTTGCGCAGCTTGCGGCTTCGGCCCTGCCGTCGATATTTCGTTGCGGGCCACTCGCGGGCGTGCCGGAGTGGCGGAAAGTGCTCCCCGCTGTGCCGGCTGTTTGTTTTTTGCCATTTTTCCTCCGTCGGTAGTGAACCTCTAAAGATTAACCCCTGCAAATAGCAGCAGTAGCAAAACTCCGAGTGCCAGTGTCACGAGTGCGGTAATATTCAGGCATTTGATTCGGCGCTCCCATCGCCGCACCGACGCTTCTTCGGTGTATATGCGCCGATAGTCTGCGGAATTTTTCTTGATACTCCTATCGGCAGTTTCGATTGCATCCTCATTTGCCAGGCAGGTCAGATGGAAGTTCAACAGAACGGAGCCAGCGGAACACGCCAAGCATAACCACGAAAACAGAAGGATAATAACACAGCTTGGTTTGGCTCCGACCTTGGCCAGAATGCTCAGCGAGAGTACCGCAGCGCCACCCGCCCCCGCTAACGTATATTTGTCGAAGAGGGCAGCGGAACTCTGTCTTGCGGCCTCAAGCTGCCCACGATGTTGCACGTACACGCTGAAACTATCGGCGCTCGTCCCTACATTTTGCGAATCCACAGCAGCAGGGGGTGCCGTTGGACCGACTGGGTTTTCCCATCTTCGTTTTCCATATCGCAATGGTAACATGGGGTAGGCTCGATTTAAATGGAGCCGGCTCCTCAATCCAAACGGTCACTGGCCAGCAGGGCCGCATCGAGCTTACAATCCCCCTTGTTCGACATTGTACGGGAGTTACTCAATGGCCAAACGCACCGGCTCCAAAACTGCAGCACCGCAGACGGCGATGTCTGATTACCGCCATGCTGCCAAACGCAAAAATAATCCGCCCGCCAAAATCGCCGCTGAGGGCGTGGTGCCCGCAATTCCTAAAGCCCAATAGGCGTATAACCCACATTTACCGCCGGTTTTGCGTTTACCGTTGGCAGGCAAGCACAAACGCGCGGCAGTAAAAGTTATCGATTCCCGCGGCAACGGGGTCGTGAAGGTGGAGACGCTGGGATAGAATAGGAAAAAAGTAGGGCAGCGTGGTCGGATCAAACAATTTATTAAGGCTGATGTTCTGGGCAAGTAAGTCTTGCCGGGCGCAGCCCGGCGTCGCCCCGCTCCAGTGTTTCTCGAACGTTATTAAGGGACGAAGGGAAATTGATAGTATGGCCGATCAACACGAAAACAACTCCGACGAGCAATGGGTGGTGGCGTATTATGACCTGCTGGGAATTCAGCGAGAAATGGCCAAATGGGAAAATCCGCAAGTTACTTGCGACAAGATCGATCTGTTTCGAACGAAAATATCAAAAGAACTGTTGCCTGCCATCAACCGCAGTCTCGAAAAGCGGAACGAAGATTACCCCGGCCTGGCCGGGACACTCGAGTGCGGTTTCGTTGCCTTTGGCTTCGCCGACAGCATGGTTGTCGCGTCTAAGGTGATAAATTGCCGCGGTCACCCGCAACCCATGGCGCTTTCAATGCTCCTTACGGGGATGATTCCACTGGCGGCCGAGTTGCTTGCTGAGGGTGTGATTTTCCGGGCGGGCATCGACGTTGGAGTTGCACAAGCCATTCGCAGCGTCGGCGAATATTTCAGCACAACAACACCGCCGAGCCAAGACCGGGGGAGGCGCCGCGTCTCAGAAGGAGATATCGCCGGCCCCGCATACATCGCAGCCTGCCAACTCGCTTCGATGCCCAACTCGCCGCCGGGAGCCTACCTCGGATTACGCGCGGTAAAGCTGCTGCAGGAAGCGGCGGACGGCATCGGAAGATTCCAAGGAGCTTGGGTCAACAATGCACGGCAGTCATTGGACTTGCTGATGAGGCTCAACAGCAAAGCTGGTTATGCCCCGGATGTCAACGGCGACATACGTGCTGTCGATTTTGCCAACATTTTTGGTCGCGCTGGAATAGACGCCAACAATCCCCACCACAAAAAAACGCACGATTTTTTCCGACATGGATACCAATGGGTTCGCGGGGCACTTCAGACAGAATCTGACCAAGGAGTGCGCAAAAAACTCCAATGGCTGAAGACCTACCTTGAAAGCCGCGGTTTCGGCGGGCCAGGCCCGTGAATGGGTTCTGCCCGCTCGCAAGCTGCTGATCCCGGCAGGCCTGCATCGGGCAGCCCGAACTCGCACGTTCTCAAAGTTTCGCTAGAATGCTCATGTCTGAACATGAAACAGGATTTGCCCATGCTGCTGCGGAAAGAAAAACGAATTCCCAAACGGCTTGCAAAAGAGCCGCTGCTTGAAGCGGTTTGGGAATTGCGCTTTCAGAGCGGCGCTGACACGGTTGAAAATCTCCTGTCAGGAATTATATATGACAAAATGGCCGGTTCTTTTGGAACGCCGGTGCGGTTGGCCCCCGCCGACATCCCCTTGGCCGCCCGCGTCCACCAGCCTGTACTCAACTACACCCCCATGTTCCGCTTTGATGGAACAGGCGAAAAGGCCGCCTTGAGCATTCAGATTGCGCCGCGTGCCATTACCGTGAACTGCCGGAAGCCGTATTTAGGTTGGGAGAAATTTAAATCCGAGATTATGGTCCTGGCGGAAGTTGTCCGGAAGACGGGATTAATCGCCGCAATTGAGCGTTTTTCCTTAAAATATGTCGACCTGGTTCCCGCCACCGGGCCGGACTATTTAACTCCGCTTGAGGGACAGCTCAATTTGGGGGGCTACAATCTTGGATGTTCACCGCTGCAGGTAACGTCACAACTGTCCGAGGGTGATTTTGTTCATGTCATCACGCTGCTGGCCCCGGCGCGGGTGCAGGCTGAACTTACGACTGCTGAAGGCCTGCTCGTTGATATTGATACCATTTTTCCGGCAAGCTCGGAGAGTTTTTGGGACCGGTTCGGATCGCTGCTTGATCAGGCGCATGGTTTCAATCACGCTCTGTTTTTTGGTATACTAAAGCCGGAAACCATAGAGCAGTTGGAGCCGGAATTTGATCTCGGAGGTACGCCGTAATGACCACAGTTAACATACTGACGCACTTCGATCTTGCAGGGCGCTTTCTATTTAATCCTCTGAGTAGCGCATACACGGATACAGGGAGGGCTCCTGCCGAGCGCACTGTGCATCACCGCAGGGACGCCGAGTCGATCGTTATCCAGTGGTGGGACATCACCGCCCAAAGAAACGAGCAATCCGAAAGAACTTGCAGATTCTGGCAGTCACACACGCTCGATCAACTCGCCGCCGCACAGAATGTTCCGGGAGAATCGGCCTTGGATGGCATCGGGGGTATCTGGCCGGCGGAGCACCGGGACGATGGATTTGATGACGCGTTGCGCCAATGGCGCGCCCAGGACATGGAGCGTCCCCAATGACGCGAGTGGCCGTTGATACCGATGTATACAGCTTCATCCTCAAGAGCAGTCCGGAGGCACAGCGTTTTTCCGAATCTCTACGGGGATGTCAGATCGTGCTTTCATTTCAAACCGTAGCGGAGCTTTTCAAATGGAGCGTTGTCAGGGGTTGGCAACAACCGCGAATCGACATGTTGGAATATTCATTTCGCCAATGTGTCATTGTTCCTTACGACCGGGATTTAGCGTGGACTTGGGCGCGCGTAGCCGGCGAATGTGACAAACGCGGCCGGAGGATGTCCGCCGGCGATGCCTGGGTTGCAGCGGCTGCAATCCGCAATGAGATTCCCTTGATGACCAATAACCTCCGTCATTATCAGGCGGCCCAAGAGTATTGCAGATTAAGGATCGCCGAAGTGTAGCTCTACGCACCTGATTCAAGAACCAAGGAAGGAATTTCGCCGATGCCTATAACCGACCGGACAATTGCACAAACCCTACGGATCCTCAGCCGGTGTGGATTTCGCCGTATGCAAGGACCCGCAGCTGCTCGGCCAGGAGTTACGGGATTTACCCCGCCAAGGCCATGGAACCCAATTAGGGCCTCTGGTTGTAGCACACAAGGCATGAGCCTCGGCCGGCGGCCTGCTGAAAAGTCGGGGATATAAAGCTCGCCAATATTCCGGAAAAACAAAGCAAGAGTCGCCGGTCACACTGGGCCGGGGCAGGTGGCCGTCTCGGTGCAGTGCAGCCTGCTGGCATCCACAGCGTTCTGCATTTTGTCGGCTTCGCTTATCATGGTGGCTGGTTTTGCAGGAGCGCAGCTTGGCTATGGGTAAAAATTGGTCTTATATGTCTTTTGTTACTGCGTTGGTAGTTGCAGCCAGCGGGTTGGTGGCGGGGGGGGCATTGACTGCTGCCGGGGTGCAGGGGGTTACCGCTTCTGTGGTTGCTCCTGCAAAACCGGTGGCGCCGGCAACGAATGCTGCGGTAACTACGAGCGGTCCGGTTTTTAATGAAACGTTAAAACTATTCAAATCCGCTCTGGTGCCGGGCATGACAGGTTCGATTGTCTTAGGATCGCTGAAATCAACGGATGATCCCGGATTGGAGCCGTTTTTTATGACGGTAAGCCATGCACGGTCGCCGGAACTGCAACTCATCGGCCTGCTGGATGCCAATGCCGTAAGCAAAAACGCGCGGCTTATTAACGTCTCAAAATTTCTGGCCATTCCCATTCCACGGTTAATCAGCCCGTCATTGGCCGTGATGATTCAATCTGGGCGCATTACTTCGGCGCAACTTATGGAAATAGTTCGCAAAGCCATTGAACCGTCACAAAAACTCATGGCTGCTTCTGAATTAGTTAATCGCGGAAAATCCGCACAGGTGATCAAGGTGCTTGACGCACTTACGGGAAGTCAAACGGATGCCACACGCTATTACGCCGCATTGACACGCTTGCAATGCAAACAACCCGGACAGGCGGAACGCGGCCTTAAAGTACTGATGCAATTAGCGGCACGCACCGCGCCGCGGCTGTTGGACTTAAAAGATGCCCTTCTGGCCCGGGTGGCGGCCCAGAAAATCACGGCGGCCGCGCCGTGGGCAGCTGAGATTGCGCGTGAAAAAAAAAGCCCGTGGTCTTTGCGCCGTCGGGCAGTGCAATCGTTACTGGTATTGAATAATCCCATAGCCCCCAAACTGCTCGCCGCAATGCTGAAGGATGCTAAAGGTACTATTGATAAAATTGAATTAGGCTTGCTGGCTATCGAATATCCCAAGGGGTTGTCATTATCGGATGTCCACATTTTGCGACAGACGGATTCTCCGCTTTTAACCGGTATCGCCCGAACGGCCGCGGCGGCCGTATCAGCTAAAGATACGCTGCCGGGGATTTTATCGCTCATTGAGCAGGGACAACCCATTTTCTTAAACTGGGCGTTAGCTTATGCAGATAACAAAACAACGCCTCATCGCCTGATGGTCATCAAAGGCTTGATTAGCTATGCCACCGCCGTAGGGGATGGTCAGAATACCGATTTTCGGCGAGCAGTGGCCGCCGCGACAATATTGGCCAACAGCGATGGCAAAGCGGAACGAGGAATATTAGCTGCCGATCTGGATTCTCCCAATGCGGGAATTGTGGAAGCGGCCCTGGCAGGAATGATTCAGAGCCATAATAGGAACTTTTCGACATTAATTCAGCCGCTGTGGAAACAATTATTGAAGCGGGATTCGCGTAAAATTCGCGAATTTGCGGCGATGGAACTGGCCCGTGAGAACAAAAAGGTTGAACTTTCTGTTTTGCGGAATATTGTGCTGTATGGCTTACGACGCAGCGACGGCTTCCGTGCGGCGGCAGGATGGTACTATGTAAAACTCACGGGCCGCGCGGAGTCGCTCCTGGCGGCGGTACAAAAGGCGTCCCTTCGGACTCCAAAAGTTAAAAATTAAAGGAAACGACGATTTTCTGCCGAAGTAAAAGTCAGGCAGAGGATGTGGAAGGGGAGTGA
Source organism: Planctomycetota bacterium (assembly GCA_021805985.1). Taxonomy (GTDB): domain Bacteria; phylum Planctomycetota; class Phycisphaerae; order WQYP01; family WQYP01; genus JAMDCX01. Next base: position 42,801 of record JAJZDN010000020.1, on the reverse strand, counting down.
TAGACCTTCAGTCTACCTGCGGATGGGAAGACCCTGCGAACCTTAACGCAGTCTGCCAAGCGCAAAATCCAGTGCAGTGTAAGCGCGTTGGGCACCATCAATAACGCAGCCGAAAATTCCGGCAATTTTTTTGTTGTTGCTGAAGGAGCCGCGGTGTATAATACGAAGCAGTGGAAAGACCGAGCAACTCCGACCGTTTGCCACAACATAAGGAGCTTGCCATGGCAAATCAAGATTACATGTTCGTAGGCGGCAAGCCTGCTGCCCAGCCGATTGCCAGTGCAACGCGGCGTACTGAGCTTACCGACGCTCCGGCACAGCGCAGTGTTGCGGGACGGGGGCGCGTTTCGACCTATCCCGTTTCATTTGCCGCGCAATCTGGTGGACTGCCCCAAAACGTCGATCAGACTATTGCGATGGATGACCGCCATGAGGAATTTGCGGATGGATGCCCATCGGAAATGTTTCTGGGCTAAATGTCCTGCGGGTGTATCCACCGGTTGGCGGCCTGCCTGGCGATGAACCGGCAATTGCATACATGCCGCGAATGACAAATGCAGAATTGTGCGCCGATGTTTGCCATCCATGGCTCTGGTGAGTTGAAAGCCAGCTTGCCAAATGGTTTTACTGACTTGATTCATCGCCTGAGGTTGCGTCCCCCAATGTCATCCGGAATGACAGTTGCTCTAACTGTAACGCCAAGTCTACGCTTTGTACCACCACATCACCGGGAACATTCAGCGCGACGGGGGCAAAATTCAAAATACCTTTAATTCCTACCGTCACCAGTTGATCCGCCACCGATTGTGCCGCAGCCACTGGCACAGCCAGCATGGCCACTCGAATCTGTAAGTCTGCCACCACCGAGGCAATATCGTGATCGGAACGTATGGGTAAATCTCCGATTTTTCTACCCGCCTTGGCCGCATCAGCATCGAAAATGGCAACGATTTTAAATCCTTTCTGAAGAAAGCCCTTGTAGGCCAGCAACGCCCGTCCCAGGTTTCCGGCACCCACCAGCAGAACATTGGAGATTTTATCCGTACCGAGGATTTTTTTCAGTTGATGAACCAGTTCATCCACGCGATAGCCGATGCCAGGATGGCCGAACTGCCCAAAATACGCCAGATCCTTACGGACCTGCGCATCAGAATATCCCAGCGCTTCGCCGAGTTGCTTGCTGCTGATCGTGTGGCGATCTCCGCGTCGGAATGATTCCAATTGGCGCAGGTAAAAGCTTAACCGGTACACGGCGGGATTTGGAATCTCTTCGTTTCGCATCCGTTTGTCCCAAGGCAGTTACAATTAAGTAGGGCGAGCGATCCCACAGGAACCACGCAAACAATGTGAATTTATCGGCGCGCCGTAACGGGGTCAAGCGACGTTGGTGATTTTAACTTTTTATTACGGTCGTGGTTCAGTCGAGTCGCCACCCCGGGAGCGAGAATAGGCCTGTACCGTGCAAAGGGAGCGGGAACAGCAGGCCTCATTCCTCTCCAGTCATCATCGCCTGAAATTTTTTGATGGCATAGGCGACTGGGAGGCGGACCTGCATTTCTTTTTGTTGAACTCTCTGAGTGGTATCGTTGCGGGCCGCATGAGCAGGCCTCGCCAAGTCACTAACTTACCCCTCGAGAATAACGCGCAGCACATCCGCCGCCGTGTAAGAGGCTTTTCCGGCTTGCAGATAGCGGTTGATGTGAACAACGTCATCACCGGCCGTGACGATGGCAGGTTCTTCCACACCCTGTGGGTCAGTCTGCCCCAAACCAATGGTTGCAAACAAGGCATTGCAGAGGCATTTTCTGCCGGGGGTTGTTTCCGCACTGCCGCCTTTGGCCACATAGTCGGAAACAGGTTCAGCGGCACAGCGATAACCCGGCGTACCGTCCGGGCGTTTATAAACTTTTCGCAGATATCCCAAGTCACATTTTCGTTCGCGCTGGGCATATATTTCCGTTTCGGACAAGGTATTGGGCAGTGCCACAACCTTAAAGGGAAAGCCGGTAGGGGAGGCCTGTGGGTCGGTAAATACCGTCGCGTTCCCGGAACTTGCCATGGCAAGGACCTGCTGTTTTATGTCTTCGCGAATTCCCGATTCCTGACAAAACGCGAAGGCTGTGCCAACTTGAATTCCAGCGGCACCTTGGGCCAGTGCCCAGTGAAGTTGCTGGCGGGTGCCAAATCCACCGGCAAGATAAAACGGAAGGCCGATTGCGGCAATTTTTTGCAAATCCGCATCGTCGCGTGGGCCGTAGATCGGCTCGCCCCGCTGGGAAAGTTGCAGCGGCCCGCGCGGGGGTGCGTTATGTCCTCCGGCAACGGACGTTTCAACAATAAAGCCATCCACTCGGCCATTAGATTTTCGCGCCAGTGTCATGGCCAGCGTGGCCGAGGAAATAATGGCATAAAATTTCGGACGCTTTAACTGTGGTGCCGACACACTGCCGGCAGGGGCGTCCATGGTGATAAATTCTTCCGGACTGAACTGGCTTACAAAGTTTTCTGTGGTAGCAGAATCTTCAACATCAATTTTCAGTTCTACGCGTTCTCCACGCGCCAGACTATCCAATACCCCTGGAATAAAGCGCGGAATGCCGGCCCCCATAAGTACATAGTCGACCCCGGCCAGCATTGCCCCAAAAAGAGTGGTGAGCGTCGGAGTTTGCACTTTTTCCAGTAAATTGATCCCTACCGCGCCGGAATGTCCTTCCTTAGCGAGAAACACCTCGGAAAATGTGGCCAAGACGGTCAATTCCGTCAAGGCATGGCTAAAGCCAATGGCCGGCAGCGGCGTTGATCTAAACGATTTTGAAGAGCCTATGCCGCCGGCGACAAAATATCGATCCCATACGCGCTGGGCGATCGCGCGATAGGGAAAGGCATGAAAAGCTCGCTGGTAGTGACCCTCCAGGTCGCCAGCCTGTAAGCGCCGGGCCAGAACGGCCGCGATTCCGGTGCCGGAAACGACTCCAAGTTGCCCACAACTTGAAACCGACTTCGCCAGTTCCCAGTTGGAGACGCCGACTCCCATTCCGCCTTGAATAATCCGCATGATTGATTCCATCATTTCGCAACTCCGCTGATCAGTGGCAATGGATAATCGGAGCCGCAGTTGTTTGGACTGCCGCATGGTGCCACATTACCGTTGAATTTTTGGGATGCTGCACGTGCTGGAGCCCCCATACTGATCTCTGCATCGCTTAAATAACACGCTGGATCGAACCCCAGCCAATCACCCGTGGCGGCTTCCGCGCGAGTGCGGAGATTTCCATTGCAGACCGATAGAAAGCGGCATGACTGGCAGCGGGCCGGCAAATGCGCTTTACGGTTACGCAAGATAGCCAGGCGCGGATCGGCCGCATCGGTCCATATTTTGCTGAACGGCTGTTGGCGCACATTGCCGCAGTTGTAATGCCAGGTAAACTGGTCGTAATGAACATTACCCACCGGATCAACCGATGCGATATTGCAGCCGGACCGGTTACCGCCCGTACCTTCCAGTCGGCTGCGGACTTTTTGATATTGTTGCGGATCGCCTTTTTCCAGTTGCAACAACAAGTACGCCGCGTCGGCATGGTTATCGACGGTTAAAACTTCCAGCGGGATTCCCTGGCGGTGCAGTTCCTGACTTTTCTCAAAAATGCGATCCACAACTTTGCGGATTTGCGTGGCGGACAAATCTACTTTTTGCATATTGTCCGCACGCCCGGCATAGGCCAGATGATATACGCAGAGCCGCTGGACATTACTGGATACGCAGATATCAAATATTGCATCAAGATCACCGACATTCAGGCTATGAACCGTGAAACGTACCCCGACTTTTATATCACGTGCGCGGCAACGCTTAATGGCGGCCAGCGTGCGATTAAACGCACCAGCTTTGCCGCGGAGTTTGTCGTGGCGGCTTTCAATGCCGTCAATGCTGATGCCGGCATATTTCAGGCCGGATTCCGCCAGATTATCCGCCATTTGTTCATCGATCAGCAGGCCGTTGGTGGACAATGTACATGGCAGGCCCAACGACCGCGCGTGACGAATTAAAGGAAGAATATCCGGGCGGCTTAGCGGTTCACCACCACTGAAAAGCACCGCCGGAACTTTAAATGCGGCCAAGTCATCCAGCAGGGCGATGCCTTCATCATGGGTCAGTTCATTGGGGGCCGGCGCGTTAGTTGCCGATGCGTAGCAGTGTACACATCGCAAGTTACACGCTTTTGTTACAGCCCACACGACCACCGGTCGCGGCGTGGCTTCTGATTCACCATGGGCGTTGCGATGGCCATAACGGAGGCGTTCATTTCCGGCCTGATGATTACAGAGTAAATTTGTTACGCTGAACATATTGGAAGACTCCTGTTCGAGTTTTGATTTTGAAAATAGGACTGCCCGTAAAGGCAATCCGGTTCTGCGGCCAGTGGATCCCCGGTTAGTCCGAAGGCCCGGGCGCGGCTGCCACCGCAGATGTCGTGATATTGGCAAGCCCCGCATTTGCCCCTGAGTTTTTCGGGATTTCGCAGGTCCACGAACAGAGGCGCGTATTGATACGTCTGCGCCACCGAATCAAGCGGAAATCTGCCGCATTGCACGGGCAGAAATCCGCTGGGGAATATCTCACCTGTATGGCTGATGAACATAACACCACGGCCGTCATTGGTGCCGACAATGTTGGGCATCACCGGGCGTTGGGTGCTGTGGTCTGCGGTCTGGCTTATCGCTTGTTTCATCTTTTCCAGCACGAATCGGCGATAGTGAGGGGCTTCAGTGGTTTTTATGCCATATTTCCTGCTGAGTCCCTGTTGGTAAAGCTTCTCAAAAGCCAGTTCAAATTCATCTGCGGTTATGCGTTGATCCGCCAATGCCCGGCCGGTGGGCACGAGAAAAAATACGGACCACAGCACAATAGGAAATGCGGCGAGCATTTCGGCGATGGCATCAATCTGGTGAAAATTGTGTCGGGCGATGGTGGTATTGATTTGCAACGGCAGGTCGCGGGTGGCGGCATCGGCGATAATTTCCAGGGTCCGCTTAAAACTGCCCGGCACACGCCGGAAATTGTCGTGCGTGGCGGCATCGGCTCCATCCAGGCTCACCGCCAGACGATGCAGGCCGGCGGTTTTCAAACGCTGGACCGCGTCGGTAGTAACAAGTTTCGTTGCCGACGGCGTCATTGCGGTCTTTAGGCCCGCAGTCACCGCGTGATGCACGATGTCAAATATATCGCGTCGCTTCATGGGATCCCCGCCGGTGAGCACCAGCAGGGGAGGCTTGGGAAATTTCGTGAGATCGTCTATCAGTGCCAGCGAAGTCGGGGAATTTAATTCCTGCGGGTCGCGGTGCGGTTGAGCTTCTGCACGGCAGTGGCGGCATAAAAGATTGCAGGCTCGCGTGACTTCATAAAATGCCACAAGCGGGGAATGGGGAAAATCCTCGGCCGTATAATCGGGACGGGCCGTTGAAAAACCGGCCCGCATTCCATTCGTGTTGCTGCTGACCAAATGACACGCTCCTTATCTTGACACATACATAAATCATATTATAATGTAGATATAATTATGCGTTTATACGATTTTAGCCGGAGTGAAACATGATTGCCATGACTGATACGGAAATCTTCAACCTTCTGGATACCAGTCTCATCGGCCGGCTGGCCATGGCCGATGTTCAGGGGCGTCCTTACGTCATTCCGCTGCCGTTCTGCCGCATCGAACGCATCCTTTATCTGCGCGTGCCCCTGACCGGGCGCAAGGGAGGCATTCTCGAAGTCAACAATCAGGTCTGTTTCGAGATTGATGTATTCACCGATCAACTCGATGATTATGCTTCCGTCCTGGTGGAGGGGCGGTTGGTGGAGGTCCAAGATCTTGCTGAAAAAGCATTTATCCGGGTGGTCAATGACGGTAAATACGCCACCTTGCGTCATGCCTGGCGACCCGGGCATGGCCGGCGCACGGCACTGGAGGATTTGCCCAGCAGAAAAATTATCAATGCTTCTATCAGCGGTCGAAAGATGACGCCGCGCGAAATTCCGGTGCCTGCGACACTTATGGGGCAGCGTACCGAATCGACAAAATAACGCACGCGGTCGGGCAGCCATGTGGTTGTTCCTTTTTTGTGTGTTCCGGCGCACGGCGTTAATGTCCAAGCACAGGTTTCCTGCATTTATCCGCTCCGACAGCCGGTTGCCAAAGATGACTCTTCAGCAGCCGGACCGCCGCGTTGGGGGATAAAACGCAATTAGTGGGCGCTGGCGCTTTGCAGGAATGCCAGGACTTTTTTGGCCTGTGTGCCGGTAAGGCCCGCGCGGAGCCGCATGTACTGCACAATAATTCCCCATTGCGCGGGCGTATATTGCGACGGCGAACGCAATTCATGGCAGCGCATGCAGTTTTCTGCCCATATTTGCGCTCCGGATTCAGTGGTGGCAGGGTCTTTGAAGGTCAAAGGCCATACGGCCGGCTTAGATGTAGCGGTGGCAGTCTTGGTGGGTTTGTTCGCGGCACAACCGGCCAGCAAAAATAATCCAAGCGCGGCAGCAGTTAAGGTCAGGGATTTAGTCATTTTATATGTGATAAAAGTCATCGGGTAACTCCTCAAGTAAATTGCCAGAGTAACTTAGATTCCAACAGCAAATTGCAGGAACATGGCATTGTTGCCGTGCCTATTGTTTGAAAGATTGTCAAATTGATACTCAAACTTCAGCACCGCATTGGAGTGCAGCCAGTAATCCAGTCCAATGCTGTAGCGCTGTTCATGCGCTGCGCCATTGGAAAAATTAGACGAGGCGGGGCCGTCGATGCGATCGTAACGAAAGGCTGCCATCACCCTGTCGAGATATTTTATGCCGCACAGGCTGGGCTGATATGCGACTTCAAGCTGTCCGCCATTGGACATGCCGCCCAAGGAGAATGTACCAGTGGAATCAATTCCCTGACCGACCTGGTCCCATGTCCAGCCGCCGCGGAAGCGGAATAAGCCGTCAATTTTTTTATTCACATAATAGGAGTTGAAATCGACGGCATTGATCAGCGAATTGGTGGTGGTTATCGCACCATCGGCACTGGGGCGAGCCCATTCAAAGGAGTAGCCAATTTCAACATTGGGAATTGGAAGGTAACTGAATCGGCCGCCGATAGTCTTGCCGTTCTGGGCCGCTGGATCCCAATTGCCAAATTGCAGATTGTTATAAGTAGCGCCGTTCTGGTCGGTGGTGCGGGCAAGGGCGGGGCCATCGCTGACAAACAGGAAATACGTCAGGTACCCCATGCTGTCCGGCGCGGGTATTCCACCGCGGGTCCAGACACCCAGTTCGTTGGCCGGCAGCAGAGCGTCTTCCAGCGAGCCATCCACCAGCCACCGATTCCATGGGGCCGGGTTGTAAACACCGACGATTCCGCCGATCGGGCTGGTAACCAGACCGCCACCAAGCGTCATGTAATTGTTAAGTTCATAGTTGATGTTGGCCGCACCAATGTCGGCGGCACTGCCCCCAGCTTCACCCGCTTGCGTGTAGAAATCAAACGCGGTGTTGATAAAAATTTTTTTATCGATACGCACCTGAATCATGGGGCTGGAATCGGCATAGAACGTGGAATGCGAACCCTGCATGTTCTGAAACTGGAAATTCACGTCGCCGGCGATCAGCACTTGTATATTTCCCGGCTCCAGTTCGGAAATCTTCTGGCTGGCTTTTACAACCCGCCGATACAGTCGCTTGACTTCGCGATCAATCGCCTTGGTGTTTGTAGGACTGGTTTTCGCCTGTTGAGCCTTGAGTGCGGCCTGCTGCTTTTGCATGGCGGACATTTGTTTAGCCATAGTGGCCATCTGCTTTTGTAGCACCTGGTACTTTTGCTCCAGCTTCTTATAGTCGGCCCCACCGGCCGCCGGGTCAGCCCAAGCGGCTGCCACCGGCATGATGGCCAGCGCCGCCGCCATACTGAGAAGAACCCCGCGTTTGTGTGTCATGGCACATTCCTTTCCTTAAACGCTCACCTGAACTTGGCCTGGCACACGCGCGCCAAAGAGCCCGGGAAATTTATTTAAACGCTTTGCGGCCGCCTTATTTTTTATCTGCCCCGTGCTTGTTGTAACAGACACGATATTTTGCGTCAACACCATAACTCAAGAGTTAGTGCGTCAATGCTTATCAAATTGCTTTTTGAGATAATCAATAACTTCCCAGCGCTGTTTACGGCTTAGTGAATCCCGGAAACTGGGCATGGGGCTGTGGCCATGCGTGATTTTCCAAAAGATGGCCCCGTCGCTCTGGGACCAGAACGATGCCGTAGTTAAATTGGCCGGATGAGGGCTGAGAAACGCTCCGGTTGGCCCATCACCTGTTCCATTGGAACCGTGGCACGCTTCGCAATTGGCGGAAAATAAACTTCTACCCGCCTGGATGGTTTCGGAAGTGCCCGGAATCGGGTTCGCTTTTGATGCCGCGGAAGCCGGTGCCCGCCATGAATCCATTCGATCCAGCTGCCTGCGGAGTGAATTTATGTTCAGGCCGGCCGCTAGGGACACTCCCACCACACTGACGAATCCGCCCACTGTCAATAGTGTGCAAAACTTGTTCATTGACCTAAGTCCTTTTCGAGGTACCCATGTGTTTTTAACAGATCATCCGTCCAAAGGGGTTCGTGAAACATTTCACGAACTGAAACATATGCCCCCGGACGCTTTCGCATCTGTCATGGATGTGTATCATCGCAAAAGGCAGACGAAATAAAATCGGGACTAATCCCCGACTGTGCGTAAGAATTTATTCCTTACCCCGACTAGGATTTTCACCTAATTCCCTGGGACCACTCCGCCAGGTTTTGGGCGATTATTTATCCTTGCGCGCCTGAATACCGCGGCACAAAGTGAAATAAAACTCGGACATTTTGACGGATCGGGCATCTGTCACGATAGTATGGATCGTCGTTAAGGTTATAACCCGTGGGGTTGGCGATTGCTATAATGATACATATTCACGCAGGAGATAGTTTCGATGGTGTTAAAATTATCAAAGTTGGCGATGGTCGTCATCGGCTCCACGTTCCTTGCTGGCAGCGGTAACAGTGCCATTTCCACCGTTGGCAAGCCCCTTGAGTTGGCAAGTTGGAAAGCGCCGCATTCCGCGGTAAAAAAGAAAAATCCTGTTCCCACGTCCCCGGCATCCATTCAAGCGGGACATGCAATATTCTCTCAAAACTGTGAAGCCTGCCACGGTTCCAACGGAAAAGGGGATGGCCCGACCGGGGCCTTTTTAAACCCCCATCCGGCAAATTTAACAAAAGCCTCTTTCTTGGCACAAACAGACGGGGCTATTTTCTGGAAAATTACGCATGGCCACAGCCCGATGCCAAGTTTCCGCGATTCATTGAGCCGCAAGCAACGCTGGGATGTAATTAACTACATCAGACATGCATTTGGTAAAGGTAAATAGATCGCCATGGAACCAATGCCGGTCAGACGTTCCCCCGAATGTTTAGCCTTGCTTTCAGTCAAAACACAGTTTGACCGGGCTACTGAACCATCGAGCCGGAAACGCTTTTACGGCCGGCTGGGAGCGATAATTGTTTCTTTTTTCCCAAAGATCAGGGCATCTACGGAGAGCATCCCCGGCCCACTGATGAGAATCAGCCCACAAATGGCGATCAAAACTAGTTGAAAATCTATGGATCCAAAACCGCCGCCATGTGATACGTAGATAATTCCGATGAGATTAAGGATCAGGAAAATACTGACAACTCGCGAGAGCAGTCCGACAATAATTAATATGCCGCCAAAAAATTGTGTGAAGCCGGCAAGATAGGCCCAGACGGTGGTTGGCAGGATCGGCAGATGGTCGGAAGCCAGCATCTGGGTAAATGTTTGCAGACCCTGGCCGCCGAAAATCCCAAATAAAAATTGTCCGCTGTAGTAGATAAAGATAATGCCCATCATCGCCCGCACCAGCAGGGTACCCAATCCGGTTGCCAGTATTGAGCTTGCGCATGTGCCGCTGGTGGTTGTTTCGGTGTTCGCTGCCATAAAAGAAAACTCCTGTAAAGAGAAACACAATTTCTTGAATTCGTCCCCAACAGCGGAATATTTGGCGTGGACTGATGAAATACCGAGTTCTTTGCCCTGACCACGCTTTATCTACGCCGCGACCTCGAAGTCAACTTTCAGCAGCTACCTATAAGGCTAGCTCGTGTAAGGGTCCGGGTCAAGGAAGGACTATTTTTCGGGCGAACGTTTCGGGACCGTATATTAAAAAATGGTGAGGCGATCCGGCTGCGTAGTTTTGCCTTGCCTGCAGTTCGTGTATACTTCCGGCAGGTTTTCCGGGTCACGATTTATCTCTTGAAAGGATGGGTTCATGTTCGACAAGAAACTGGTGTTTAACGCCTCGCTGCCGCGCTCGGGTTCCACGCTGATGCAGAATATTCTGGCGCAAAATCCGCGTTTTTATTGTACGCCCACCAGCGGCGTTATTGATCTGATGCTGGCGTCGCGAAAATATTACACCGAATTGGCTGAATTTAAGGCCCAGGATCCGGACCTCATGCAGAAGGGCTTTTTGAACTATTGCCGCTACGGCATCAATGGCTTTTATGAAGGTGTAACCGATAAGCCGGTATGTGTGGACAAATGCCGCAGTTGGTTTCATTATCATGATTGGGTCAAACAATTCGTTCCGAATCCTAAATACATTGTGTGCGTGCGCGATTTACGCGCCATTCTATCCTCGATGGAAAAACTGTTCCGTAAGAATCGTGATCGCGCTGATGCCGATGAAGTTACCGGAACCCTGACCATGATCACCATCAATAACCGCGTGATGCGCTGGCTGAACGGGCCGCCGGTGGGCATCGCTATTGGCCGTCTGATCGAAGCCATTCAGACCAATCTGATTCGGCAACTTCATGTGGTGCGTTTCGAAGATTTAACCACCAACCCGGCCGATGTCATGAAGCGTGTCTATGATTATCTGGAAGAACCGTATTTTGAGCATGATTTCAACAATGTTGGACAGATGACACAGGAAAATGATCAGTATCACACTATTTATGGGGATCATCGCATTCGCAGCAAGGTTGAACCGGTGACGCCCGATTTTGTTGATGTGCTTGGAAAAGATATTTGCAACATGGTGCGAACCAATTACGCACTGTTCTACGCCGCGTTTTATCCCGATAAGCGATAAAACGCCTGCCAGGGAATTGCCGCCAATGGAAGTCATGCCAATCAGATCCACGCTCCGCCCCGCTGATGAGCAATTGATCGGCGCCGCGGAAGCTCTGCGTGGCGGCAAATTGGTGGGACTTCCTACAGAGACGGTCTACGGCATTGCCGCCAGCTTGGCGCAACCCGCCGGACTTCAGGCATTAAAAGAAACTTTGAAGATCCAGAACCATCCGGCCTGGGTAATTCATGTAAGCTCAGCCGACCGTATTTCCGACGTTGTTTCCCATGTCCCGCCGCTGGCTCGCCGGCTGGCCCGCCGCTTGTGGCCGGGCCCACTGTCCCTTCAACTACCTTTGGAGCCAGCCGACGTGGAGCGCCTGGTGCAGTTGACGGGGCGGCAGACCACGGCTGAAACGATGGTGGATGGGTGCGTGACCTTCCGCTGCACGGAATCTGCGATAACCCGTCAGATTATCGACCTTGCGGGCGAACTGGTGACAATCGTCGGGGCAGCAGGTAATGAGTTGGTAGACAGTGTTGAGAATTTGCCGCCAGTGATAAGTCGGCAATTATCGCTTGCCGTTGCCGGGCCGCCACCGCGTTATAAAAATCTTTCCACGCTCGTACGAGTTACAGGAAACCACTTGGACATTCTGCGGGAAGGAGCCATAGCCCAGCGCGTGATTCGTCGCATGGAAGATATGGTGATCGTTTTTGTTTGCAGTGGAAATACGTGTCGGTCGCCTATGGCCGCAGGCCTGGCATTGCAAATCATTGCCGAGAAACTTAAGATTCCAGCAGATGAACTGCCGAGTCGGCATATCGTAGTTCGTTCTGCCGGCGTTCACGCTGCCAGCGGCATGCCGGCAGCCACAGAAGCCGTAAACGTTCTCGTAGCAATGGGGGCTAATATTCAAAAGCACCGATCTGCACCGCTGACGGATGATTTATTGCGGCGGGCCGATATGATATTTACCATGACGCAGGCGCACCGTGAAGAAATAATATCTCGTATGCCGACGGCGCGTGAAAAAACGTTCACCTTGGACCCCGACGGCGATATTGAGGACCCCATTGGGCAGGGAGAGCAAGTTTATAGAAAAACAGCACAACGGCTGGAAAAACTGATTCGTAACCGCGTTGTGGAGATGGAATTATGAATATAGCTCTGGCCTGCGATCATCGTGGATTTAACATTAAACAACAGCTCATCGAGCAGTTGCGGGTGGAAGGCCACGGCGTGGAGGACTTTGGGGCCTTCGACGCCAAGGCGTCTGACTATCCGGATTTTGCCGTTCCTGCCTCCCTGGCCATTGTGGAAGGCAAGGCACAAGTGGCGATTTTGCTCGATGGTAGCGGTATCGGAATGTCGATCGTGGCCAATAAAATTCCGGGTATTCGCGCGGCCATTTGTCACGATGAATTAACCGCTGAAATTTCCCGCCGATACAACGATGCCAATGTATTATGTTTGGCGGTAGATTTACTGGGGGGCGAGTTAATCCGCCGTATCGTGGCGGCTTGGATAAAAGCTCCCTTTGAAGATGGCCGCCATGCGCGGCGGGTTGAGAAAATCGGGGAACTGGAACGTCGGCTTTTTTCCGATATCCCCGGGGTTTTAAGCAAACTGAAAAACAATTAAGTATGACCCGCTGAAATGACTCTTGGAGCCTTGCATGTCAGAGCAGTCCCCCCATGACGGTGGATGTATTTTCTGCAGAATTATCGCCGGTGAAATTCCCTGTCAGAAAATTATAGAAAATCAAAATATTTTGTGTTTTTTGGATATTGGGCCGGTGGTTGTCGGCCACAGCCTGGTAATTCCCAAGCGTCACATTCGCAATATATTCGATATGCCTTCCGAAGTTGCTGCGGCAGTGGCGTATGAACTCCCGGCTCTGGCACGTGCGATATGTGCAGCCGTTGAAGCCCCCGCATGTCACATTCTCCTTAATAGCGGAATTGAAGCCATGCAGTCCGTTCATCATGCCCACTACCACATTATTCCGCGAAAAAGCGATGACAGTTTTTTTGTCCCTTGGCGTCCGGGCAAACTTGAAACTCAGGAGGCGCATAACCTGATCAGCAAAATACAGAAGAATTACGAAAATATGGATGAAGGGCTTTCCGCGTAGTAATAAGGCAAATAATTCCGGAAAGCGTATAAAATCGCAGTGAGGTATTGCAAACAACTTTTACAGGACGTACACTCAGATAGGCGTAAGCGCTAGTGGGCGCGTGGCGATTTAGTGGTCAAAGGAATCCGCGGGGGCGGTTTCGGGATAAGGAATGATGCAAGAAACGTTAGAATTTGTTCCCCTTACGCTTTATTTCGTATGCTTGGTCGTATTGACTATTTACGGTATGCATCGATATTGGGAGGTATTCCTGTATTACCGAAATTCAAAGAATACTCCATCCAAACCCTCTGAATTCAATGTTCTGCCACCCGTCACCGTGCAGTTGCCCTTGTTTAATGAGCGCTATGTTGCCCAACGGGTAATTTCCGCAGTCTGTGCTCTGGATTATCCCTGTGAACTGCTGCAAATTCAGGTACTCGATGATTCCACGGATTGTTCCGCTGGGATTGCCCGCCAGGCCTGCGAACAATTTCGTCAGCAAGGTTTTGATATTCAATATATCCACCGAACCAATCGCACGGGCTTTAAGGCCGGGGCGCTGGAAAACGGAATGGCCTGTGCAACTGGCGAATTTATAGCTATTTTCGATGCGGATTTCGTGCCCCGCCCGGAAATGCTGCGATCCGTTATCCACGAATTTACCAATGAGCAAATCGGCTGTGTGCAAACCCGATGGGAACATCTCAATAGAACCCAATCTCTGCTGACCAGATCCCAGGCTATTTTTTTGGATGGCCATTTTGTTATTGAGCATACCGCACGCAGCCGCAGCGGCAGATTCATTAATTTTAATGGCACCGGGGGCGTATGGCGAAAGACTGCTATCCTTAATGCCGGAGGTTGGCAGCACGATACGCTTACCGAGGACATGGACTTATCTTATCGCGCGCAGTTGCTCGGCTGGCGGATTAAATATCTTGGTGACGTAACCTCGCCGGCTGAGTTGCCACCGGAAATTACAGCTTTTAAGCAACAGCAGCATCGCTGGACAAAAGGCAGTGTTCAGACCTCAATGAAACTACTGCCGACGGTATTACGCTCAACGCAGCCGTTGCGGGTAAAAATTGAGGCTTTTTTTCATCTTACGTCCGGTGTGGTCTATCCCTTAGCGGTACTGGTTGCCATTTTATTTTTTCCCGCTTTTTGCTTTGCCGGTGCCGGGCTGCTGTCCGCGGCCTATCCGATTCTGTGGTGGGTTATGTCGGTGCTTTTTACACTCCTGACATTTTCCGCAGGTACATTTTATGTGGTGGCGCAGCGGGAAATTAAAGAGAATTATGTCGTTGGCATCCTGCTGGTTCCCTTTTTAATGGCTATTGGAATGGGAATAAGTCTGGCCAACGCCATCGCGGTTATTGAGGGCCTGACCGGCCATCAGAGCGAATTTGTGCGGACACCGAAATATGGCGTGGGAATTAATGAATCTCCCGATCAATGGAAACGTCGTGCCGGCGCTTTTGCCCATAAGGCGCAATGGATTCCATTTGCGGAAGTGGCCGTTGGATTGTATTTGCTGGCGTGTATTATTATTGCCCTGTGGTTTAATCGTGCCGCATCATGCGTGCCCTTTATGCTTATTTTTATGTTTGGCTACCTATACGTCGGCGGATTGTCGCTGCACCGGCTATGGCGGTCGCGGCGTGACATAAAAATTGAAACTTTTGAGATCCTATCTCCGTCGGCGGTCGTATAAAACCGGCGTGATGTGTTTATAGAGAAATTCTGCTAATTATGGAGTCATGCGATGAACCCAACAGTTAGAATCGGTATTGCTTCTTTTATTCTTGGTGCTGTGCTTACCACCACGCTGCTGGTGTTTCATCCCATGCGGCCTCTTGTGGCTAAGTCGGCCGTCGCGCCGGCAATGGCTTCGATGAAGCCCGTTTACATTCACATGGATGGAGCCAATGCGTTTGTGGAATCCATTGTTGCGGTTGCACCGGGCGAGCCGGTGATTTTTATTAATGAAGATACCGGCGCGCACATGGTCAATGGCTATAACCCGACCACGGGCAAGCCGAATGCCGCCATTAACTCTGGGATGCTCATGGGTACAACCGGGCCTAAGGCCGGCGTGCACAGCTTTAAATTGGTGCTGACGAAGCCCGGAATTTATCCCTATTACTGCCCGGTTCATGCCATACTTTCCAAAATTTATCATCACAGCGTACAGCCGGCCCACCGACCAGGCGTACACGGATTTCCCGGGGCTATGGCCGGCGTGATTATTGTCACGACGGACCCCACATTGATTGCCCAGAATCCGCCAAGCAGCAAAAAAAAGATACTTTCTGATTACTTTGGCGGCTGATAGAATTGAATTGATTCCGTGCGCCACAAAGAACGGATTCACACGATGTCAACGGCGTCCCGAACTGCGGCGAATAAATAGCCTTGCGAGCTTAGTGGTCATGGTAATGTTTCACCACCACGGTCCATCCCCGTCCCGGCGGTGATAAATGAAAATCGTGCCGCATGGGTTTATTGAGGACGATTTTGCTTAGCAGGGCGGTCGTTGGAGTTCCGTCGGGATCTGTGCGGATAATTTTAACCGGCAGCCAATCGTGCGTATTGATCCAGAAATCCACTTCCACAAAGGTAAACGCTGTTTTATCGCGTGGAATAAGTTTTAAACCAACCGTATGCGGGGGCATTTGTTTATTTTTCAGCAGTTGAACATGAAATTCTTTTTCCACATCCGCGGGCTTTTGCCCGATGGGAATTGGCAGCGGCCCCTGACCCAGGCGTAACGGATTGAATTTTGTTCCCGATGGTGCGATTTCAATTTTCCGGAATATTTTGGCGCTTCCGTTGCGGTCAATAAGCCAGTGCCCGTCAAAAACAATATCATGATCCGCATGGCGTTTGGCAATGGCTCCATCAACGACCAGCATATTAAAGCGGATATCAAATCGGGTGGTTGCGTTTTTCTGCTGATACCAGATATGGCCTATATTCATATCCTTTTCGTCGGTTCGCAGATGATGCACCTGCACAACCAGATGGGCCTGAAAATTCCGCAACGTCTTACCGCGCTGCTGTAAAGCCTTTAGAATTGTAAGAATCTTGGCGTGCGCTGGCACCAGTTCTGTATTTTTTGCTCGTGCCGAGATATCCGTAGATTGCTGTGCGGTTGCAGCTCGCGCCCCACAGGAAGCCCATGCCATCAATAATACGACGGCTGTGACCAGCATTTGGCCCATTGGCCGCCCTGGCGTATTTTTATAATTCTGACGTAAGTGATTCATCGTTTTGTTGCCTCAGCCATGGTTGGTGTATTTAAAAACTCTTCCGGGGCAGCGACCAGAAGTTCAATATCCTCTAACTTCCGAATCAGATACGTTGCCTGCTCGGCGAAATCGGGCGGTGTGGACTCCGGTTCAAGCAGCAGGACGCTGTGGATGCCTGCATTCTGTGCTACTTGAATATCAAAAACGTAATCCCCTACCATTAATGTCTTTTCCGCGCTGATCTGCAAGGCCCGGCAAATTCTTAAAAGACTTTCTGCCGCGGGTTTAACAGGGGGCTGATCCCGTGATGCCACGTGGTCAAAAAAGATTGGATAACGGCGCAGTACTGTTTCTACGCTGCGTTGACTGTTGCGGCTGAGAAGTGCGGTTTTTAGTCCGCGGCTGCGTAACCTTTCGATGACCTGTTCCGCACCGGGACGTAATTGGCATTTTTCCGCTGCCCAGGCCTCATGACGATGCAATACCTCCCAGGCCTGTTGTCGCTTTTTGGGTTCCATGGTATCGATACACTCCAGAATCGGGTGTCGCACGTGCAATCCAAGTTCTTTCCGCAATGTGTCAAAATCCAACGCGTCGAACGTCAGCGTGCCGTCCATATCAAATACAATCAGATCATATTTCATCGCAAGTCGCGCTCCGGTTACCGTTCTGCCCGATTATAGCGATGGCACGACGTTCTTGCCGCTTTGCCCAGGCGGCGTTGCCACCGGGTAGCGCATGGCTGTCATATTAATTGATGGCGGCAGTTTTCACGGATAGCGTTGACCGCTACAATACATTGCTTTGTTGAATGTAGTAGAGGAAACATGCTTCAGTCAGATAATCCAGAATTTAAGTTCCGCCTCGCACGGCTGGAGAAGTGGCGGGCCGCTGGTACCGACCCCTTCGGCGCACGCATTGAAGCATTGATGTCCGCCACGGCGGCGCGAAGTTTGCATACCGCTGAAACACCCCATGATGGCGGCCCATCTGCTAAAGTTGCCGGGCGTATTACGCTGCTTCGCGATATCGGCAAGTTGATCTTTATTACCATCAGCGACTGGACTGGCAAAATTCAAGTTGGTCTGGCCAAGCAGTTTCTGACAGCTCGGTGGGATCAGGCCAAATTGCTGGAATTGGGAGATATTGCCTGGTTTTCCGGCAAGCTGGGCCATACAAAAACCGGGGAAATAACTATATGGGCCGATGATTTTGGTTTGGCCAGTAAATCGCTGTTACCACCACCAGAAAAATTTCATGGCCTGGCGGATACGGAATCGCGGTATCGCCAACGCTATCTTGATTTGGCCGCAAATGCTGATTCGCTGGATGTATTTCTGACCCGTTCACGCATCATGAGTTCGATTCGTGAATTCCTGGCGGCGCGGCAATTTGTGGAAGTTGAAACGCCGATGATGCAGGCGATTCCTGGTGGGGCGGCAGCGCGGCCTTTTGTGACCCATCACAATGCACTGGATATTGATTTATTTTTGCGCATCAGTCCGGAACTTTTTCTTAAACAACTCCTGGTGGGGGGCATGGAACGGGTTTATGAAATTAATCGGAATTTCCGTAATGAAGGCATTGATACCAGCCACAATCCTGAATTTACCATGATGGAGCTGTACCAGGCGTACAGTGATCTGGCTGGTATGATGGAACTCACCGAAACACTCCTGGCGTCTCTGGCGGCAACGCGTCATGCCGTAATCCATGCGACAGCCACGCCCGCGCCGGGAATAAAACTTCCATACGGGGATCGCATGATTGATTTTACCCCACCATTCCAACGCGTTAGCTACAGCGATTTATTCCTTGAGCATGTGGGTGTGCCCATGACGGACCATGCGGCGGTGCAGCAACGTGCCTTAGAGCACGGCCTTGCCGAGGTGGACAAGACCAATCATGGCGTGCTGGCGGGAATCCTGTTTGAACGTTTGGCCGAACCGAAACTCACTGAATATGGTCAACCAGTATTTGTTTATGATTATCCAGCGGGTTTATGTCCTTTGACCAAACGGAAAGCGGGCATGCCGCATTTGGCGGAGCGCTTTGAACTTTATATCGCCGGTATGGAACTGGCCAACGCGTATACCGAACTCAATGACCCCTTTTTGCAGTATGAAACATTCTCGGCCCAGCTTGCGGGCTTAAAAGAAGAGGATTCCATGGCCCGGATGGATCATGATTTTATCGCGGCGCTGTGCCACGGAATGCCGCCGGCGGGGGGCCTGGGAATCGGGATAGATCGACTGGTGATGGTGTTGGCCAATAGAACCAGCATACGCGACGTGGTGTTATTCCCGTTGCTGAAATCCCGTGGGGCCACCGGAACTTCCCCTGTCCCCGCCCAAGAGACCTGAAAAAGGACAAGGATATTTCACCGGCGGTTCACACCTGACGGTACATTCCTGATTCATTGATGTATAAGATATTTCTCTGTTTCCGTTATCTGACGCGCAAGGGTATTGTGCTGTTTCCCGTGCTGGCGGTATGGCTTTGCGTGATGATGTTGATTATCGTCAACAGCATCATGACCGGCTTTGTTAACCGGGTGCGGGACGCGGGGCGTTCGCTGATGGGCGATGTCGTAATCCAGAGCGATTCGATGGCTGGATTTCCCTATTATCGACAGCTTCAAAAGCGCTTGGCCCTGTTGCCGCAGGTAAAAGCCAGTACGCCCGTGATCAGCGGTTACGGCCTGTTTAATTTGCCGGAATTTCAGGTCAATACCGGTGTCCAGGTCATGGGCGTTGAAGCGGGTAGTGAATCCAAGGTAAGTTCCTTCGGAAGCAGCCTGTTCTGGCAATATAAAGCACCCATGCAGGCCGTGGCGGATTTGCGCGGTGCGGGCTTCCCCACCACCAGAACCAAGCTCCTGGCGTATGCACAAAAGCGGCTGCTTGCGGCTGCTAAAATAGAAGCGACTCGCCAACAACACTATGCGAATCTCAAACCTATTGGCAATCATGCCTGGTTTGCCTCTATCCGTCAGCATTGGCAAGTCATAGCCCATGAAGATTATCAGCAGGCGGTTTATAAAGAGAATCGGGCGGATCGTGATCTGCGTATGGTGCAGGCGCTGCCCAATAAAGCCTTTTCCAGTGCCGCGGCCTTACGTCAGGCCATGGTACCCAAAGCTCCCAGCTTTACTCCGCCGCCGCAGGCCGCCAATCGATATTTGACCGGCGCGGACGAACCGAAGAATGGCTGCGTGATCGGTGTGGATCTGGGCCTGTACAAGCGCGATCGCTTTGGTCATTATCATCGTCCGCCGGGAGTTCGCTTTTCTCCGGTCATTATCACCATGGTGCCCGTGACGATGAAAGCGACGCTGGCGCAGCCGCAAAGCCGGCGATTTGTCATCGTGGATGATTCCCGCACGCGCGTCTATGCCGTCGATTCCAAGACAGTTTATATCCCGTTTCATGTCGCCCAGAAAATGGCGTTTATGCAGCGGCAGGATCTGCTGGCAGGCGGAGTGCGGCCGGGACGATGCAGTGAAATTCAGGTACTGGTGCGGCACGATTCCAGTGAGAACAATATTTTAGCCGCACGCAAAGCTATCGCACATGTCGTGCATCAATTGGAATTGCTGCACCCGCAGATGGAAATTGCCGGTATCCGTGTTCGAACGTGGGATCAGGTTCAGGCGGAGTATATTCGCGCGGTGGATAATGAGCGTAATATGATTACGTTTCTGCTGGGCTTGATGAGTCTGGTTGTAGTGATTGTCATATTCCTGATTTTTTACATGCTGGTGCGGGATAAAACGCGTGATATTGGCATTATTAAAGCCATTGGCGGAAGCGAAGAAGGCGTGGGCGTTATTTTCCTGCTTTACGGAATGTTGATTAGTTCCGCCGGGGCGATATTAGGCTTGTGTACCGGCGTATCATTTGTACGCAATGACAATTGGATACATGACCATATATTGTGGCGAATATTCGGCATTTCAATATGGAACCGGAAAATTTACGTCTTTTCCAAAATTCCCGATCAAATTGATCCGCACGCGGTCATGTGGATTGTTATTTTCGCCATTCTCGCGGGCCTTGTCGGTGCATTAATTCCCGCCATTCTCGCAGCGCGGCAGGATCCCGTGGAGGCGTTGCGTTATGAATAGTACCTTGACGACCGCTGATTCCACCGCGCGTAAACCGATGCTGGAATTGAGCAACATTAACAAGACGTTCCGTTTGGGACCTGCGGATGTGCGGGTATTATGCGGAGCTGGCCTGACAGTATTTGAAGGTGAATTCGTTGCGCTGGTGGGAGCCTCGGGTTCCGGCAAAAGCACGCTGCTGCATATCGCCGGGGCTTTGGAGTCGGCCGATGCGGGATCTGTGATGTTCCGCGGGCAGGATTTGAGCCGCCTTTCCCGCCATTCTCGTCACCGCCTGAGAAATCACGCCTTCGGCTTTGTATTTCAGCTTTATCATTTGTTACCGGAATTAAGCGTGCTGGAAAATGTTCTGCTTCCGGCAATGGTTTGTTCTCCATGGTATAAAGCCTGTATCCGGGCCAGACCGGGCAAGCGCCGCGCCTTGGAGTTGCTGGAGCAACTCGGGCTGAAGGACCGTTTGCGGCACAGACCGTCGCAGTTATCCGGTGGTGAGCGCCAGCGTGTGGCTATTGCCCGGGCGCTGATTAATGAACCTTCGCTGGTATTGGCGGACGAGCCGACGGGGAACCTTGACCCCAAGACCGGGCAGACGATTCTGGATGTATTGCGGGGCTTGCACAAAGGCAGCGGCCAGAGCATTCTTCTGGTTACGCATGATGTTCATATTGCGGCCCAGGCGGATCGGGTGGTAACGTTACAGGACGGAAAAATTGTGGACAGTACGCTATGAGTCGTAAGACTTTGGCCCCTGCCCAGTGAGACGGATATAACACCTATGGCCCTATGGCGACATTTTCTGGCCAAGATTTCCCAGGCCCCCAGCGATGAAGAGCAAATGCCCGCCATGTCGTTTGGCGATCATCTTGATGACTTACGCAAACGATTGATTCTGTCGCTGCTGGGGGCGGCGATCGGTATTGCCATCTGCACGTTATTCGCTAATTACATTATCGACTTTCTGTTTCAGCCGTATTTGCTGGCCCTGCGGTATTCCGGATATCCGCAGTATCTGCTTTACAATAAACCCGCCGGCAACGTCATTATGTATCTGATGCTGGGAATTAAGGCCGGTTTGCTGCTGTCCAGCCCCTGGATTATCTATCAGTTCTGGCTTTTCGTCGCAGCGGGGCTTTACCAGCGTGAGCGATCGCTGGTGTATCGCTATATCGGCCCGAGTATCCTGCTGTTTATTTCGGGTGTGGCATTCTTTTTTCTCCTTGTGCTGCCAATCATGCTGAAATTTTTTCTGGCATTTAATCAGCAGGTGCCCATGCCGCACCTGCAACCAAATTTCGTTGAGAATCTGATTTACGGCAATAAACCCGGGGTAAATAATTGGGCCAATTTGCCAACCGGCGATCAGGCCAAGCCTCTGCTTATACCGATGGTACGCAGCAATCCCACACATTTTCCCAAACATCATATTGCGCTCTGGTATAACGCCGTACAGGGCCGGCTGTTGATTCACGCGGATAATAAAACCCTGGCAATTAATGCGCAGCCTGCTGATTCGCTTTTTGCGCCCTTGCCCATGCTCCATGATTACCTGGGATTTGTAACAATCATGGCGCTGGTATTCGGATTGGCTTTTGAGTTGCCGATGGTCATGATGGTATTGGCTCAGATCGGCGTTATGCCGGCGCATAAATTCCGCCAAATGTGGCGCTATGCGGTGCTGATTCTCGCGGTACTCTCGGCCTTGCTGGCACCGACACCGGATATCGTTACGTTTTCCAGCATTTTTCTGCCGCTGGTTTTGCTGTATGTCCTGGGTGTGGTGCTGGCAACCTTGGTTACCGCCCGGAAAAAAGCCGATGCCAGTGAGTCAGACGCCGAAAACCAGCTCACATCACCTCAAGATGACGTATCAGATTAATCTGCGCCTCCGCAGTCACTCTGAGCATGACCCACACGCGGCATTGATTTGATGGCTGTTACGGCTTTGGGACGGCTGGTTTAACGCGGCACAGCGCCAAGCTGCGGATCACGGCAGAGATTTCCTGATGGATTAAGTTCGTCCACGCTCTTTAATTCTTCTGCGCAAAGTGTGAACTTTAATGCCGCCATGTTGTCCTGCAATTGTTCAACGGTGCGGGGGCCGATGATCGGACACGTGACGCCCGGAACTTGCAAACACCAGGCGATTGCGAATTGACTACTGGAAACTCCCCGCGCGTCGGCCAGGCGATCCACCGCTTCCATTACCGGCCATTGGCTGGCGGGAAAGTCGGTTTTCTGTTGAGCGTCATACCAGGTACCCTTGGGAATCTTGCGACCCCCGCGCGTGTAGACGCCCGCCAGGCGGCCACGGGCCAGCGGTGCCCAGGTAATCGTCGCAACTTCGTACTTGCGGCAGAAGGGCAGGATTTCACTTTCAATTCGGCGGTCAATAATATTCAGTTGCGGCTGCTCAATATCAAATCTGGCCGTCCCCAGTGTCTGGGCGACATAATGTGCTTCAGCCAATTGCCAACTGGCAAATACACTGCTGGCCAGATACAGTACTTTGCCCTGCCGAACCAGATCATCCAGTGCCCGCAACGTCTGATCAATGGGCGTATCAGCATCCGGACGATGAATATGATAAACATCAATGCGTTCCGTGTTCAGCCGCTTAAGCGATTTTTCCACTTCTCGGACAATATGCCAACGGTGATTGCCGGCATCATTAATATGCGGTGATCGGCGGCCATGGACTTTGGTCGATAGTACGATTTCATCGCGCTTGGAAGTCTGTTTCATCCACCGCCCTATGATTTCCTCTGATCGTCCGTCGTTGTAAACATTGGCGGTATCAATAAAGTTACCGCCCAGGGCTGTATACGCATCCAGAATGGCACCCGCTTGAGCCTCATCGCTACGCCCTCCAAAATTCATCGTGCCCAGACAAAGCGGTGTTACTTTAACCCCGGTACGACCCAGTATTCGATAGTGCATCAACATCTCCTATATTGACTATAATCAATACAGTAACACAGACAAAAAAAGTTGCAACAGTTCTTGATCGCATTACCCAGTGTGGAAATATCATAAAATACTCAAACTCCCGCGCACATGCGGCGGAGTATTTAAGAAACGGGCGTTTGCCCTAATCGCCTTACTTACGTATTCTTTATCCGAGTAATCTGCGGAGTTTGAAAAAGTGGAAATGGATCAATTCAGTAAAGCCAAAGCAATGCTGGACCGCGGGCTGGATCTTGCCGAGGCCGGTAAGCAATCCGAGGCAATTGCCGTGTTCAGCCAACTAATTGCGGATTTCGGCGCGGAAACTGACGTGAAAATACGGTCACTCGTGGCGGATGCAAGGCTTAATTTTGGCATTGCCTTGGGCAATTTGGAGCGGGAGAACGAAGAAATTTCTTGTTATGATGAATTAATCCGACAGATGGAGGTTTGTCAGGAACCGGAACTTAGCATCTGGGCGGTGAAAGCGCGACTCAACAAGGGCATTTCGCTGGGCCTGATGGGCCAGCCTGAGGCGGAACTTGCCCTCTACGACGAAATTGTGGCAGATATTTCGAATGCGGGGAGCTTGGAACTGCATGTCCAATTGGCCAGAACCCTTTTCAACAAGGGGTATACTCTCTGCGAAATCGGGCGTGATGTGGACGGTATTACGAGTTACGACGACGTGCTTCGTCGATTCGGAGCTTCTACCGAGCCACGATTGCGCGGATTTGCAACGGACTCGCTTTTCAACAAAGGCCTTGCGATGCTCCGCGGCGAAAAATTTCACGAGGCACTTAGGTGTTTCGATGACATTCTACCCCGAATGGGGAATGCTGGCGATCTGGAATCACAGCAAACCATAGCCGGCACCCTTTATAAAAAGGCCTGCTGCTTTTCCGACCTTGCCATGTACGAGGAGGCTCTTGCCGGCTATAACGAGGTTTTGACCAGGTTTGAAATCGCTACGGACGTAGAATTGCGGCAGAAGCACGGGCAAGCAATGATCGACAAGGCGTACGTCTTGGGCAAGATGGGCAAGTCGGAAGAGCAACTTGCCACTTACAGTGAGCTGCTGAAACGATTTGGGAACGCGGCCGAGTTAGAGCTTCGTGAATGCGTCGCCGACGCCCTGTTGGCGAAGGGAAATGCGTATGAAGATTCAAAAAAATATGAGGATGCAATTGCCGCTTACGACGAGTTGCTGCGGCGATGCGGTAATGCCACGGAGCCGGAGCTGTTGGATTCTGTTGCCTGGGCCATTGACGGCAAGGCCCATTGCCTGGGATTGTCCGGACAGTTTGCCGCGGCTATAGAGCTTTACAGCCAACTGGTGGAACGGTTCGGTACGAATCCTGAACTCGATACCCAAGTTGCGCAGGCACTTCTTAACCGCGGCTTTATCAAAGGGGAAATGGGTGATTTTCAAGGGGAGATCGCCGATTGCGAGGAGATCATCAATCACTTTGGCGACGCTACTGATTTATCGGTGCGGAATTCAGTGGCTATTGCCATGTTTAACAAGGGCTGGGCAACCGGGGAACTGGGAGACCAGCCAGGGCAAATGGCGCTGTACGAGGCGGCTTGGAAGCGTTTTATTGATGCACCGGAACCGGAATTATTAGTCCGCGCCGCTAAAGCGATGGTGAGCCATGGCGTGCTTCTGACCGAATCAGGCAAGTATTCGGAAGCCATTGCATTGTACGACCTTTGTCGCCAGCGGATGGGCGAAGCTGCCACCGGAGAAAAAGCCGTTTGGGCGGCCCGTTGTCTACTGGAAAAGGGTATTACATTTTCCAAAACGGATTCCCACGCGGAGGAATTGGCGGCTTATGAGCAACTGCTGTCCCAGTTTGGTGAGTCTACGGATTCGGAGATTCACGGGAACATTGCCAATGCCTTGGCCTATCGCGGTGAAACACTTGATCAGACCGGCCAGCCCGAACTTGCCATGAGCGCCTACGATGAGGTGCTTAAGCGATACGCCAATGCAACCGAGCCTGAGGTGATCAAGTGGGTGGAATTTGCAAAAGAAGAAAACGCGAAATTGGTGAAAAAACAAGCCGAAAACGAGCGATGACTTTGAAAATAACACGCCTCTCCCTGGTCATGCCTGCATCGCTTGCTTTCTTCAGTTGGTAATCATTTGACGGCAACCCCTTCTTTGCATCGCCGGGCGATGATGCAGGCTTTGCCGTGGGCGCAACGATAGATTAGGACGGTGAGATAGCAAGGGCAGATTTTGGCCAGCTTTTTTTGTAAGTGATCAGTGTTCAGCCCCAGTCCGCCGCGGGTTTTTACTTCCACGGTGCCGGCGGCGGGGGGGTGTTTGTTGCAGGCGTGTTTTAGTTTTCTAACGAGTTCCGATTCGGTATACACGAAACTGTCATACACTTCAAAGGCCGTTAAAGCGGGATGTTGCAGCAATTGCGGGCCGGTCATGTAACCGCCGTCGGGGCTAAGCCATCGCAGCTTAAGCTCTTTCGCCAGTGCCACGGCCAAGCCGGCTCTTGTAACAGCGCCATCGATTTCATAGAGCCACTTTTCCGGTTGATAGGCATGCAATTCTGGTCCGGCCATGTCGGTACTGGAATCGCAAATTGACCATATTGTGGTGCGGTCTATTACCGTGGCGGTTCGTTTATTTTCGCCGAGTTCTGTACGGACCATTCCAGTCCAAAGTAATGCCTGTACAACGGTGCCGTTTTCGCTGATAAGTTCCAGATGTCCGGTCGGCAACGTCGAAAAATTTACGGCCGGGCTTAGTTTGATAACGCCTGCGTAGGCTTTTTCCAAGATGCTGAAAAGGACGCCCGGGGCGGGGTGCGTGGCTGAAAAATCATAATTGCGCTTCCCATCAGACCGCCGGGCCGGGTCAATATGCACAAAGATTCCGGAAGTCAGTTGAACCGGAAGGTTCTGCAAATCTCCCTGAACCGCCATAACCGGGTATTTAGCGGGAAATGCCACGGCATTATTATGTGCCATCCACACGCGAACCATACTGATGTCCATCGCCAGCACCGGTGCCATGTGAGATAACGCCAGCATATCGCCGCCGACACCGCAGCACAGGTCCAAGATTAATTTCGGGTGCACCAGCTCGGCAATCCGCTGCGCTTTATAGGCGGCGACTCTGGCCGAGGTCGCCTGTTGCAGGGCTTCGGGGACGGCCCATAGCTCATTGGACTGCCCGGGGAATTTGTCGGCACCTTTTAAACGGCATTGTGCAACGGCAATAGCGCAGGACACCGCGTATTCTGGATGCTGTCTTCGCCATAGAGAAACGTCGGCGACGGAAATAGTTCTCTGCTCGGCAATCCGATGAGTTACCGCTTCGGTCAGGGCCTTGCCTGATGGGGTTTGAAGGTAATTCAGACCTGCAACAGTGCACGTGAGATCATCGGGTATAAACCTGGCAGTATCCACGGCACCACTCCGGACATCGCTGTGGGGGGACGAATGAATCTCGGACGTGCGGAACAGCAGTTTAGTGGAAACAACCTTAGCCGCCCAGTGCTACATGTCAGCGGTCGTCGTCGAGGGTTACCACGTAGGGGGGAACCGAAAATTTGATCGCCTTCTTGAGACTTCTGGCCGAAGAGCCAAGAGAATAAATAACCTTTTTACCTTGTCGTTCATTGACGATCAGACGATTCATCCGCAGCAGGCCAAGGTGATGGCTGACTGTGGGTTGCGGCAAATTCAGAGCGGTGCATAAGTCGGTGACCGTATGCTCGCCGGTAGCCAGAAAAAGGACAATTTGCAGTCGCGTATGATCAGATAAAAGCCGAAATAAATCGCATAATTCCGCCTGGCTTTTTTCCATATCCGCTTTGGAAACCATATATAAATACTCCGAAATGCCACGTTGAGAACTACTGACCCGAAATACCGCCAAAGTCCCGATCCAAGGGGTTCATTGAACGGTTACGTTAAAAGGGTAAATCAACAATCAGCCAACCAGTACACGCATAACCGCGCAATGATTTGCCGCCGCTTTTACATACCTCCTTGAATAATAAAATAATTTACTTGAATGTCAAACATATTATAGACACAGATAGGTATAAAAATAGCTTGACCTCCATATAACTGCATTGACCATCGGCATAATTACATTCGCAACTTTGAAGATTCTAAAATAAAGGTGTCCTTTGCCGAACATCAGCCGGCCCAACGACCGAACGCCTCCGTTAACGCTTCTTGTCAAAACGCTGCAAAGCGTGTAAAAATGCATCATGCCGTCGGAAGTTGGAAAGCGTTTGCTGCTCCCGGTGGGCTTTTGGCTGAAAGGCCGCGTGAATAAGGTGTTCTGCGTTGAAATTCTCCCTTGTCGATGCGCTGGTAAGTCTGGAGTCCGGTAAGGCGATTACCATGATCAAGCAGGTGAGCTTGGCGGAGGAATATCTCGCCGACCATTTTCCGGATTTTCCGGTGCTGCCGGGCGTGATGATGCTGGAAGCGGCCGTGCAGGCTGCGGCGTGGTTGGTGCGCGAATGCCATGGATTTCAGCATAGCCTGGTGGTGCTGCGGGAAGCCCGGGGAATCCGGTACGGCTCATTTGTAGCTCCGGGCAATGCCTTGCGGGTCAATGCACAGGCCATTCGGATAGAATCGCAGGGAAGTGAATTTAAAATTCGAGGTACCGTAGGGGAGGCTACAGCGATTCAAGGTCGGATTGAATTGGTACACAAAAGTCTTAAAGATACGGATTCCAGCCTTGCCAGCTTGGATGATGTTATGATAGAACAGTTGCGGCGACAATGGCAGCAGCTTCAGCGGGCCGTTGTCGCCTAGCAGAAGGGTGTACCTGTTGCCTGTACGTGCGGGCAGCAGTCGTGCGACTTTTATCGCCGGGATGGCTGGGTCGTGATTTTATTTTCTTACGTGTTTCCTTTTAAAGGATAACGGGAGTTTTGCATGCCGATGACAGAAGAAGAAGTATTTGCCAAAGTCCGTGATGTTTTGACTTCGGCTCTGGCAGTAGATAGTGATGACGTCAAACCGGAATCCAAGCTCACGCAGGATCTGGGCGCGGAATCCATTGATTATCTGGACATTCAATTCCAGTTGGAAAAAGCATTCGGGATCAAAATTCAGCCCGGCGACATGAGTATTGAGTCGTTCCTGACAAACCCCGAGTTGGTCAGCAATGGCAAACTTACCGCCGGCGGAATTGCAGAACTAAAAAAACGTATGCCGTTTGCCGTGGCGGATATGACCACGTTTGAACAGGATCCGGACATCAGTAAATTCCGTGACGTATTTACTGTCAATACAATGGTGCGGTTTGTCATGTACAAACTCGCTGCCAATCCGGCTTAAAATGCAGAAAAGACTGCGGGAGTGACTCCGTGAGCACTGCATTGTCGCAGGACCACGCGCTATGGAAGCCGCAGGCCAATCCCTGGATGATTGCGATCTCGGTGATGCTGGGCACATTTATGGAGGTGCTGGATACCTCTATTGCTAATGTGGCGTTGCCCCACATTGCCGGCAGCATGTCAATCACGCCGGATGATGCAACCTGGGTGCTCACGAGCTACCTGATCTCCAACGCGGTAGTATTGACCGCCGCAGGATGGCTAAGTCGAACATTCGGGCGTAAACGGTTTTTATTAACCTGTATTACGATCTTTGCGGTCGCCTCGGTCATGGCGGGTGCCGCTCCTAATTTTCCATTTTTAATCGCTGCTCTGGTTATTCAAGGGGCTGGCGGGGGGGCCTTACAGCCCAGTGCACAGGCGATTCTGCTGGAAAGTTTCCCAGTGGAAAAGCACGGACAAGCCATGGCATTTTATACCTTTGGCGTGATTTGCGCTCCGGTGATCGGACCCACGCTTGGCGGATGGATTTCTGATTCATTTTCCTGGCGATGGGTGTTTTACATTAATATCCCCGTGGCGATTGTGGCATTTCTTATGGTGCAAACGTATGTGGAGGATCCTCCCTACATCCGGAACGCCATAAAGACCAAGCTCGATACCGTCGGCTTTATTCTGCTCTCGGTATGGATTGCTGCCCTGCAAATCATGTTGGATAAGGGACAGGATGCAGACTGGTTCGGCGCGGTATGGGTTCGCTGGGCGGCGGCCATTGCTATAGTCGGTTTTCTCGCGTTTGTCGCCTGGGAACTCACCAGTGAAGCCCCTCTGGTAAACTTGCGGGTCTTGAAGAACCGTAACCTGCTGATCGGTACAATCCTGATTTTTATTGTCGGTATTGTGCTTTATGCCACCACGGCGCTTTTGCCGCTTTTTCTTCAGACGATCATGGGATACTCCGCATTGGATAGCGGCCTGGCCGTAAGTCCGCGCGGATTGGGTTCAGTGATCGGCATATTGGTCATTGGGCGATTGACCAATCTTATCGATAACCGTTTCCTGATGATCAGTGCCCTGTTAGCTCTGGCCTACTCCAGCTTCCTACTGGGACACGTCGATCCCCAGATCAGTCAATTCAGTGTTACCTGGCCTATTATCATCAATGGATTTGCCACAAGCATGTTGTTTATACCGTTGACGACCACCGCGGTGGGCACATTGCGAAACGATCAGATGGGCAATGCCACAAGTATCTACAATCTGATGCGGAATATCGGGGGGGCCTTCGGTATTTCCGTGACCACCGCCTTGCTAAGTCGTGAAAGTCAAAGCAGCCAGAATATGCTGGTGTCACACACCACACAATTGAATCCGACGTTTAACGCCCGGCTCCACCAAATTCAGGGCATGTTTGCTGCGCACGCCCCGGCAGTTACTGCCCATCAACAGGCACTTGGATTGATTTACCAGTCCGTGGTTCAGCAAGCTGGCGTCATGGCGTATGTGTTCAATTTCCGGTTAATGGCCGTGCTGGTATTATGCTGTATTCCCTTTGTATTGTTTCTGAAAATACCCAGGCACCGCAGCAAACCGGTAAATGTGCATTAGTGCATTAGACTTAACGGCCTATTTAATTCCATACCAGGGTCGTACATCCACGCAGGTCATACCGGCCGCCGCTGCCGCTTGAAATCCCAGCTCGCCGTCTTCATACACAATGCATTCTTCGGGCTTCAGGCCCATGCGTGAAGCCGCCACAAGAAACGAATCGGGTGCGGGCTTTCCATGTTCGACATCATCGGCACAAATAACAATCGGAAATAATTCCATCAGGCCGGCGGCCCGCAACTGATGATCCACAATGCGATGAATTCCACCGCTGGCTACCGAAAGGCCCCGGCGGCCCTGTTCACGCCGGGCAATGGCCACAACCGCAGGAATCAGGACAATATCCGGAATACTGTCAATGTAAGCTTCTTCCTTGCGATGGGTAATATGCTCGCCGGAGACACTGGAATTGTGTTCCAAAGCCAAGGCGTGGGCGATTTGTAATGTTGGCATGCCGGCAAGGCGGTAAAATTCATCTTCAGTAAATGAAATCCCAACTTCACCCAAGGCGGTCTGCCAGGCCCGGTAGTGCATGGGCATCGTATCAACAAGTGTGCCGTCGCAATCAAAAATAAGTCCGCGAATATGCTCAGGTAGTTCTGCAGTAGGATTGGTATGCCAATCGGGTTTTATCATTACATTCATGGGTGATGCAGCCTCAAAAAACAATATAAACAACCCCGCGAACCCGATCTTTCCAGGTTCGCGGGTTCACTATTTTACGCGTGAATTAACAATGGAATATCTTGCGGCAGTTGATCGGCGACGGCCGTAAGTGTGTCACCATGTAACGCCCTCAGCATGGTGCCCCGACGGGAAACGCCCATCAGCAGGGCATTGACGGAATACGTGGCCGCAAAATCCAAAATGGTATACGCCACATCGGGTGAAACGGCGTAAATCGGCACCAGTGGAACTTGCGCCTTGGTGCATACGTCCTGCGCTTTGCGAAACGTGGCAATGGCCTCAGCGTCTTCCTCAAGTGTCGGCCCTTCACTATCGGCGGCAAATGCGAGATTCAATTGCCGCACGAAAATAACAAAAAGAATCGCGCCAGATTGCTTGGCATATTGTGCTGCAAAATCTAACAGGCGAGGGGAGCCTCGTGTGGCCACAAGTACCTTGGGCATGGACATTTCCAATTCTTTTCCGGGAGTGCCAAAAGTCAGTTGCTCTGGCGAGGCCTGAGCCGCCAGTTTTGCCGCCTCCGATTCCCGGATTTTTGGTGCCAGCAAACGCAACTGATAGATAGCCGTGACGCCCAGGATGCAAAAAATTGCGACTGCGGCAAAGAACCATCCTGCGTAAAGCGGGTGGGGGTGTAAAAATACCAACGCCAACTTCAGCATGGCCGCGCTGATTGCAAACGCCAGAGCGGCACTTACCGCAAGAACGCGCGATCGTACTGCCACACTTAGCCCGGGGTACTGTTTGGTGTAAAAACGCGCCAGCAATCCGCTGGTCAGAACACTAAGGGCAAATATCAGAGCCTCATGTTTCTGAACCGCCAGCGTAAGTTCAATGGCGGCCATAATCACGCCGACCGCCCCCAGATAGAGCCGCTCCCAGGATTGTAATTTGAGTTCCCGGTTAATAGCCGCACTTGAAAGGTTAATTGTAATAGCACCCACCACGCCGATAGCGTATAAATCACCCAGGGTGCTTAGGTCGTGAAAAATACTCAAAATCAGAACAGGGACAATCACTGCCGGTATCAGTGCCAACCAAGGTACGCCAAACATATTGAGCCGGGATAAGAAACGGGGCAACTCATTATCCCGGGACATCGTATACTGAATACTCATCATGGCCCCGATGGCGGTGTTGACGGCCGAAATAAGCAGCAATCCAAATACAATGCCGCATATCCATCCAAACGGGCGACCGACGAAATCACTGGCCATGACCCGCAAAACCGCATTCTGTATCTCATTTTCCCGTTTGTAGTTTTTATCCATCCGCGTGACCTGACCAACCATTTGCGGATGGCTTTCCCAATCTGGATGCGTCTGCTTGAATTTATGCACCTGATGATGCAACACGATCGCGGGGGTAGTAAACCTCTCCGCCGGCTTTGCAGGCGTGGGGCTTAATGCACACATTCCGATGGCCAACACCAGATTAAGCACTACAACTTCTACCAGTACCGGAAGGATGGTCTTCCGAGCTGTTTTCTTCACGGGGCGTACCATCACACCGGTCATATTGGCCACAGCTTCCACGCCCGAGAGGGCCAGGACCACGTTGACAAATGCAAACCATTTATCCGTGAAATGGCCGGTGATTTGTCCGTAGGTCATAATGCGATGCCAGCCTTCCGCGAGATGCGGTACGCTGAAAGCGGTAATTACCAGCGTCAGCACAAAAGTTGCCATGGCGACAATCAACGCCAAAACGCCCACTTTTCGAAGACCAAAATAATTGAGACAACCGATGAGAATGATCGCACCGATGCCGCAAATTGGGACCAAAGGGCCGTCATTGGGCACGCCGATATATTGAATGCCGTCAAATGCCGACATCGCCGCAGTGACAATATAATCAGCGCATAATAGCAGCGCGCCAATAACCGCTAAGTTCCGGCTCAGATGCTTTGCGGAAGAATAGACACCGCCCCCATCTGGAAAACAGCGGCAAATAATGATATATGCCCCGCCCACCAGCGCTACCAGCACCCCAACGGCTAAAACATACCAGAAGCTCTGATAAAGCGAATAAAAGAACGCCAAGCCGAGAACGTAAAACCGGCTCGTGCCCCAATCGCCATATAATATGGCGGACGCATGATACCATTTTAACTCTCGTGGGCGTTCGTTATGTCGAACGGAATGATCCATTATACTCCGGCCTGCCAATTTCTCCCGCTGTCGGCGAAAACCACCGCCGATCTTCGGCACCTGCCCAGCGAACTAAAACGCGATGTTATACCGATATTGTCGCCCGTCAAGCCTTCCGCATGCGCAGGCGGCCAGAAGCTCACAGCTATCAGACTACGATTCAAAGGGGATGTTGCGTTCCATTTTCTCGGTTTTCATGCGATAGTAGCGGCCTGGCAGGTGTGAATCCGATCTGGAGAAAAAGCGTGACGCAAAGAATTTTAATTACCGGTGGGGCGGGGTTCATTGGTTCACACCTCGCAGAAAGCCTTCTGCAGCGTGGAGACGCTGTTTATATATTGGATAACGAATCTACCGGAACACGCGCCAACATTGAACACCTTTTTTCCAATCGCCAATTGCATTTTCTTCCTGGCAGCATCATGGATGAAGCCGTGATATCCCGCCTGGTGGGGACGTGCCATTATGTTGTTCATTTAGCGGCAGCGGTAGGCGTGCAGTATATTCTCGATAATCCACTGGAAAGCATTCTTACTAATGTCGTGGGTACCGAGCGCGTACTTAATGCGTGCAGGGATTTTGAAAAGCCGCTCTTTCTGGCCAGCACCAGCGAGGTTTACGGCCTGCAAACCCACGCGCCCCTGAAGGAAAATGATTATTGTGTCCTGGGGGCCACGTCCGTCAGCCGGTGGTCCTATGCCTGTTCCAAAGCCCTGGATGAGTTTATGGCTCTTGCCTACCACCAGAAACAGGCCTTTCCCGTGACCATTGGCCGTTTTTTTAATACGGTCGGCCCCCGGCAGTCACCGGCCTACGGCATGGTCTTGCCGCGCCTCGTTGATCAAGCCTTGCAGAATCAACCGTTAACGGTGTATGGCGACGGCCGCCAGACCCGGACATTTACCCACATTCTTGATGCCGTGCAAGCCATCATGCTGCTGATGGATCATCCGCACGCTGCTGGCGATGTTTATAATATTGGTGGAACTGAGGAAATAAGCATCCTGGCTTTGGCTCAACGCGTGTTGGAAATAACGGGCGGTGCGTCAAAAATCAAATTAATTCCTTATAATGAGGTATTCAACAAGAATTTTGAAGATATGCCGCGGCGTGTTCCCGATATCAGCAAACTCAAAGCCGTAACAGGATTCGCTCCGCAGTGGGATCTCAACAAAATGATTGTGGACGTCATTGCTGATCGGAAATGTAAACTCGCAGACGCCAGATAGCGCAAAGGCCTCCTTTTTGTTCAGGCCCGGCAGCAATTAAGTCCTATTTGACACGTGAATAAGAAACTAAAAGTCTTTTTCTTTTGCGAAGATAATTGCGGCTATTTGCTATAAGTTACGAACATTATATTGTATGTCCTATAATACATGTTGTGTGCGGTTTGTGTTACGTTCTTCGGGGCTGGTTTCGGTGTAGAACGTGATAGCTTCGCGGATCGCGTGTGAGATGTTTCCGGATGTCTCGTGGTTTGCGATAGATCGCAGGTTTGCCTGCGTTATGGCGTCGAGCCTGATGGTGGTGTGTTTGCTTTTCATCCGTTTTGTTCCGTTCGAGTCTTGCGGTATTGTGATCATTGGTTTCCGGTTTGTCAAGTGTTCTTTCTTTTTTCTCAAATTTTTTTGCGTGTCCTGTTTTGCCGTTGGTTCTGTTCGGTGCGTTTCCGGTGTTCGTTTTATCGGTTGTGGGTCGGTGTTTGCTTTAATTATTCCTTTCGTGGTCCGTTGGGTTGCTCATTAGGAGTTGCAGTGCCTGCTCTGCTTGTGTTGTGTTTAATCGGGTGTGAATCGTTTTGGTCTGGGTCTGCTGGCCTTCTGTTGTGATTGTTACGTTTATGGTCAGGTGCTGGAGTGGTTCGTGCCGGCGGGGCTTGGTTATTTTGTGGGGTCTGGCTGGTTGTGTGGTGTGGATTGTGAATTTGATCATTATGGCCGTGGCGATCAGGCTGGCGGTAGCGATCCACAGGCACGCGATCGGGTGTTGGTGAAGGAATTGCCAAGCCTCCGGGCGTGGTACGATTTTCCATTGTCCTATGGTGATGGGTTTCATGGTTTGGATCCTCCACATTTTTTCTTCGATTGCCCATTGTGTCTTTTGGCGGGGGGTTTGTCAAGGCTGTTTAGGGGGAGGGCAGGGCAAGCGTCGGGGTCTGCGGGGCGGGCGGTAAGCCCCGCAAGGTTTTTGTTTCTTGCTTTTTTTGCGTATCGCGGCCATGTGATCATTGCGTGTTGGAGTTCTACGGCACTGATCCAGTATCGGAAGCGTGCGGGCTTGTAGGGGCCTTTGTGGGCCGGTTGTTTTCCGGCGTGGATCCGGCGGGTGATGACGCTTCGGTTGGATAATCCTGCGGCTGCCGCGGCTTCGTCGGTGGTGTAGTCGTCCCATAGGTTTGGCATGTTAGGCTCCGTGAAATAGTAGGGTTAAAACTATTAGGTGGCCAGGGTAGAACGCGTAAGCGGCCCATTTTGGGAGTTTCCTGTGCGGCATTTTGATCGCTGGGTGGAAGCATAGGGCGATCAGGGCTAAGGCGGTGCAGTACATTGCCGAGTATTGCCAGCAAAAGCCGTTGAAGAAGGGCAGTAGTGACGTTGCCGCGGCGGCCAGGATTGTGCTCCTGTTTTTCATGGCGAAGTAGGCGGCGGGTATCGTGGCGGTTTGGGCGGCTATGTCGGGTGCTTGGAATAGTAGGGCGATTAGGATGGTTGCGCACGTGAGCATGATTAGTCCGGCGGTGGGTGTCCCTTTTGCGTTCGCCGCGGCCTGTGGATCTTGTTGCCGGCGGCTCCGGGTTTCTGGCGTGTCGGTGGGTGTCCCGGTGGCGTTCGTTGCTTCGGTCATTGCGTTGAGTTGATTAGTGATGGCTGCTCCGAGGGCCAGTGGCAGGAATGCGTTTCCCGGGTACTGAAAGTAATTTATGTAGATAGGTTCGCAGATGATGGCCCATAGGGCTAGTCTGATTGCGTATTTTTCTGGGTTGCGGGTGTTGTGCAGTAGGTTCCATGCCACGAGGAAACTGAAAATCGGCATACATATTCGGCCGGGTGATCTAAGCAGTATGTAGTCGTGTATATGTGGATTAACGTAGGTGGTCCATCCTGCGGCCGCGTGGTCCCAGATCATGGCGGCGATAGCCAATAATTTGAGCGCGTTTAGGTTGGCGTTGGTTTGTGTGTGGCGTGTGGTGTGGTTGGTGTTCATTCGGGGTCCTCCGGGGATAGTTGGGCTTGTTGTGTGTGTTCGGTGAACCAGGTGGGTCGGGGCAGGTAGAGTTTGGCGGCGGTGAGTGTCTCGATGGCGGTGTGCAGGGCTAGGTGCATGTCGAGTGCGGCTTCGCCGGTTATGGGTTTTTGTGATTGGATTAGCAGTCGGGAGATTTCTTGGTGTGCGACTTCGATCTGTTGGATGTAGCCGGTCTGCCATATTGGGATGTGGTTGTTCATGGTTTCTCCTGTTTTCTGGTCTCGTTGGGTGCTAGTATCGTGGTGTAGATTATTGCGCCGTCGTCGTTGGCCAGGGCGCGTAGTGTGCGTGTGAGCGGTTGCTCACGGCGGGTCCATTTGTGTGGAACGATCACCAGTGTGCAGTTGTGCCTTTTGAGCCATGGCTTAAATTTTTTGGCGGTGAAGTAGTGTTGGCGGTAGGCTGGGTGGGCGGTTGCCGCGCCGATCCATCCTGCGGCGTTGTTCCAATAAAAGTTGTCTTCGGCGGTGTACATGCTGCCTTTGCCCTCTGCGGTTTCCGGCAGGGTTAGTACGTTTTGCCCGGGTTGGATGTATCTGCGGTATCGGTGGGTCGTGAATAGTTTTGGGTTGGTTGGTTTGTAGTACCAGTAGTCCGGGTGGCTGGCTGGTAGGAGGCTGAGTGTGGTCAGCAGCGTTAGGCCGGTGTTTCGGGCCAGCGTTCTGCTGGTGGTTCTGGGCCATGCCGCGGCTACTCCTATTATTGTCGCCAGTGTGGCGTATTGTGTGATTCTTACGGGTATGAGTTGGTTGAGTATGGGCGTGTATTTGGTCAAGTCCATCGGTAGGGGGATGGGTGTGATGATCCCGGCTATTTCTAGGTGTCGGCCCATGGCGAGTGTTGCGGCGCAGATCCCGGCGCACGCGCAAGCCTTGGCGGTGGTTTGCTTGGCGTGCTTGCGGTATAGCCATGCCGCGGTGGCCAGTAGGGGTATTCCTATGTACGCGTCTTGTTCTTGGAATATCACTTGGAAAGTTACTGTGACGCATTGCCATAGTCGCCCGCCGAGCCAGTTTACTGGGGTTGGTATGATGTAGTTCAATAAGTCTGCTGCGGTCATTTCCGGTGGGAATATTGGGGTGGTTGGGTGTTGGGTGCGGAGCATTTCGTAGAGCATTGGCAGGGCGATTGTTGCCGTGGCGGTTGCGGCGCTTAGCAGGCCGGGCAGGGTTTCCCTGATCTGGGGGCGTGCCTTTGGGTCGGCGGCGTAGAGTAGGGC
Organism: Planctomycetota bacterium; assembly: GCA_021805985.1. Taxonomy (GTDB): domain Bacteria; phylum Planctomycetota; class Phycisphaerae; order WQYP01; family WQYP01; genus JAMDCX01. Next base: position 4,958 of record JAJZDN010000020.1, on the reverse strand, counting down.
GAGTGTTAGGCCTGCGGTTAGGCTTGCCGCGAGTACCGGTTCTACGGATATGTAGACTTGGGCTGTCATTGCCGCGGTGGCGGCGGTGGCGAACCAGAGGGAAGATCTCCGGCCGCGGGCAAGCAGGATATAGGCCGCGACGGCGCAGGTGATCGGCCATGTGGTGTACACGCATGGGCGGCCCATCAGTTCGGTCAGGGCGAAGGGTGAGTAGGCTACTGCGGCCCCGGCGGCGGTTGCGGGCCAGCGTCGTGCTCCGGCGCATCGAGCGAGCCATCGGGCTGCGGCGGCGTTGGCCGCGATCGTGGCGGTCGCCATGATGTTGTAGGATATAAACGGTCCGAGCCATAGGGTTATCGGGGTCATGATTGTGCACAGGAGGGGTGTGCTGGTTGCCCAAGCGGTGGACATTCCGGCGGGTGCCCATAGGGTTGTTGTGTGCCATGGGTTGGTGCAGGTGGTTATGCAGTGGGCGTACCATTGGAGGAACCAGATCCATTGTGTCGGGTCCGCGCCTGGGCCTGCGATCAGTGCGTGGGCGTGGTTGTTGATGGGTGCCCATAGCACCAGTGTGAGGAGGGCATAATAGAAGGTTGTTTCTTTTGTCGTCATGTCAATAGTCCCATTCGTCTACATGGTGGCGTGTGATGGTGATTTCGTCGCCGGCGTTGATCTTTGGGTTCCCCGGAAGGATTAGCCAGTAGTTTTGGCGGTAGGCCCAGTCGGTGGTGTTCTGTGGTTGTAGGCGTATTAGGTGGTCGATCCGGTGGTGGTCGCTGATGACGATTGTCACCGGGTTGGGGTTGTGTCGGATTTTTAGCGTGTGCAGTCCATGGTGGTGCCATACTGCGATTGTCGGGGTTAGGGTTATCCATCGTCCGATGTTGCGTCGTTGGCGGGGTGTGTCGGAAGGGGTGCATTCTTGGGTGCGGTTTCCGATGGTGGCCGTGTACCAGTGCGGGTGTGGTTGGGTTTGCTCTGACGCGCTGCTGAGGATTGGTCTGGCCTCGGCGTAGGCGGCCAGTAGCAGGGCTGCGGCGGTCCATGCTGTTGCGGTTTTGGCGTTCATGGGCGTGCCTCCGGGGCTAGGTGTCGGTTGGCCACGTCTACGGTGTGCGTTCTGTGGGTGATGTCGTTGGTGATTTCTGCTTGGATCCAGTGTCCGGGGTGTCGCCCGTGGTGTTCGGTTGCGTAGGCTCTTAGCCGCGCGGTGTCGCTGGAGTAGAGTACGATTTTTTGGCATGTCCGGCAGTAAAGGGTTATCGGTGTCATGGTTTCTCCTTCCGGGGTGGCGTTGGGTTGTGGGTGATGAGGGTTAGTAGGTACGTGGCGTGGGTTCGTCCGTTGGTGTAGTTGATGGTGGTGATGTGGTCTGGGTATTGGGCGAGGTGCCGGGTCGCGTCCCAAAGGCTGTTGAGTAGGGGTGATGCGCTTGCGGGTTTGTCGCATTGGATGTTGAGTGCGCATCGGTGGCAGTGGGCTGTTGCTGTTATGGTCATTTGGCGTTCCTTTCGAGATAGAGTGGTTGGATTCTCAGCCATAGGCTCCAGTGTGCCTTGGTGTGGTCGTCGTTGAATTGTGCGGTGTTCTGTGGTATGCCGATTTCGTGGTCGTTGTTCTGTTGCTCGAATTTGGTTATGCGGAATAGTTCGCCGGGGGCCATGCTTGCTGTGAAAGTTTCCGATCGGGTCAATAGGTCGGCCAGGGCGGATGTTCCGTTGAAGCTGCTGTCGTCTATGGTTCCGCTGACCGTCCAGTATCGGCTGGTCGCGTTGGCGGTGAGCGTTATGGTCATGCCTGCGGTTCGTTGGGTGAGTCCCGACGATAGGCTGGTGGCGTTGCCGGTGGTCTGTGCGTTGGGCAGCGTTGCGTATTCCTGTACTTCTCTTTGGTCGGTGTCGGCGAAGGTCACGGGTTTCCCGGTCTGGGCCAGGGTGCTAAATTCCGTCTTGATTGCGGCCCACGATTCCAGGGCGTTGATGGTCGCGGTGATTCCGGTGTAGATTGCGGATAGGTTGTCGAATTGTATGGCGCTTGAGCTGGGCGCGATTTGGAAATCTAGGTTGGCGGCGGCGTTGCTGTCGATGAGATAGGCGGTGATCCGGATCTGGGGTGGCTTGTCGTATGCGGTCTGTAGGAGTTTTGCCAACATTGGTAGGGCTTTATCGGGGCCTTTCAGTAGGTCCTGTCGGCCTAGGTTGGTGACCGTTACTCCGTCTATGCTGGTGGCGGCCAGCGTGGTGAAGTTGGGCACTATATCCGTGAAGGTGTGTCGTTTGTTGTATCGGCAGTGGATGGTGTGTCCGCGTATGACGGCGTTGCAGTTGGTCTGTCGTTCCAGCGCGTGGGTGAGTTGCAGCGGGGTGTAGGTTCCCCATAGGGCTACTGGTAGCTGGCCTTTGCTGGTGGGGTATCCCAGTGCGTATCCGTTGCGGCTTAGGGCGTATCGGAGCGCGGCGAGCGTGAAGCTTCCTGTGAAGTGCCACGAGTCGGTGGTCTTTTTTCGGGTTGGTTCGGTGGTGATTCTGATGGTCTTGATCCTCAAGTGTTGGTGCCGGTTGACGGTGCTGCATCCGGTCATTAGCAGGGTGGCCGTGGTGATCGCCTTAATGCAATATGCTCGTTGGGCTGGTCGCGTGCTGCGCTTTGTGGTGGCTTTTTTCTTTCGGGGGCGTCCACCAGGGCCGGTGGTGGAGCGTTCCGTGTGGTCCTCGCACTGTGACTCCGTTGACGTTGGCGAATTCGAGGGTGTACGGTCCGGCGTGCGTTCCGATTGGCCAGTTGGCGTAGGCATGGTGTTCTCCGATGATTACTGCGTTGTTCATGGTGCCGTAGTAGGTTAGTTTGGTTCGTGTGCGGGGGGGGCCGGGGGCGTAGTGTTGCTGTGGTTGGCTGGCCGTTCGGGTGGTTTTGTGCGGTAGGTACTTGTGGGCCAGTGCCGCGGCGGTTAGGCCGAGGAACGCCAGTATTGCCCAGTGTTTCCATCGTCGTTTTGGCTTGTCCGCCGGCGGGGCGGTGTTGATCGTTACGGTCGGCGTCGCCGCCGGCGGGGTTGATGCGCCTTGGTCTGATCCGGTGATCTCGGACTGCGCGTTTTGTTCTGTTAGTATCGTTGGCATGAACTCCTTCCATGTTGGCCGGGGTTTTTTCTTGACTAGGTTTCCCTGCTTGTCGTACAGGGGGATATCAACGGTTCCGCGGGTGTCGTAAAGTTGGTAGATCCAGTGGCACATTCCGGGGGTGTAGAAGCGGGGCCAGCCTATTCTGCTGGATCTTTCGCCGCCGGACGTTGACCAGGTGTTTACAAAGAAAATTATCGGTTGGCGGGCGAGTTTTGCCGGGAAGAAACTGGGCCATGAGAGTCTTCGGCATGAGTATAATTTCGTGGCGCGTTGCCGGATAAAGTTGTCTACGTTTTCGTAGTTCTGGGCCATGAGATACACGGTGTCTCCGGCCTTTCGGAATTGGCTTATGTACTCCATGAATTCGATCTGTCGCTGCTCTTTCCAAAATGCTGCGGGCCAGATCAAGTGCGCTTCGTCGATGTAGATGTCGCCGCCGGGCGGCACGTACTTCCAGAATTCTTTGGTCTCTATGGGGGTGGGCTTTAATACGATTATGTCGTTCCAGATTTGTTTCGTCTTCTTGATGAAGAGGGGTTTCACGGCTACGTTGGTGATGATGTTTTTTTTGCGGTGTGCGCTTTCCAGCATTAAGCGTATGGCCTCTAGGGTTTTGCCAAAGCCGGGTTCCCCGTCGATGATGACTAGCTGGCCGTTCATTTAGCGCGTGCCTCCCATGCGGCGGTTTTGGCTGCGAATTCTTCTTTGGTTTTCTTGAGTTCCCAAGCCCGTTCCTCTTCGGGTGTCATGGTGCGGGCCGTGGTGTCGATGCTGCCGGTGCGTTTTGGTGGGGGCGTGGTGAGTTCGTCGGTCTGCCGCGGGGTTTGGTCCGCGGCGGGGTCTGTGTGCAGGAAACCTTCGTTGGGTTGTACGCGTCGCGCGAAGTCCGGTATTTTTTGGCCCGCGGCTTTGGCGGCGCGTGCCATGGTGTCCAGTGGGCTTTGTGGTTTTGGTTTTCGGGGCTTGGGTGCCCATGGCGTGTATTCTTGGTCGGTGGGTGGCGTGTAGTCGGGCATGGCTCCGGTATCGCCGTAGGCGTTGCTGCTGGTGGGCTTGGTTGTTTTGAATCGGTGTTCTCCCGCGCTGTAGGCGTTTAGGTCTTCGATGGGGTTTCCGCCTTGTTCGCCTCCGTACGCGCTGTCTGATCCGCCGTATCCGCCTGATCCGCCGTATCCGCCCGAGCTTCCGTGGGGTGCGGGTTTGCTGGGTCGGCCGTCGCTGTAGTTGGTCATATTTTTGAATTGGTCTTCGAAGGTCATGTTACAGTCCCTTTCCGATGATCGGTATATGGGCCCAGATCCAGAAGAACGCGCGTAGGACCAAGGCGAATATTAGGGTCTCTAGCATTAGGGATAGGCAGAATTGGAGCGTTCCGTTGCCTACGAAAGTGCTTGCCATGTAGTTAACGATCACGCCTACGTTGGTCCAGTAGGGGAGTTCCTTAGCGGCGATGGGTTGCAGGGCTGCGCCTGCTCCGGTGTAGTGCAAGATGGCTTGCAGTAGGGTGGTTAGCCAGCCCATTACGGTTTGGGCGATCCATTGGATTAGGCTTACTACTCCGTTGAGTACCCATAGGCATAGGTGCCATGCCATGCGGGCCGCGAAATCTCCGAGTTGTCCTAGGTCGTTCATCATAGGGCCGCAACCTCCGCGGTGTCGATGGCTGCTGATTCAAGTAGGGCTCCTGGGGCCGGTGCCATGTGTTCGGTGGAGTTACTGTCAAATGTTGTGGACGGGAGATTTTCAGGCGGCTGATTTCTTGATCCCGTCTTCGTAAATAATCCCGACGATAATATCCTTAATCTGTTCGGCTCCATTGAGTCGCTGGAAGTTTCT
>JAJZDN010000090.1 GCA_021805985.1 Planctomycetota bacterium | reverse complement strand
CCAGAGCGCCGTACCCGCCGCCAACTTTCGCGTTGCCATGCTCGCTTGCTCGGTTGATCGGCAAGGTCTCCAAACAATCCCAAAGCGTTGATTTCAGCGATTGGGAAGTGGAAGGCAGGATAAAGGAGATGGCATCCCGTTTTTTGTATCTTCTTGTTTTACCGTTACTTAAGTGGCATCCCGTCATTTTTTCGGGATGCCATTGGCTGCCGGGCTTGTTGGCAGAACCCAGCAGAACCCGGCTAAACGCATAAGGTTCTTTGTAAGTGGTGGCGCAATGCACACTTACGAAATTCTGGGTTCTGATTCTTTTAACTTGCCTTCAAACCTTATGCCACATTGTCAAAATCGAAACGCATGACACACAAATCATGTGTGTCATCATTAAAGTTATCGAAGTAGACGATGCGTAATGGCCTACGTGCATCAAGCTCTGGGAGCTTGTGGGCGGTTCTCTGGGATTATCCAGTGGGTTGGACATGACGGTTGGTTACACGTGAAGGGGTGGTTCAGAACGGGCGCGGCCGGCCGCTGGCGGAAAGTCCAATCGGCATGGCCAAGGGGATTGGCGGCATACCGGAAAAAAGGATTGCCTGTCGGCGCAAGCCGGTGGAAGAGAGTTGGCACCGCGATGCGTCCAAGGCAATTCAGTGGCGCAATGGCCGACGGACGGAAGGTGAAGCCTTATTGATCCCTCATGGAATACTCAGGAATTTTTTATGGCTTTCCTTATTTTTTGCTTGACATCACGGCCGGCGGCGCGTTATTGTTCGCGCGTCGCCTGCAGTTTTTGGCGACGCACTTCGCTACAGCGGAATTTCATCCGGCTGTGGTTTCGGGGTGCGGGAACGAGTCATTGGATTTTGGTGGAGCGTGCTTGTGTGGCGCAATTCACGATTTTTCTCGCCTACGTTCTCTCGGCCATGGGCCTTACGATTCTGGTCGTTTGGCCGAAGGAGGGTCCGGGTGCGTTTGCACGCGAAAAAGCGCTGCGAAGAATACTGCCCAGATTTTCTCATGGCGTTCTGGACTGTTACATTTGTTTTAGTTTCTGGATGGGGCTTTTGCTCTCGTTTCCTTGGTGGTGCATGTACCGCCAGGGGTGGATTTGGTTTGGCTGCCTGATGGTGCCGGCTGTGTTCTGGCTGTTTATTGGCCGATGAAAACTGCGGAGTAAACCACTATGGGATGCTGCGGTGGGCGAAAACTTCCGGAACAAGGGCGGCAACTTTCGGGGCAAACTGCCCGCCCAGCGGCAGGCGTTCAACGTCCATTGCATGGCAACCTGCCCGCAGCATCAGGGGGATCTGGAACGCGCGAGCTTGTGCGCCAGCCGCCGCAAAATCCCGGCCAGACACCTGGGGCGGAACAACGGGCCGCGCCGCCGACGAAGCCGATGAGATCCGCCCAGTCGCCCGCCGAAGCAATGCCCAGGCGAAGGGGCGTTCCGTAACCCGAATGGTTCCATCTGAATTGGCGGGCAAGAAACGAAACGAGGGCGGACGAGAGTATTGGTGGCCGCGACGGTTCGCAAACCGCCGCTGACAATGCCCTGGCGTGGAGTAGCCTTCATGGGAAGCCCACAGAACTGTCCAGCGATACAGGCAATATTGTGTCCCGGTTATTCCGGAACCTCACCTTTGTGGGTCAGCAAGTCCCTACTTCCCGGAAGTCTTCTCGGCAGCGGTGGCTCGTTTGCATACGACGGTGCGTGTTATTCAATTCCCGCCAACGCACAACCGCAAATGCCAACCGGCGGCGGATACGCCAACGCCGGCTACATGGGCGGCACTTTCCAAAACTGTGCAACGTGTTGTGCTGCGGAAGTTCACCCGGCGTATTTGAGTTTCTGTCCACCCTCCGGCGGAAGCTATAAGGTACAAATCCAATATGGCCCGCCAAACGCAGCATTCACCGCTTCGGCATCGTCCACCGGCAATTGGCTTTCGGTTTCTCCCACCAGCGGAAAATTGGATTCCAGTGGAAGTGTCACATTGACGGTCACAGCTAAGCCGATTACTAATCCGCCGCAGGAAGGAACGGTGCAGATCAATGTGGCCGGTTGTCCGGAGCCATTAATCGTTGTTGCCGACGACTCCAATCCACCGGCGACATGTCCCTCAGGACTGCCGGCAACATTGCGGCTCGGAGGTGGCCCGATCTCGGCAAGCTCCTACGGGGCGGTTCAGACTTGTGCCGGCCTGACGCCGCCACCCTGTGGCAATACCCCGGTCACGGTTCTTAATTGGGACGGGGAATTTGCGTTGACCGGGGAGCCATGTGGCTGGAACGCTGCGATGGTCTCGAACAGTGAGGGGGGTAAGGTGGCTATTTGCTGGGAGGGTTATGTAATTTCCAGCGGCTGTGCCGGATATCGCCCTCCCTATTCTTACGAAATTGGGAGCGTTGCAAGCATGGGTTTCTATGGTGGTGGCGGTTGGAAGCTTGTCTTTCCGCTGGTCGCGCCGGCGGGCCTCGCTTATATCAAGCCTTGTGGCTCCAGCCCGCGAGGGGTGTATACAAACGCTGCGGGCCAGGATGCCGTACCTCAAACGCTTTATGTAGAGTGAGTAGACCATGGGAAGCCCACAAAATTGCATATTCGTAGAAGCCACGCTGTGTCCCGGCGGCACCGGCCCGTCACCGCTGTGGGTCAACAAGGCCTTTTTCCCTTCGGGAATGCTGGGCGGCGGCGGTTCCTTCGGCTACGATCAAGGCTGTTACACCATACCCGCCAATACCCAGCCCAGTGCCCCTGCAAGCGGTGCATCTTATGCCAACGCTTGCTACATGGGTGAGATGCTTCCGGGCTGCTCGTGCTGCTGTTGTCCAACCCTGCCTTCCGGAACGCCGGCCTTTAAGGCACAACTGACGCTGCCGGTTGTTGTCGCGCCCTCGGGATCACCCCCCTACCCCTATTGCGGTACGGCAAGCGGCGGACTAGGTGGAAGCGGACAGTACTCCGGCGACATTTCCACTGGCGGCAGCAATAACTCCTGGCACGGAAGCCTGACAGGCCCAAAGACCAATGTTGACCTCGCCATCGGCTGCTCGATTTGCGACGGCCAGCCCGTGTGGTTGATTACAGCGTATTACGGGCCACCGTTATGGAACTGCACCAACTGCTCCGAGCCGGGCCAATCCGGAAATTTTGTAGGACAGGTGCCGATCACCAATTTTTCCGAGCCGTGGCTGGGCTTGACCGGGCAGCAGACGCTTTATCCGGTATCGGTGGCAGCACCGAGCGATTGCAACCCGACCAACCAAGCCACCTGCGACGGCGGCGTAGGAAATGGCAGCGTCACGCTTACTATTGCCTGAGCCGAAGCTTGGGCCAAACCGCCATGGTGCGGTGGATTTTTTCGCGCGTCATAAAAGGAGCCAACAACGGTGGATCTTCCCGGCCATCACGTTTATTCGCTTCGCCCGGCTCGCGCGCGGGGACGGGGTGGATCAGAACCGTTGGACCCTGTCGTGGCCTGCACGCTGGCGCTGGGTGCTCTGCACTGGCGACGGCACAGCGGCCCCATGCGGTTGTATGCTGATTCTGAGTTCGCGGCGTTTATCGATAGTCTCGGCTTGAGTTGGATTTATGACGCCGGGATTGACACGGCGGTGCTCGATGCCATGCCGGATTGCATCCGCTACGACACATTTTGGGTCGCACCGAAAGTCTTTGCCTATCGCGCAGCAGCTTTGCCGGCGGCCTTCCTGGATGTTGATCTGGTGGTTTGGAAGCCGGTTGTCGATTGGGCAGAGTTCGATGTGACTTTTCTGCATCGTGAGTTCACCGAACGCGGGGACGGAACGGGCTATGCGGTTCCCCCAGGGTATAATCGTCCCGCGTACCCGTGGGATGGTGAGGAGTTCAACTTGGGATTCCTCATTCTCAATAATGAGGAGATCAGGGAAGAGTCCACAACGCAGGCCATCCGCTTCATGTCCGGCAATCCCGGAAGCGACCCATTCAACCACGCCTGCTTTGCTGAGCAGTATTTATTGGCCCAGTGCTCCAAGGCCCGCAGTGCCAAAGTGAAAGCAATGCTGCCGGGGCCGCCGCACGACGAAAGCGTTGCCACACACATCTGGGGTGATAAACAAAAGCTCCGAGAAGAGCCGGTTCGCGCCTGGGCGTTGGTGAACCGTTATATCGAACGGCTCAAACAAGATTTTCCGGAGCATATCTCCGGCCTGAGCCGCTTGTTTATTCGGGCGTCGTCCGCTGCGGAAGCGGCGGCACGCCGGGCACAGAACAATCGCCGCAACGCTTCCGAATTGCTGCGCTGCACGGTTCAGCCGGTTCCCGCTGCCGTGCCTACGCCGGTACACACTGCCGCGAGATTAGAGCGCCCGGCGATCAAGCGGCCTGTTTCGGCGGCGAAGCCGGGGGGCACCGGGCATTTCGCGAGGCAACGCCCATTGAGAAAGCTGAAACCTTTGGGCACGCGCCAGAACCGTGCGGCGGCACTAACCCGAAATACCATGACGAGGAGTAATTGAACCATGGCTGCAAATTTGAATAACTGCCAGACCATCCCGCCGGGGCCGGGCCCCAATCCTAATCCAAATCCCCATCACCATCACCACCATAACCACCATCACCACCACCATCCCCATCCTAAGCCTAAGCCGGGGCCGGGCCCGTGTACCGGCAGTTGCTGCGGATCGGACAGCCCAGTGAGTTCCTTTCCGCTGGGCACAACAAGCACCAGCCAAAGCAACTCGGTCATGCTGGCCACGGGCGAATTTATCTTTTCACTGGACTTGCTTTCCGCGCCGGCCATTGGCGGAGGCTCGTGGCAGCTTTCTCTCCAGTATCTCTCCAGTAACGGCGTTGACGACATCGTGGGCATGTTCTGGAACTACAGCCAGAACTACCAACTCATTCAACTTCCCAACGGCGACATCGTGCTGACTACCCCCGAAAATCTTCAAGAAACCTTCATCTCCAACGGCAATGGCCAATGGCTCTCCGGCTATAACAGCACTCAGGCCACGCTGGTGGAAATCAATGCTGGAACCGCCAACGACACATTTATCCTTACCAGCAATGCCGGCACGGTGACGGAATTCTTTGGCTTTTATTCTTCGATCACCACGCCGGGCCGAATGAAAAGCACCACCGATCGTTATGGCAACAGCCAGACGCTCACCTGGACCAGCACCGCAGGTGTACCGCAATTGACTTCCGTCGCCGACGCCTATGGCCGAACAACCACCTATTCCTATTACAACGCCACCTACGGTTATAAATGCAGCGGCCTTACCGACTTCCTGGGCCGACAGATCAACTTCCAATATGATTCACCGGGACATCTGGTGGCCATAATCCTGCCCAGCATCAACAACGCCGCACCGGGCAACACTTATCCCGACGGTACAGCCTACGTATTCCAATATGATGTCAACAACAGCGATCCCAATCGCCAGAACGATTTACTTAAAATCTGGTATCCCAACCAGACGCAACCCTATGTGAGCAATCGAGCAGTGGATGTTCCTACAGTTTATGCCAATGCCACACCGCGTTATGTCGTTACCTATGGCCAAAGCTCCGGTGCTACTATCGCCTACGGTGCGGTAGTCTCCGAAACCGTCGGCGATCCCGCCAATGGCGTTGGAGGCACCTATACCTTCAGCTACAGCAATACCAGTCTACCTGCCAACATCATTGATCCCAGTGATCCAATTGTCAGCCAGACCACCATGACCGACCGCAACGGCAACATCAAGATATTTAACTTCAACTACAACGGCATGGTCGTTATGAAGCAGGAAAACACCAATCGCAACAAATCCAGCCTGGAAGTCGGCCCCTATATCACATGGACGCAATACAACGACCAGAACCAGAAACTCCTGGAAGTCTTTCCCGCCGGTGACAGCATGGCCTACAGTTACGATACCGGCATGATCGACTTTGGCTCCGGGCCACAACTTTACCCTCCAAGAAGAGGATTATTGCTCTCTGAAACCCACTTCCCCGGCAACAGCATTGGTATACCGAGCCGGCCTGGCTCCAATGGCCAGACACAATTAACCAAAACGTACTTTTACGACCCGATTTACAATCAAGTATGCGCCGAGATCAACGAAAAAGGTAATCCCATCGCCATCAACAGCGGTGTTAATGTTTACTTTACACCCCAGAATGGCGGCACCACGCCCACCGATGCCAATCGCAGCCGCTATGCCACAATCACCACTTTTGACTACCAGAAAAATCAGACCAGCACCATCACCGGCTCAAGCGCCTTGCAGAACCTTCTGGGATCAACGGCAGCACAAATTCAAAGCCTGATCACTTATGCCAACAACCAGATGATCGCCGGTGGCTTGCCCAGCGGCTTTCAGACCAATCTGGGCGATATTAACGGTGACGGCACCGGTGATGGCAATTCCTCGGGACTTTTCCCCGCCGCCATGCTGGGCAGTGTAGTCGAGGTACAGCACCCATCAGTTTACCAGCTCGTACCCTCCACCGGGTCAACACCCTGGGTCTGGCAGACCCAGGTGATAATGGAGCTTTACACCAACAACTATGCCGGGCAGACCACCACGTATACCGATCCGGAGGGCAATTTGACGGTGTATGTCCGTTATCCGGAAAATGATCCCGAAGGTAATGGCCAATATGCCTCCACATTTCTATCCAATAAGCAATATGGCCGTTTACGGGAAGTACACGTTGATGCCGATCCCAGTCAGGTTATGGATCTCGTTGGCGAAGATGGCGACTTAACATCTTTTAGCGGCAGTATGATTGCCCGCGTCAACACGCCCGGCCAATATCTTGATCTGGTCACCCGTTACGAAGGAGGCACGGGTTCCGCCGGCTGCCCGACCTGCGCGTACGATCCGCTGGGCAACCCCTTGGCGGTAACGGACCCCAACGGCAATGCCAGTAGCTACCTGCGTACCGAAATGGGAGAAGAATATCAACGTACCGGCCCGGCACCCTATTTTTTCCAGACGCAGTTGTATTATGATTCCAATCGCAACACGACCCGTGTTGACACCCAAGACCAGCAGGTGGCCTACGAAAGCCTGGACCCCAACGACCCGGATTTTGCCCAGTTTACCGCTTCCGGTAATGGCAGCTCGGCTGCCAATATTCCCATGCAAAATGGCCCCGGGGGAACCATACGCCCCGGCTGGTTTACCAATTTGTACACTTTTGACATTCTTGATGACCGAATTCAAGATGACATCGACGCCACAGGCTCCAACCCCGCCAGCCTGGTAACCAGCTACAGCTTTGATGCCAATCAGAACACAATCCAGATCACCAAACCCAATGGCAACATCGTCCAATTCGATTACGACGAACGTGACTTGAAAATAGCCCAACGCATCGGTTACGTCGCCGGCAGTGATCCCGGCTCGGTATCGGTAAGCGTCTTTGACGCCAATGGCGATCTGCTTAATGTCATCGGCCCGGCGCAAAGAGGCACTGGCAATAATAGCCTCAGTGTCACGATCTCCAACGCCTTTAATTCCGGCAGTTCACTTACGCAAACCGGGGATTGGCTGCTGGCCAATACCTTCGACGGCTTTAACCGCAATGTGTCCGCAACGGACAGTATCGGCGGAGTAACCAGCAACATTTTTGACCCCACAGGGCAGAATATCCAACGGCAGATTACCGGCACGCCCAACGGCCCAACGCCCACCGATCGCAACGGCAACAACAATGTCCCGCTGGAATTGCTGCAAACCCGCTGTGATGAGGCGGGCAGAGCTTATGAAAGCCAGCAAAGTGTGTTTCTTAATACCGGCCTGGCCAGTGGCGTACCAACAAACAATATCCCTTCAGGAAGAACAGTCACCCATACCGGCGGAGGATTGGCCGCCAATTCCACCACCAACAGCAATACCAGCACCGTGACCCTTACCACCGGTGGCAGCAACTATGTGCTGACAAGAACAGTCTTTGACCGCTCCAACCGCAGCACCGCCAGCGCTATGGATAACGCCGCTGTCAGTACCACCGCTTATGACGGGGCCAATCGACCTATTTTGACTACCGATACTCTGGGCAATACCACCGCTACAGCCTTTGATAACAATGGCAATCCGGTAAGCATCACGCGCACCGAACTATCCACCATCACGCAGCCCGCGCAAACAGCGGAAGTATTTACCACTCTGATGGCGTGGGATTGCATGAACCGCCAAGTGCTTTTAGCCCAGAACGGTTCGGATGGCTCAATATCCCAAGCCAAGGGTGTAAATCTCTCCAGAATTACCCTTACCGGCTATGACAGCCGAAGCAATGTAACATTAAATATTGACCCCAAGGGCAATACCACCGTCACACTCTGGGATGGAGCCAGCAGAACGCTGGAAACCCGCCAGCATTTACGCCAGAACGGTTTGGGCAATAATCCGCCAGTCAGCAATGGCAATGGCCAAAGCACCACCTTTAATACCTCCGGCCAGGGCCAGATCGCCGGAAGCATCCAGACCAGCTTGGAATATGATGGCAATTCCAACCAGATTGCCATGGTCGATGACCGTGGCGGCGTGACAAGATGGGCCTTTGATTCCCATGATCGTAAAACATCCATGACGTATCACGATGGTTCAACTGAAAGTTTTACTTACAACACCGCAAGCAACGTGGTACAATTCACCGATTGCAATGGATCAAAGTTTACCAACACTTGGGATCCTAGGAGCCAAAAGACAAGTACAACCATCGCACCGGCATCAGGCATCGGCGGCACGACTGCCCAGAGCTTCCAGTATAACGGCTTAAGCCAGACCACGTTTGCCCGTGATACTGCCAATGGCAACAATGCCGATGTCACAATTGTTTATGATTCCATCCAGAGAACCATCGAAGAGGAGCAAACATACAGTGGCAATACACGCTATGTCACCAACGATGCCTTTAACTCCCTGGCAGTAAGCCAGTTTACCTTCCCTAATGCACGCCAGATCAATAACAGCTTGGATAAACTGTACCGAAGGCAGCAGATTCTTGAAACGGCAACAAGTGCTGTGCTCGCCAGTTGGCAATTCTTCGGGCCACAGAGAATCGCGGAGGTAGCTCTGGGCAACGGCATCACTCAAACCACGCTCAACAACGCCAGAACGCACAGTGCGGTACAGTACAACAGCGTTCCCAACCCCGCATGGGGCACACCCTCCAGTGACCGATTGGGCTATGACGGCGGCGGACGAATGATCGCCAAGCGGTATCTATCCGGCGGCATCAACCCCAGCACCTTCGCCTACAACAACACCACACCGGTGGTAGGCAACACCACCGCCTTTGATCCAGTGGGCAATAAGTACTACGAGCGTGCCTTGCACGCGGAGGATCGGAGTTTTCTATACCAGCCCGTGGATAATATTGGCAATATCGCTTCACCAGTCCCCGGCTTTGACAGTGTTGATCGGTTATTGCAATACCAGAGAGGAACACTAAGCAGCACGGGTGGGTACGAGGGAAACGGCGGCGGAAGTGTCAGCGCGATGATAATTCTCTATGGTGCGTTCATCCGGGAGACTTGGACACTTGACGGGTTGGGCAACTGGCGGTCCAACTTCATAGTGCCCTACGGCGAGCCTCCCGGGACCGTGGTAGGCAGTTACAATAAACTCAACCAGGCCTACGGGTTTAAGTATGATGGCCAGGTGGGAGCCAGTAACGGTAACCTCGTCAACGACGGTTATGGCAATGAATATTCCTTTGACGTTTTCAACCGGCTAATCCAAGTTAATAACAGTTCCACGGGATCCGTCCTCGGCAGTTACGTGTACGATGCGTTCAATCGGCGAATTCGCAAGACCGTATCCGCAAGCGGCCTCCTTAATGGCACGACGGATTACATCTGGATGAGATGGCAGGTGGCGGAAGAACGCAATTCCAGCAACGCCCCGATCCGGCAGTATATATGGGGACCCTACATAGATGAGTGTATACAGCTAACCACGTACACCATTCTGGGGCCACAGAATTTACCTGCCGGGACGTATTATCTGTTACAAGATCTGCTGTATCGCGCCGTGGCACTCACTAATTCCAGCGGCAACATTGTGGAGACCTATGACACGGATGCGTATGGGAATACGTTGGCCTTTACCGGGCCTGGTGCCGATGGCGTTTGGTTTACCAGTGATGACCTGCAATCGGATTATGGTGCCAACGAGATCATCTTCTGCGGATATAGATTTGATCCGGAATCTCGACTTTATTACGTTCGCAATCGCACGTATTTACCAGTCCTTGGCCGCTGGCTGCAACGCGATCCAATCGGCTACGCCGGCGGCGTGAATTTGTATGAGTTTGTCGGCGGCCGGGCGGCGGTAGCGATGGATCCGACGGGAACACTCGTTGTGCCCGGAATGCCGATCCCGTTACCGATGCATGGTGCCGGCCCTCTGAAATTCTGGAGGGGGGCCATCCACGATTTAGGACGCGGTGCTGATGGAAAATGCCGCTTTTATGTGAATACGCACTACTCGCAGGATTTGGGCACCATATTAACCAACGGGTGGAGCCCGGCGGGTGAAGATTGGCAAGCATATGTGGCACCTACGTTCGACATTTTGGCCAAGTTGACCGAGGTGGGCGGCCTCGTAAACGAGTTGCTCAGCGGAACCACTTTCGACACCGCATTGTACGCTTATGAGGCAAAGGTCAGCTTCATAAAGACGAGGGTCTTCACCTACACCTGCTGCAAGCGATACCAAAACCCAGTCTGGGAATCAACTACTGTAAAAAACGTGCATTTCTCGTTCTGGTCGCTTGGTAGCATACAAAGCGCTAACCTCAACCTACTACTTCCCGGCAGCAATGAACGGTTAATAGACGCGATAAAAGAATGGGACGCTGAGTTGCTGAAACATTTCATACTTGAGGTCAGCCCCTAAGGCGCGGGCCCAACGACTGCAAAAAGTAGCCATGAAGGCAGGGTTGCTAATTTTCTTGAAGGACGTGATAGCAGTGGATATTAAGCAGCGTCGGTTTGTCAGCATCTCCATATTCGTTCTGGCGGAAGCTGCAATGATCGCGCTCGCAGCCGGCTGGTTCAGGCAACTAGGGCTGCAAGGTATTGCCAAGGCGATTAGCGCCGAGGAAAATCGCCATCATTCACTGCCCCCCGGATTTGGTGTTAAACCTGCAGTCTGGCCTGCGCGGCTCAGGCGGGTGGAACGAGCAGAAGCTGCCGCCGGATGGCGTCAGTATACGATAGGGCGTCGCATGATTTTGTTCGGACGCGCAGTTACATTGCCGTGCGCAGTTAACAAGCTCTCCCTTTGGGGACATATCACGCCAAGTGCAAGCTTAGTGCTCACGTTGAAGTTCCACGGTGCCGGGCGGTCCGGATTATTCCGGATCCCGATCCGGATGCAGCGGGCCGTCAATGTGCGTCTGTTGCGTAAAAAGTACTCCACGGGGGGATTCCTAATTCCGCTGCCAACGAAGCGGATCGCGGGAGCGCCGGCAATCTATGGAAGCCCGGCTCCAGGCGACCTGACGGTTAGTTGGATGCACCGCGTAAAGGGGCTGTCAGCGCCCCAGCCACAGTCGAGTTTGCGAATCGTGAAGTCGTTTCGGGCATTCGTGCCGCAATGGGCGAAATCGGTTGTGATCGGGTGGGCCACGCCGAAAACAAAGCAGAGTATTCCGATCCCGGGCTTCACAGCCTCGTCGGCAAACCGGGACACCGTGATTTCCGCGAGTTGGGATTGGGGCAACCGGGGGAGGATTAAAGTGGAACCGTATATGCACGATTCCTACGCGAAAGCCCGTCAAATCCTCCTTCGGGCCGGGTGCCCGCCGTGGCAGCTATCGTGGGTTGTGCAGCGCGGCGTTACATTGCTGCGCGGGACCTCAACAGAGGACATCCTACGTTTGTCGCTGGGCATACCACCATTACACTGGCATCCGCAGACGCAGGCGGACACGCGGATCGCCATGGTCGTCGCCTCCTCCTTGCAAGCCGGGAGCTTAAACGTGCGTTCGGTTAGCACCGTGTTCTACCTTCGGCGTCCGGGAAGGCGTCTTTACTATTGCACCATGCCGACCGTCAGGTTTAGGGGGCAACCGGTCGTCGAAGGCCAGAATTTCTACGTCTTCGCGCGCTCAGGGGCGCTCCGCGTCGGTGGTTATGTTGTCACCCCAAAAAATGTTTCTGGCTACCGAGGCATTGGGCTGGCAGCGGGGGCTCTTAACTTTTTTGCGAAGCGTAACGATTCCAATAGTGGAAATCAGACGTCCAGCATCCGAAGGTAAATTTTACAGGTTACCTTGCGATTGGTCACCTGTCTTGCAAAGGGGTTGAAATGGCTGCATCGACAATTTTGCGTTTTTTTTCGTGGAAAAGGCCCGCATCAATATTGATTGCGAATGGCGTGTGTCTTGTGTTGTTCCCAACTACCGTCTGCCTCTTGATCGTGCGGGCGGGCTATGCCGTCCCGTTGGCCGCAGCCTGGGTGAGTTCACATACATTGGGGCTTGCGGTTACCGTGGGGTTCTGGGTTACGGCGATAGTATCATGGCCGATATCCTTTTTCGGCCTTTTGTATTCGGGCGCTTTTTTTGAGACTCGTGGCCCGCGCCAATCCTCAATTGCCACTTGGGTGGCATGGGGCGAGGTCGCGGCTTGGGGACTAATTTGGATTATGTTCGCAGCAATCTTCTTTCCGACTATCGCCTGTGGGCTGTAGTGGCCGGGGAATTGATTTAGCGTAACCGTTCACGGGACAAACAACCGCGTAAAATCAAAGAAATAATATTGAAATGCTGGTCCATGTATGCTATACAAGGGGACAGCGGTTGTAACGATCCTTGGTACCCTGCGATAAAGGAATCATAGGGCGGGTAACAATGGAAGCGACGAGATTGTCTTAACCGGGAGAGCGAAGGGATGCGCCGCACCAGGGATCGACATGCTCGCAAGCGCATGAACTTCGCATAAAGCCACAAAAAACGCTGCTACCTACGCTTGCAGCATAACGCCGGTTGCTGCGAGAGGGTAGCTTGCATTGCAAAAAATCAGAATCCGATTGGTTGCAATCCAAAATGAAAAACACAACCTGCCGAGAATCCCGCTATCAATGGGCCATTCATTATTTTCTTTCCGACTCCAGTGCAATCCGCACCAACGCCATTATCGCCAACTTTATTGACGGCCCCAGCAAATTCCAATTTTCGATTATTGCTGACAAATCCGAATCGGGTGCGACACTTGGTTGCGCATTTGGTTGCGCGGCCACTGGAATTTGCTGCTTTTCTGGGGAATGACGCGTTTTTTCACTGGGTTCGATCCCCACCCCTCGGATAGCGTTGCTTAGGTTACGGGGAAGGGAAGTTAGAACCTGGGAGTTGGGAGTTAGAATGTTTTGAAGCGCTGCGCTGCAATTTTGCGGGGTGGCGGACGGGGTTACCACAACGACACAAAGACACGAAGAGGAAAGGGGGGTAGGAGCCACAGAGATCACAGAGGCGGAGTATCCACAGATTACACCGATGGACACCGATTAAAGGTGGGCTACTATTAAAAGTTGTGGACGGGAGAAAAGAGGCGGCGTAACCTAAAGGGTGTTTTCAATGTTCTTTTTTAGGAGTACGCCACCATGGGTAACAGTATGACAGAAACG
>JAJZDN010000089.1 GCA_021805985.1 Planctomycetota bacterium | reverse complement strand
CGGATGTTCCAAACCACTTTTGACGTAACTCATTTATATACAATGACTTACATGAGTTTTTCGCGTTTGCGTGTAGCCACTAAAATCTTTTGTAATATATTGTATTGCTCTTGCTTTTAGATTTATTCGTGTTATACTGTGGCCACTATGCACGTGGATGAAAGCCATTCCGGTCCCTATGTTCGACGCCTCTTACGCGATTCCTATCGCCAGGACGGTAAGGTCAAACATCGAACGATTGCCAATGTTTCCAGTTGCTCCCCAGAGGAAATCCAAGCCCTCAAACTGGCCCTGCGACACAAAGGCGATCTGACAACCTTGGCATCTTTACGCCAGGATGCCACCTTGCATCAGGGCTTGTCATGCGGGGCGGTCTGGGTGGTCTACGATCTGGCTCGGCAATTGGGAATCTCGGCGGCTTTAGGTTCTACCCGCCAAGGCAAATTAGCACTCTGGCAGATCATCGCCCGTGTCATCGATCAAGGCTCGCGCCTCTCGGCGGTCCGTCTGGCAGCCAGCCATGCGGCCTGTGACATTCTGGGCTTGGAGAGCTTT
This sequence comes from Planctomycetota bacterium, assembly GCA_021805985.1. Lineage (GTDB taxonomy): Bacteria > Planctomycetota > Phycisphaerae > WQYP01 > WQYP01 > JAMDCX01. The sequence goes on along the minus strand of JAJZDN010000089.1, from coordinate 13,219 downwards.
AACGAGGATGACCTGTACGCCAATCTGGATTGGCTTAACGAGCACCAGCGACACATCGAGGATCGACTCTTTGCAACCTCGGCACCGTCAGGCTCAACGCGGCTTTTTCTCTACGATGTCACCAGCAGTTATCTCGAAGGCGTCCATAATGAACTGGCCGCCTTCGGCTATAACCGCGACGGCAAAAAGGGCAAACGGCAAATCGTCATCGGACTGCTATGTAACGCTCAAGGCCAACCGCTGTCGATTGAGGTATTTGCCGGCAATACCCAGGACACCGCAACAATGGCCAGTCAGGTCCGCAAGGTCGCCCAACGCTTCGGTAGCGACGAGGTAACCTTCGTGGGCGATCGCGGAATGATCCGTGGTCGGCAGATCGAGGATTTAACCACACAAGGCTTTCACTACATTACCGCCATTACCAAGCCACAAATCGAATCGCTGTTGGCCCGTGGCGTGTTGAACATGTCACTGTTTGATCAGGAACTGGCGGAAGTGGTCTCCGATGACGGCCCGCGCTACATCCTGCGTCGCAACCCGATCCGGGCAAGTGAGATGGGCCAGTCACGCCAGAATAAGCTTCATACCCTGCAGCGCCAGATAGATCGTCAGAACACGTATCTTCAGGAACATTCCAAGGCCCGTGTTCAGGTGGCTCTGGACAAGATCGTAACGCAATGCCGAAAACTACGACTGGATGCATGGGTCCAAGTCACCGTGCAGGAACGAGCGCTGGCCCTGGCCCTCGATGAATCCGCTTTAGCCGAGCAGCAAAAGCTCGACGGCTGCTATGTGCTCAAGACCGACCTGACCCCACCGCAACTCAACGCCCAAGGTGTCCATGCCCGCTACAAGGACCTGGCCATGGTGGAGTGGGCGTTCCGGACCAGCAAGACCATGGAGTTGGAGATGCGTCCGGTGCATGTGCGTCTGGCCAGCCGCACGCGGGGCCATGCCCTGGTGATTATGTTGTCCTACAAAATCGTAAAGGAATTAGCTCTGCGATGGCGTGACCTCGACGCCACGGTGCAGGAGGGCTTGGATGAACTTAAAACGCTGTGCGCTACAGAATTGCGGATCCACGGCAAACCGCTGTGCAATTGCATACCCCAGCCGCGGGCCTCGGTGCAGAAGTTCCTGGAAAAGGCCCAAGTTATCCTGCCTCAAGCGCTTCCGCACCGTGGCGTTATTGTAGCCACCAGAAAGAAGCTGCCTGAAAGACGCAAAACCCGTTGATTTTATTGCGCACTATCGCACTGCAAACCAGTGGTTTTTACTGGAACATCCGTTAAAATTTAAGCCAAAACGGCAACGCGATTGTTCGCGGCTCAGTGTATGCGGACGGAATTAAAAAATATCACGTTGATGAACAGAGCCAAAACAATCTCCCGATCTATACCGCACTCGCACACGGTACCACCGGCAGAGCCGGCGGCTATGTGAGGGACGGCAAGTCGCGGGTTTTGGGGACGTTATTCCGGAACTAAGTTTTACGCGATTTTTTCATCTGGCGGTTCGACGACTGGGGCAGGCGGCGTGCGGGATTGTGCGGTGGTGGAATCGGCGTCAAATCGAATTTGGCGATCGGTTTCGGCCTTTTCCAGCGGCGTTTTGTCATTGGGGTGCATGCGCCGCCAGATTTCATCACGATCTACCGATACTTCACGCGGGGCCTGAATCGCCAGGCGAACGCTGCCGCGCGACCATTTCACCACTTTCACTTCGATTTTTCCGTCAATAATGATGCTCTGCCCTTCACCACGGCTTAATGCCAGCATTGTCCACCCTTTCGAAGCGATTTCCCTATACACCATCAACCACAGCAGGCGGGCAATACATCGCGAGTCCGGCCCATCCATGGCATTGCGGTTCCTTGCAAGCAAGAGATTATAGCGAAAGTATAAGAAAATTGCCCGTGCCGTCAGATTTTTTGTTCCGTTTTTGCGACTACTGGAATTTTTTCGCGGGCCGCAGATAATAAGGGGCTTGGTTTTTTGCGGCGCGGGCCGCTGGTTATGTATACGCATTGGAATTTACCGCATGATTGTCATTCTTAAACCGGGAGCGGATGACGCTCTTGTAAAGAATATTGTCTCGCAAATTGAGGCCCTGGGGCTGCAGGCGCACTTGTCGCAAGGACAATTTCGTACGGTCATCGGGGTCGTAGGTGAAGAGGTCAAAGTAGATAAAGAACACCTCCTGGCCATTAACGGCGTTGAGCAGGTACTGCCGATCATGCGGCCTTACAAGTTGGCCAGCCGAGAATTTCATAAGGCGGACACGATTGTAGAAATTCCGTGTCCGGGTGGAGGCGTGGTCAAGGTCGGCGGCGGCCACTGTGTCTCTATCGCCGGCCCTTGTGCCTGTGAAAACGAAGAGATGGTTCATAACATTGCCAAGTTTATCCGTGCCTCAGGTGCGGCGGTGCTGCGCGGCGGGGCCTATAAACCGCGCACCAGCCCATACAGCTTTCAAGGGCACGGGGAAGATGCATTAAAGTGGCTGCGTGATGCGGGACGCGAAAACGGCATGCCCATTATCACGGAAGTTATGGACACCCGGCATGTGGCGATCATCGAACAATACACCGATGTATTTCAAATCGGTGCACGCAACATGCAGAACTTTAATCTGCTCTTTGAAGTGGGCAAAACCCGCAAGCCAGTGCTGCTGAAACGCGGCATGGCTGGATCCATTCAGGAATGGCTCATGAGCGCGGAATATGTGCTTAGCCAGGGGAATCGACAGGTAATTTTGTGTGAGCGAGGCATTAAAACATTTGAAACCGCCCTGCGATTCACGCTGGACATATCCGCGGTCCCTGTGGTAAAAGCCAACAGCCACCTGCCGGTGATTGTAGATCCCAGCCATGCCAGCGGCGTGCGGGACTTTGTTCCGGCGCTGGCGCAAGCCGGCATTGCGGCGGGAGCGGATGGCATTATGGTGGAAGTCCACGATAACCCATCCAAGGCGATGTGCGATGGGCCGCAGGCGCTGTTGCCGGATGCGTTTACCGATTTGATGGTAACGCTCAAAAAGATTTCCGCGGTGCTGGGCCGGACTTTTTCCGAACCCGCCGCTGTGCCCCATGCGGCGCAGGTAAGCGTTTAAAAATCAGCGGCCGCAGCGCCGCGTGGCGGCCAACGCCCGTGCAGGTAGTGCGTCAACAAATGGAGAAAAAAAAGGTGCGAAAGTATTTAATTGCCGGCAACTGGAAAATGAATCTGGATCGCGCTGAAAGTGTGGATTTGGCTTCTAAAATTGTCGCCAATACTCCATCGGTCTGCCCCGTGGAAATCAACGTCATCCCGACATTGGTGCATCTGGAGGCAGTCCGTGCGGTTCTTGGCGCGAAGGTAACCCTTGGTGCCCAGAATGTTTATTTTGAGAAAAAAGGTGCCTTTACCGGCGAAGTCAGCGTGGGGATGCTGCGGGACATGGGCGTGGCCTACGTGCTGGCCGGGCACAGTGAACGGCGGCATATTTTAGGTGAAACCGACGAAATTGTGGGCAAGAAAGCCCACGCTATTGTAGCGGAAGGCCTGAAAGTGATTCTGTGTGTTGGTGAAACACTTGAACAACGGAAGAACTTCAAGACCGTAGAAGTTGTTGGCCGGCAACTGGATGCGGCCCTGGCGCATGTTTCGGCCGCCAGCGCCGAAGGCGGCCATCTGGTTATCGCCTATGAACCGGTATGGGCCATTGGCACGGGGTTAACGGCCACTCCCGCACAGGCCCAGGAAGTCCATAGTTTTATTCGGACAAAACTGGGGGAAAAATATGGCCATGAAACGGCGCAGACTATTCGCATCCAATATGGTGGATCGGCCAAAAAAGCCAACGCCGCCGAGCTTCTGGGGCAGGCCGATATTGATGGGCTGCTTATTGGCGGAGCCAGTCTGATAGCGGATGAATTTATGGGTATTGTGCAGGCCGCCATCGCCGCGCAAGCGGGACATTAAGACAACGGGTAACCGAGCTGACGGCTCAAGGATAACAAGTTCATGACAACATTTTTTTCCATCTTGCTGGTGCTTCTGGGCGTCGTAATGATTTTCGTCATTCTGCTGCAGCGCGGGCGCGGCGGCGGCCTGATTGGCGCGTTTGGTGCCGGTGGCGGCGGCTCGGCCTTCGGCACGAAAACCGGTGACGTATTTACCACGATCACCGTGGTGCTTTTTGTATTGTTTATGTTTCTGGCGATCGGATTAAACTGGATGGTGCAGGGAAAAACGCCCTTAGCCGCATCACGCCCCGCTGCGACAACCCAGGCCGCCATGACGACAACAAAATCAGCAACGGCAAGCACAACACAGCCTGCGATGCCGGGCGCTACCAGAACCAAAGCGTCCACGCCTGCCGCGGCAACGAAAGTTCCCGTTAGCAAAACCATGCCGGCCAAACCGGCGGCGACGCATCCGTGATGGATTCGGAGTTCAGATGATTATCAGCATGACCGGTTATGGCAGAGCGAGCCTGGAAGAGGAGAATTTCTTCTGCCAGGTGGAAATTCGTTCGGTGAATAACCGATTTCTCAAAGCTTCCATTCGTCTGCCCGATGAACTGGCGGAATGTGAAGCAGAGATCGATAAGCTGGTGCGGCAGCAACTTTATCGTGGCTCAATAAATCTTACCGTTACCGTGGTGCTGCCGGCGGGCACGGCGGCGGTGGTGAATCGGGAGGCGGCAGAATATTACCTCAAAGCAATGCAGGATTTAGCACGTCAGACCAAGGATTCTCCGGCCGCGATGACCATTGACCTTACACAATTGCTGCTTCTGCCCGGGGTGTGTGAATCGCCCAGTCGTGGAACCGCCGAACCGGAACACCAGCACCGGCGTGATGTCATCAACCGCCTGACCGCCGATGCGTTGGGGCAGGTTGTACAAATGCGCAAACGCGAAGGCGAAGCGCTTTGGAAGGATTTAAAATCGCACCTTGAAGAAATAGCCATCGCCCTTGAAACCATTCGGCAGCAGGCCCCACAAATTGCCCAGCAATATCATCAGAGACTACGGGCACGCGTGATGCAACTCGTGGGCGATGCGAAGCTGTCACTTTCTGATACGGATCTTTTAAGGGAAGTGGCATTATTTTCCGAGCGTGCGGATATCAGCGAAGAAATTTCGCGGCTTTCCGGGCATCTGGAGCATTTTGTCGGTTTGGCGGAAAAGGAAAATCAGGTGGGCCGCACGCTGGAATTCATCGCCCAGGAAATGCTGCGGGAGGCCAATACGATTGGCAGCAAAGCCAGCGACGGCAAGATCGCAAAACTCTGCATGCAGATTAAAGGCATTATTGACCGAATCAAGGAACAAGTGCAGAACGTGGAATAGCCTCAACCGCCCCGGGTAAGAAATGTCAAACCCGGCTTTACCAATTACGAAGTACGGAATTCAGTTGATGGAAAACAGCAAACAAGGCTTGCTTATTTTTGTATCCGGACCTTCGGGCGTGGGGAAATCCACGGTCTGTAACCGATTGGCCAAGGACCTGCCGGCCCAATTCGCCCTGTCGGCAACGACGCGGGCCGGTAAGCCGCAGGATCAATGGGGAAAGAAATATATTTTCGTAAATGAGAATGAATTTCAACAACGTGTTGCAAATAATGAATTTCTTGAATATGCTAGGGTGTTTGGGCATTGGTACGGTACGCTACGGCAACCCGTATTAGATGCCTTGGCGATCGGCCGAACGGTACTACTGGAAATAGACATTCAGGGTGGTATTCAGATTGTCAAAATGTTTCCCCAGGCTGTAGGAGTGTTTATTCTGCCGCCCGGCGAAGAGGAATTAACCCGGCGGCTACGTGAACGTGGGCGCGATGAACCTGAGGTCATTGAGACGCGACTACGGCAGGCCAAGCAGGAAATTGCCATGGCCGAGCAATCCGGGGCGTACCGGATAAAAGTGGTCAACCGCGTGCTGGAAGAGACCATCGTTGAATTGATCAGCCAACTGAAAGCAGTACAAAGCTGATCACAGCAGGCTTCCGGTTGCAGGGTGGCCAGGAAAATTGAATTTTGAAATGGGCACGATAGCCCCGTTGGAATATATTCAGGAGCATTTACAACATGATCGAAGCAATTAAAAGCGATGAAATTGTACATAAACTCGGCGGCCGATTTAAGCTTTGCGCCCTGGTGCAGCACCGTCTGGCAGAACTGATCGAAGGCCAAAGACCGCTGGTTGAGCGCAACGGCCGCAGTGATATGGAAGTAGTTCTGGATGAAATTCTTCAGGGCAAAGTCAGCATTGATTTTGAAAAAAGCAATATGACAAAGCCCGCCGAGGCCCTCGGGCATAAATAAGCACGTCTGTTGGCATTGCGGCAGGATGGCACCGAAATTAGCCTCACGATTCCGGAGTGGACACGGCTCATGAACAGCGCACGGAAAAAGGTTCTGGTGTGTGTCTGTGGGGGAATTGCCGCCTACAAGGTATGCCACGTGGTCAGCCAACTGGCACAGCATCAGTACGGTGTGGATGTGGCCATGACCGCTGAATCGCTGAAATTTGTCGGTGCTTTGACCTTTGAAGCGCTTTCGGGTCATGCGGTACATACGGATCTGTTTGATAATAAAGACAGCGCTGATCCCCAGCATATCCAACTGGCGCAAAACGCAGATTTGATTGTTGTTGCTCCCGCGACAGCGAATATGATCGGAAAAATTGCGCATGGCTTGGCGGATGATCTGGTAAGCACGTTGCTGTTGGCGGCGCAACCCGAAAAATTGCTGCTGGCCCCCGCCATGAATGAACACATGTGGAATAACCCCGCGGTGCAGGCCAACGTGGCGACGCTGCGGTCGCGGAACATTGCGATGATCGGCCCGGAGTCCGGCTGGCAAGCCTGTCGCACGATAGGCATAGGCCGCATGAGCGAGCCGGACGCCATCGTTCAGATGGTCATGTCCCGCGTTCCGATTACTTAAAATCGAGCAATCCGTGCTTGCCGGTTGGGGCACGGTGGGCTGGGGGAAGAAATTTTCCGCACATGCTGGTAGAATGCCCCATTCCAGTTTGGTTCACAGGAGTTACGCGCATGACATCGCGTGAGATACGCAAGCAATTCATTGATTTTTTCATCAGCCAAAACGGCCATGCGTTTGTGCCGTCCAGTCCGGTGGTGCCGCATGATGATCCGACACTGCTGTTTACCAATGCGGGGATGAATCAGTTCAAACCTTATTTTCTCGGCACCGCTACCGCCCCCTGGAAACGTGTGGCCAATACGCAAAAGTGCATCCGGGCCGGGGGAAAACATAATGATCTCGATGATGTGGGACGATCCCGCCGACATCACACTTTTTTTGAAATGCTCGGCAACTGGAGCTTCGGCGATTATTTCAAAGCCGGAGCTATCGAAATGGCCTGGAAACTTTTAACCGAGGTCTGGCAGATCAATCCGCTGCGCCTGCACGTCACGGTCTACGCGGGTAATCCTGCAGATAATGTGCCGGCAGATGACGAGGCGGCACGGCTGTGGAAACAGATCGCCGGCTTACCAGATCATCACATCCACCGGTTTGTGGATGAGAATTTCTGGGAAATGGGAGAGACTGGTCCCTGCGGCCCCTGCACCGAGATATTTATTGACCGCACAGAGGACATGACCGGCGGCCCGCAAGTCAATGGCACTGATCCGCGGGTCATGGAAATATGGAATCTGGTATTTATTCAGTACAACCGCGGTGCGGACCGCAAGCTGACAACTTTGCCGGCCCAGCATGTGGATACGGGCATGGGCCTGGAACGTATATGCCAGGTACTGCAGAACAAAAGCGACAACTATGCTACGGATCTGTTTACACCGCTGTTTGCGGCCATTGGGGAGCTTTCCGGCAAGCAGTATACCGGAGTATTTCCGGCTCTGGACCAGGGATCTGGTGAAGAGATAAAAAATCCGGCCTTGGCGCGGGATATCGCGTTCCGTGTTATCGCGGATCATATCCGCTGCCTGACGTTCGCGATCACCGATGGTGCCGTTCCCGGAAACGACGGCCGGGGCTACGTATTGCGGCGAATCTTGCGACGAGCCGTGCGCTTCGGACGGCAGAATCTGGCGCTGCGCGAGCCATTTCTGCATCAACTGGTGCCGGTGATTGTCAATTCCATGAGCGAGGCGTTTCCGGAATTGGCGAACAACCCCAAGCGTGTCGCCGACATTATTGAAGATGAAGAACAGAGTTTCAGTCGCACGTTGGATCGTGGCTTGGAACTTTTCCGACTGGCCGCCGACGAGGCGCGGGCCGAAAAGCTCACACCAACCATGATTTCCGCGGAAAATGCGTTCAAACTCCATGATACTTTTGGCTTCCCGATTGATCTCACGCAGATCATGGCGCAAGAACAGAACATGGGCGTGGACAAATACGGCTATGACCTGCTCATGCAGCAAGCGCGGGAGAAAGCCCGGCTGGGTGGCAAGACAACGGCCAGCGGCCTGGCGGATATGCCGCCGGAAATTCTGGCTGAATTACCCGCCTTGCGCATTAAATCCACCGACGACCGCGCGAAGTATGACCACCGCCCCCTGCGCACGCACATTGTGGGAATTTGGGATGCCCAGCGCCTGCGAGAATCTGTAAGCGCTGATGAGTCTGACAGCATAGCGCTAATTTTGGACCGGACTAATTTTTATGCCGAAATGGGCGGTCAGATCGGCGATCAGGGAGAAATAAAGACCGACTCGGGTACAACATTTGTGGTGGAATCAGTGCGGCAGCTCGGCGGATACGTGTTGCACATCGGCCGTTTGAAACATGGCACCATCCATCGCGGTGATTCGGCCAGCGCTTCGGTATTCAACGCGCGGAAGCGCATTGAAAAAAATCATACCGCAACGCATTTGGCCAACTGGGCCTTGCGCGAAACGCTGGGCGATCATGTGGAACAAAAAGGTTCGCTGGTAGATGCCGATAAACTGCGTTTTGATTTCGTGCAGCCCAAAGCACTGGATGATCAGGAGTTGGAAAAAGTCGAAGCGCTGGTGCAGCAGGCTATCGGGAAAAAATTGACGGTCTACACCGATGTAGCGCCGCTTGAGCAGGCCCGAAAAATTCACTCGCTTCGCGCCGTTTTCGGTGAAAAATATCCGGCGATGGTACGGATTGTTTCCGTCGGGGTTCCGGTGTCCGAGTTGCTGGCTCATCCGGAAAACCCGGCATGGCGGCAATACTCCATTGAATTTTGTGGCGGGACGCACTTAGGCAGTACCACCGACGCAGAGGAATTCGCCATCATCGCTGAAGAATCCGTCAGCAAAGGCGTTCGCCGACTCGTGGCCGTCACGGGCGCTGCCGCCCAAGCCGCCCGTCGAAATTCGGCTGCCGTTGAAGCGCTGGTTGCAGCGAGTAAAGGCAGCGGTGCGAGCGATGCGGATGATCAATCCAAGCTGGCCGGCGCCTTGCAGGAGGCGGGAAGAGACCCAACACTTCCTCTGCTTGCCCGTCGCCGCGCGCTTCATGCTGCATCGCAAGTCCAGGAACGTATCAAACAACAGCAGAAAAAAGAAGCGTTGTCACGCGGTAATACGGACCTCAACGGCACCATCGCCATCCTGCTGGATCAGGCCCAGCGTATGGGGGACAGCCACGTGATTATCGGGCAACTGCCGGATGCGGATGTTCCGACGTTGCGTGCTGCGGTAGATGGCGTAAAAAAGAAACTCCACCCGGCCCCGGTAGTGATGCTTTTGGCCTCCACCCTTACTGAAACCGATAAGCAAGGCAATCTCCTGCCGCCCAAGGTAAATCTCGTCGCCGCGGTGAGCGATTCACTGATCAATAAAATCAGCGCCGGCGATTGGGTAAAAGCGGTTGCCCCGATCATTGGCGGAACCGGCGGAGGCCGCCCACAGATGGCCATGGCCGGTGGAAAAGACGTTCACATGATTGAAAAAGCACTGGAAGCCGCGCGAAGCTTCGCTGCTGAACGCATGGGATGAGGGGAGTTAGGAGTTAGGAGTTAGGAGTTAGAAGGGTTTGGAGGCGCTTCGCTTTCGCAGGGGGCAGAATGCGAGATGCTAAGTGCCAGATGCGAGATGCTGAATTTCGGGTTTCAGGTTCCAAGTTCAAAGTTAAAGCTGGATGGGCGCGGGGGTTATCTGAGCGACAAAAATGGCAATGGCGGATACCAGTTTTTCGTGCCGTCTTTTTGGTCAACGCGAGCACCCAGTTTTCATTATGGTGGATATCAAGGTGTCCAAGGGGGCCAAGATGTCCAAGTTAAGGGGCTAGGTGGCCAGGTTGGACACGTGGGGAAAGTGGTTGATTTTAGCGGGTGTAATTCAAGGTGTCCAAGATGGCCAAGTTATTTTGGGTTTTAGTGTTCAGGAGTTAGGAGTTAGGAGTTAGGAGTTAGAAGTTAGAAGTTAGAAGTTTTTGGAAGCGCTGCGCGGCTAAATGCTAAATGCGGGATGCCGTGCGAGGTTACAGGGGACAGCCGGAAAGAGCCACAGAGGTCGTCGAGGGCACAGAGGCGGAGGGTCCACAGATTTTGCGGATTGCATAGATTACGCGGGTACCAGTGGGGTTGGTCTGGTATGGGGGCGCTCGTCGCCGGGCGACGACGCTAAACAGAGGGAGTTTGCGTGCAGGGCAAGGAGTATAGGACGCAACGCGTGGCGGTTCTGGATTGCGGGCCATGCGATCCGGGGGATTATTTAGTTTTCAAATAGCGGGCGGTGATCAGTTATCAGGGATCACGGATCACGGATCACGGATCACGGATCAATACCGGGCTATAGGGCGCGGGGGCACGGGAAATCGGGCTGCGGCCCGATTAGAGAGGTGAATTTAGAACAGGTGAGCAGGAGAGCGAATCGGGCGGCGGCCCGATAGAGAGGTGAATTTGGGATCTGGAACCTAGAACCTAGAACCTGGAACCTGGAATTTGGGATCTGGAATTTGGAATTTGGAATCTGAGCTGGCTGCTCGGTACTGAGTCCACGGTCCAATACTGGGTCTACTGGTGAATGCTGCGATTACTGGCGAATTCTGATTTCCCCGCCCCCCGGTGCCTATAGCCTCCACAACCATCCGTGCTCGGTGATGAGCGGTAATTGATCCGTGATCCGTGGTCATCGATCATTGACAACAAGAAAGGCTGCACATGTCTGATCTTCACACCTCCACGAGTTGCCTGGCCAAGCTGCCACCTATCGCGCCCTGCTGGCTTTGGCGAAACCGGCTGCCCAAAGGCAAAATCGTCCTTCTGGCAGGGCCGCCGGGTTCGGGCAAAACGTTTATTGCTTTGGACCTTGCCGCCCGCGTCACTACCGCTGCGCCATTTCCGGGCACCCCGACATCAGCTCCCATGTATGACTTGCTACCCGACCTGTTGCCTGATCTCCCGCCTGATCCCCTGCTGGCTGACAAAAACCCCACGCCTCCGGGAAAAAAGGCTTGCAAACCCATTAAATCACCCATCGTGACATCATGCCCGTTGGCCGCCGCCAACGCCGCCGAACTTGAAGCGGCCCAACGCCCCATCCCCGGCTCGGTCCTGCTTATTACGCCCGAAGAAGATCTCCTTGACAACATACGCACCCGGCTCGAGGCCGCGCGCGCCAACGTCGATAAAGTCATTACCACCACCGACTTGGCCATGGAAAATCTCAAAGCTTGCACCGACCGGATTAAAGACCTGAAACTCCTCATCATCGACCCGCTCTCATTTCTCACCAGCAATGACCATGAGCCTTACGGCACGGCCAGAAAACTTTACGAACTTTACCAGCATCTTTATAGCCGTTCTGTCACCATTCTGGCCTTGATGCCCATGCACGTTGGCCGTGGCGACCCGATCCGCCGCATTCCCCGAATAAATACCCTGGCCCCTTTCGCTTCAATTATTTTCGCGGCATCACCGGACCATCGGGAGGAAAACACGCAACCCCACCGGCGGGTATTCGTCCAGCTTAAAAACAGTCTAAGCGTCCTGGCACCAGGGCTGCCATTCCAAATTAAAAACAACGCCATTGCCTGGGCAGATGATCTGCCAGAAAATGAAAACATCGACGCCATCCTGGCCCCGCCACATCGCCCAACCGGACCCGACCCGCTCAAGCTTGACCAATGCGCCCAATGGCTTTGCGAATTACTCGCCCGCGGCCCTGTTCCGCAAACCGAAATCCTCGAGGCTGCCGCGGCCGCCGGATTCTCATACCGCACGCTCCGCCGCGCGAAAGACCAGCTAAAAATCCAGTCCAAACGCAAAGCCAACGGCCACTGGCTCTGGCGCTCATCCCCCGGCAAATTCGACTACGACACCCTCGACAAAATAAACGACCGCCTCCTGCACGGACTCCCAGCCATTTAAACCGGCACCGCGGGTCACGGATCATGGAGCACGGATCACGGATCGCGGACCGCGGGTCACGGATCAATGTCCATGGATCAATTTGGAACTGCCAAACGCAAGGGTCGTTAATTCACAAGAGGTCGCGGAGGGAAGGGAGGGGATTGTTCGGACGGTGTCGGGATTATTATGCTTCCTGATTTGCTTGCTGATTCCGAGCCGATCGCAGGGGCCTCCAATTTGTCAGACGGCGTCTGGCGGTTTGGCGGGACCAATTCTCGCATTGCCGCCGGGAGTCGCGCCCTGCTCTTGAATTCTGCAGACGGTGTCTGCAGAATTTCATGCGTTCGGGCCGTGGTTTTTATCCGTCGACAACGCCTTCTAGCTTGCGTGCTGGATAACACAAAGATTTCACAAGCGGGAAGAGATAGGGTATCCTGCGCCGGAGGTCCGAAGCGAAGGCTTGGCCTCGCCCCCGCTCGACAGGAAAGGTATAGTTATCTGCGACCGTAAATGGTCGGAGACCTTTTGGAGCCGGATAATGGTAGGTGGTCCCCCGATACCGGGCAAAAAGCTACGCAGGGCGAAAATACCCGCCTCCGTGAAGCGCGGAATCCTCAAGGCTGCGGGGGGGAAATGCGCAAACCCCGGCTGTGCGAGCCGCTTAATAAACTTCCACCACATGGATCAATGGCACATCCACCACCGGCATAATCCGGATCGCATGGTGCCAATTTGTCCCACTTGCCATTCGCATATCCACCAGACCCACGGGATACCAATATCTGATAAAGAAACGGCGATGTGGAAGTTGATACGCCGAGCAAGCGATGAAGTTGCCCGAGCCAGCCATTTATATGTGGAGCCTGGCCTCCCTGCCAGCGTTATCCTCGGCACGACGCGCTTTACTACCTG
>JAJZDN010000088.1 GCA_021805985.1 Planctomycetota bacterium | reverse complement strand
TCTCGCCGCCGCCTAGGGCGATCACCGCACAGACCCCCAAAAGCACCTGCAGCGACACAACGCAAAGCAAAGCCAGGCCGACACGTTTAAGAATAGGTTGGTCCGGATTTAACCCCCAGGCGCGGGCACCGGAAAACAAAGCCAGTAGCAGGACAATGACCGCAACGCTGATGTGCAAAAGCAGGACGCCGCCAACGTGTCGGAGAATGGTTCCCAGCGTCAACTGCACTAGAAGTACACCCACCAGTGTCCAAGCAATACCGCGGCCAATTTTTGCACTTAATCGCGGCTTAGGCTTCAGGTTGCTGGTCCAACTGGGAGAGCACACCGCCGCCAGGACCACCAACACTGCAAAAAACACTTGGCCGAAGGCACCGTGAATAATGGCCAGCGGGGTGCTGGGGTCCATTCCGAGCCGGGATTTGGCCAGCGTAAAATGCCCGGTGACGCGCAAGCCCCCCATCAGGCCTTGAAAAATAACCATGATCAAGGCGGTGAAAGATGTCCACTTAACCCAGCGGCGGCTTTCATGCCGAAATAAATAAATGGTCTGAATGAGTGTGGCCAGCCCCACCAGCGTGCCGAACAGGCGGTGGGTATGTTCAAAAAACACGCCCCCAGTCATGTGGGATAACGGGAAAAAGAACATGCCGAAGCGGAACGAATCCGGCCAATCCGGCACTGAAAGCCCGGCATTAAGGCCCGTCACCATACCGCCAGCCATGATTAAAACTAAGGTGGCAATAACGGTGGAAAGTGTCAATGAGCCTTCCGGATGCAGATATTGCCGCCGGTCCGGATTTAACCGGGCACCAAAAAAACCTCCGATCCACGCCAGAAGCCCGGCGGAAATCACACTGATGGGTGCCCAGAGAAATTCATAAGCAATAATGCGATGGTCGGTAGTAAGGTCTCTACCCAGCGACCCCAGCACCAGGAGATTCAGTGAGCCACTGATCAATCCAACCCATAATCCGCCCACCGGCCCGCGTCGCGTGCGCCAAGCGCCCATAAAGCCGCCGCCGACCAGTATCGCCACCAGCGCCGCCAGTATTAGCGGGGCAGGCACACGATCTCCCGGCATGCGGAAAATGTATCCTACCGACCACATCAAAACAGTCGTGGCCAAACCCAAGGCCAGGACATCGCCGGCATCTTTTCGGCCGTAAGGGCGCGGGTCAAGAATCGGAGGGCCGGGGGTATGAGATGTTTCCTGCAAGATAGAATCCAAAGGCATCATATAATCCAAACAATATCACCATTAAGCACCGCATGATGCTAGTGGCAAGGGCAGGGAAGTTTCAAGTGACAAAGAAGCGTATTTTCAGTTTATCGCGGAAATTCGGGCAATTTGGCAGCTCGGTGACAAAATTTTCGGACTTTTCTGCCGGAAAAACCTTGCGTTGTACGCCAAGCAATCGTATTCTCATCGCCCTGTTTGTTCCCTGCGCGGGAATATTGGATACTTAACGCGGCCGCCAGGCTTGACGCAACAGGCCGGGGCCGGGTTGTTTTCCAGCCGCGCGGCGGTAGATGAACCATACATTTTAACGGGAGTTTCCCTTGGACGTGTCCATGGATAAAACAATTCTTGATAAAGCCGGCTCACTTATTGAGGCGCTGGGATACATCCAGCGTTTCAACGAGAAAATTGTGGTCGTTAAGCTCGGTGGTTCATTTATGGATTCCCGGGAGGAATTTCGCCAGGTCCTTACCGACATTGTGTTTATGCATGCCGTGGGCATGAGGCCGGTGGTGGTGCATGGCGGGGGCAAGGCTATCACGCAGGCGATGAATGAAGCGGGCATTGAGGCCCAGTTTGTTCTTGGCCGCCGCTATACCGATGATCGCACATTGGCCATTGCAGAGCATGTACTGGTCAATGACATTAATACGTTTATTGTGCAGACCATCGGTGAACTTGGCGGCAAAGCCATGCAGTTAAATTCGCTGGGGAGCGCCGTATTGTTTGCCGAAAAACTGTACTTATCTGATCCCACCAATCCCCGCATTGATATCGGCCGCGTCGGGCAGGTTACGCGTGTGAATTCCGAATTGCTGCAGGCCTTGGCCGCCGCAGACTATATTCCGGTCATCGCCCCAATCGCCCTGGATAACGCCGGCGGCAAGCTCAATGTCAACGCCGATACTGCCGCCGGATTTGTCGCTGCCGCGTGCCAGGCGGAGAAAATGGTGCTGGTATCCGATACGCACGGCATACGCCGGCGCAAGGATGATCCCGCTTCACTTTTACGCAGCGTTTCCCGCGAGGAAATTGAACAACTGGTAGCCGCGGGAAATATCGGCGAAGGAATGCTGCCCAAAGTGGAGGCGTGCTTTATCGCCTTGGATGGCGGCGTACAGAAAACGCATATTATCGACGGCCGATTCCCCCATTCCCTGCTGCTGGAAATTTATTCCGATCAGGGCGTGGGAACGGAAATTATCCGATCTTAATGGCATGAGTATTTATCCCAATATCAGCGGATATATAATCTGAACTGAGGCAACATCATGAACCAGAACAACAGCGCGCCGCCGGGCGGCAAATGTGATTTCATTGATATTCTTGGCATGCCACGCGCCACGCTGGAGCATCTGCTGGCCGTGGCCCAGCGGCTTAAAGCACAATACCGCTCCACAGGCCGCAACGATCCGGTGGCCGCGGGCAAAACCCTGGCCATGATTTTTGAAAAGCCTTCCTTGCGTACCCGGGTGAGTTTTGAAGTGGCCATGACCCACTTGGGGGGTGCCGCCATTTACATTACCCCCAGTGAAATCGGGTTAGGTACGCGCGAAAGCGTGCCCGACGCCGCGCGGGTGCTTTCGGGATTCTGTGACGCGATTATGGCCCGTACCTTTTCCCATGACACCATTGTGCAACTGGCCCGTTTCAGCAATCGCCCCGTCACCAACGGCTTAAGCGACCGCAGCCACCCGTGTCAGGTGATGGCCGATCTGCTGACCATTCGCGAGCACTTCGGATCACTTTCGGGGTTGACGCTGGCGTATGTGGGGGATGGCAACAATGTCGCCCGGTCACTCATGGAAGCGTGCGCGGTGTTCGGCTTGAAATTCCGCATCGCAACGCCTGTTGGCTATGAACTGCAACCCTCCGATGTGCAAACTGCATCCAGCATTCCTGGATTTGATTTTCAGGCCGGCACCGACCCCGCAGCAGCGGTTCGGACTGCGGATATTATTTATACCGATACATGGGTTAGCATGGGACAGGAAAGTGAAAAAGCCCAGCGAATGAAGATTTTTACGCCCTACCAGATTAACGCCCAGCTCATTTCCGCGGCCCCGGCTCATGCGGTAGTCATGCACTGCCTGCCAGCGTATCGGGGCGTTGAAATAACCGATGAAGCCATGGATTTTGACCGCAGCATCGTATTTCAACAAGCCGAAAACCGCCTGCACTTTCAAAAAGGCCTGCTGGCAGTGCAAATCGGGCTGCCCGATCAGAGCAGGTGAATTTAGAGAGGGGAACAGGAGAGCAAATTCGGCTGGCGCAAAAGAGAGGCTGTCGCCGAAGCGAGAAAACCCCTCCTGCGGCCGAATAGATCAGGTGAGAGTTGAACAGGAGAGCAGTAGAGCAAATACGGCTGGCGCATTAGAGAGGCTGTCGCCGAGACAAAGCAGCGCTTCCTTCGGTTCCCTGTTGGCCTGATCACCTGATCTGGGCACGGCGCCAGTCGCCCTTCAATTCTCCAGTTTTTAATTTTTCCCCGCACCGGCGGACGTCCCTGGCCAATTTACCAGTTGTCCGTGACGCAGGAATTTTAGCTGACGGGCGTTGACAGACAGGTCGGTCGGTGGCAAAAGCCGGCGCGCCTGCGGCCAGGGGATCAGGCGGCCGCCCAGCGTTTTTTGCCAGATTCCATAACCTGTGGACAGCCAATTACCGCTTCCTGAGAAATTGCCGGCTTTGGCACCATGGATAAACAGCGTAAGACTAAGCCGGCCGCGCGGTCCGATGATCTTGTTATCGAAGCACACAATATGTGCGCCGCTTGCCGATATGACAAATACCGGCCCGGACCATGGGGTGCGGATCGTATTATGGATGACAAACAATGTGCCGTTGTGCGGTCCGCCGCCGTCCTGTCCGAAATGGATCACCTGATGATTGCCATTACCCCGCCCCTTGGCAATAACACACCCCAGTATCACCGCGTCGCTGCCGGGTGCAGCGGTATTAACCTTGTCATCCACAAGATCAATTTCCCGGTTATTCGAACCATGTACATAGCAATACTCGATCCACGTGATATGACAGCGACTTTTGATATCATGGCCGGTTAACGCATGCGATATATTGCATCCACGAATTAGTGCGCTGGTCCCACCCAGATAAAGGTTGTGATTGTACCCGGGCTGTTTATAACTTCCGTTGCGCGTAATATGGCAAAATTCAATTTGCTGGTCCGCTCCGGTTCCGTGAGGCAGGTCTCCATTGCTCATAATCCCCATATCATTGCCATGAATGTAACAATGTGAAACCAGTACATTATTGGCGGCGTTAATGCGCACACCAGCGCCATTAAATGAATGGTTGTGTGCTCCGTAGAGCGCAAAACCGCGAAGTACGCAATGGTTCGCCCCTGGATTAAACTGAAAAATACCGCGCGGCACCGCGCCACGCCCGGAATAATTGAATCCCGATCCATTAATTTTAACAAATTTCCCCGGAATGCCGGACTCAATAGTCAGGCCGGAGGTGGTTACCTCTACGGTAGTGCGACGGTACGCACGATTGCCGCCTAGCGGCCAAACTTTGATGACATCCCCGGGCCGGGCGGCAGCAACGGCTTTTGCAATACTGGTGAAGGTCCTGCCCGGCCCGACTTGCAGAACATGTGAAAACGCGGAAGCTGGCGACAATGCGGCAAGCATGACCAGGCAAATAATTGCATTTTTCAAGCCGAGCACTGATCTGGTATCCCGCCAAGCAGATTCAGTCGCATAACCAGAATAATCAACCATCGTCATGACTCCGTTATAAGCAACCCGCAAAAGAGCGAAAATGAGGGCCGAACGGCCCGCTTTGGGCCAACTTCAAAATCGGGCGCTACCGCCTGCAAGTATGAGAAATTATAGCCGAAGGCGACCGGTTGGTTGTTAATAAAATCAGACGCGTCAAAATCCTTTGCGAACATCCGTTACATACTCCCCCCGCCAGCCACCTGCGGCCGATAGGGCAGAATTTAGAGCAGGTGTCCGCCCGTTATGCCGCGCCCGGAAGGCGGCGAGATGTCGCGGGCTGCTGGGTACCCAAGGCAGTGCCTGACAGGTAGCTTGTTGCCAGCGCCGCTTCCATTGGTTTGCTTATGAAAAATCCTTGCAGGTAGTCGCAACCAAGGGTTTTTAAGATGCTGGCTTGGTCCCGGGTTTCTACGCCCTCGGCTACCACGCCCAGATTTAGCAGATGTGCTAATTTGATAATGGTTTGCACAATGGCGTAACCGACTTTATCGCTGTGCATCTCGCGGATAAAACTTTTATCAATTTTCAGACAATTCAATGGCATACGGTGCAGGTGGCTAAGCGATGAGCATCCCGTGCCGAAATCATCGAGATCAATCGCTACACCGGTGGAGCGCAAACGTGTTAAGGTTGCAATGGCGCTGGACGCGTCGGTCATGGCCATGGATTCGGTTATCTCCAGGCGCAACCGGTGCGGAGATATTCCCGCATCGTGCAATGCTTTGGCAACTTCTGCCGCAAAACCACTTTGCGCGAATTGATTGCTGGAAACGTTGACGCTGACGGAAACATCTTCCGACAAGGGAATTTCCGTCTGCCACTTTTGCACCTGACGACATGCCTCCAGCAGAACCCATCGGCCCAGATGGATAATCAGATCGGTATCCTCAGCGATGGGAATAAACTCGCCGGGCGGCAGCAGACCGCGGGTGGGGTGCTGCCAGCGTACCAGTGCTTCCATAGCCAGCGTCTTGCCGGTGGAATCGATAATGGGTTGATAATGCAACACCAGTTGATTGTCGGTAATAGCTCTACGTAATTCGGTTTCCGTCTGCCAGCGCGTTACCGCACGCTCGTGCATGGTCGGGTCGAAAATTCGGGTGCAGGATTTGCCATCTGCTTTGGCCTGATACAACGCCGTGTCGGCATCGCGCAGAATCTCTGCTGCGGTGTGATACGTCTCATTGCCGAATGCCACGCCAACGCTTAACAAGGTGCAAATATCATGGCCGTCAATATGAAATGTCCCGGATACTTCCTTGTGCAGGCGCTGGGCGATATGCAGCACATCACTTTCATGGCGGATATTTTCCAGCACCAGCACAAATTCATCGCCACCGATACGGGCGATGTGGTCCGGCTCATGGCGTGCGACAGTATCGCCGTCACGCACAAATACTTTAAGCCGCCGGGCGATTTCCACCAGAAATTTATCGCCAATCTGATGGCCCAGGCTGTCGTTGATGACTTTGAAACGGTCGAGATCAATAAACATCACCGCAAAACAAAAATCCGATTCGCGTTTTCGGCGGGCAATGCAGCGGCTCAATCGGTCCGCTAATTGCAACCGATTCGCCAGGCCGGTTAAGGCATCGTGCAGGGCTTCAAAACGCAGTTGCTCTTCTGCCAGCTTGCGGTCGGTAATATCGGTGATGGAACCCACCGCCCGCGTTTTTATCCCGTTGGCATCCCCGATCGCCACGCCCCGATACAGCATCCAGCGATATTGCCCGTCTTTATGCAATATTCGGCATTCGCCGCACAATTGTTCGCAGCGGCCCTGAAAGTGCTCCCGCTGGTGCTCCGAGACCGACGCCCGATCATCAGGGTGTATGCGGCCAAACCATTGCTCCGGGGAGTCGTCGATTTCCGAATCGGTAAATCCCAGCATGGACTTCCAGCGCGGGGAATAATATATTTTCCCGGCCGGAATATCCCAGTCCCACAAGCCATCATTAACGGCGGCTTCTACCAGGCGGTATCGCTCCTGCGATTGCTGACGTTGGGCGGCCTCATATACGAGCCGCGAATTGGTGTCCTCCAGTTGCCTCGTTTGCTCCTTGACCATACTGTTGAGTTGGTTGAGTTTCAGATGGGCATGCTTGGCCAATTGCCATTTTTGTGTCAGCGCGCAGGCCAACTGACAGACTTCTGCGGTGTCATACGGCTTTTTCAGAATCAGCAGGCGATCGGCAGCTCCAAATTTTTTGTTGATTTGCTCCCACGAGTAATCACTGTAGGCTGTGCAAATGACAATCTGTATTTCCGGATCCACTTCCCAGATTTTTTCAATCGTCTCTACGCCATCCCATCCCGGCGGCATACGCATGTCCACAAATGCCAATGCATAGCGCTCTATGCTTTCCAGGGACCGCTGGACCATTTGGAGGCCTTCCTGCCCCTGATAAGCGGAATGCAGTTCATACACTTCGCGCTTGGCGGCAGAGGGTGCCGAACCAAAGAGATTTTTCTCCATATCATCCAAGCCGTTGGCGATTTCCGCCGGGCAAAGGATCTTGCGAAAATCATCATGAATGGCGCGGTTGTCATCAATGATAAGAATGCGACGATTAATCGTTTCCTCGTTCATGCGGCCCTTCCGGCTTCCACGGCCTGATCTTGAGAGTGAATCGGTATTTCAAGGCGGAATGTTGCGCCTTGATTAACTCCGTCGCTGTGTGCCGTCAACTCTCCACCCATGCTTTTGGCGGCCAGAGCCGACGTATGCAGACCAAATCCGTGACCATCGGAACGCGTGGTAAATCCCATTGAAAAAATCCGCGCTAAATCATTGGCTTGTATGCCTGATCCGGTGTCACTTACGCTTACCACCAGGCGAGTTGGATCATGCGCACGCAGGGCCGCAGTAACGGTCAATATTCGATCCCCAGAGATTCCGCGCATGGCATGTTTGGCATTGCTGATAAGATTCACCAGAATC
Source organism: Planctomycetota bacterium (assembly GCA_021805985.1). Classification (GTDB taxonomy): domain Bacteria; phylum Planctomycetota; class Phycisphaerae; order WQYP01; family WQYP01; genus JAMDCX01. The sequence continues at coordinate 5,935 of JAJZDN010000088.1, read as the reverse complement.
TGCAGGACCTGATGCTTGTCCAGTGTCAGCGGCGGCAGGCAGGCCAGTTCCCGCACCATGGTGATGCGGTGGCGTTCAAGCGATTCCTGATTAATCCGGATGGCGTCTTCCAGAATTTCCGAAAGCGGCACTTTATCATGTACGACCGCTGTTTTAGCATACGTCTGCTGGCTTTTAACAATCTCTTTTACATGCTGAATATTTTGCACCAGCGAGCTTAACTCGGCCAGCAGGTCGTGCTGTTCTTTAAGTAAATGCTCATTAAGACGCCCCAGATAATCCACCACGTGTCGGCCTTTTTCATCCTGCGTTAAAAACGCTGCCAAATCCGCCTGATGTTCGTGAAAAAGCCCGATGGCTTTGGCCAGCCCCGGCAACTTGGAAGTCTTTGCCCGATCCTCACACAGGGAGGCCGACACGTTGATGCTATTTAATACATTACCCACGTTATGCAATACGCCCGTGGCAATTTCCGCCATACCTGCCTGCCGCGCTACGGTGGAAAGCCGCCGCTGCATTTGTTCACGTTCGGCTTCGGCGGTTTTGCGTGCGTGGATGTCCCCCATGACGCCTTCATAATATATTACGACCCCATCTGGGCCTAATACCGCGCGCGTACTTTCCATAATCCAGAGTGTCGATCCATCCTGGCGGCGAATTTCAGATTCCCAATTCCTTATGGATCCATGCCGCGCGATCTCCATGAGGATTTGCGCGTGGCGGGTTGAGTCGACATACAGCTGCCGCCCTATGTCGCCCACATCCAGCTTCAATTGCTCCACGCAGGCATACCCACAAAGTCGCGCCATGGCAGGATTGGCGGATATCAAGGTTCCGTCGGACCTGTACTGAAATATTCCCTCGGATACGTGATCAAAAATATCGCGGTATTTTCGCTCGGCCCCGGCGATCTGCTCATTGCGCTGGGTAAGTTCACGGGAGTTAATCTCCATCGACCGTTCAATGCGTTGCCGATCTTCATCCGACTGGTGATAAACCGCATCCACCAGCGCCAGGAACCGCTGAAATTCCTCGGTCTGTTGCGTGGTGTTGAGGGCGGTCTTTTTGAGCTGCCGTTGCAGCAACGAGTGCATGTCATGCCTCCGCGAAGGTGGTAATGGTCATGGTCTGATTGTGTAAAGCGCATTGGGCGGTGGGGGTAAAGGGGGAAATTTCTCCATAGGAATAAAACCCGGTTGTGACCGCGCGACTTCCCAATACGCCAACCACGGCCTCAACTTCTTCATCAATGCGCTGCTGCAACACCAGCTTTCGCCCTACGCAACTGATCAGTACCGCCAATTCCGCATCGGAATTACCGATTCTCCGCCGGCATTCCTGTGCAGCACCATCGGCACCATCTACCAGGCGGTCAAAATTGGCGGACATCAGTTGCGCCATACCGCCTTGCGGAATATCACCGGCAAATGTCATGCTCTGCGCGGCTTCATCCACGGACAGTATGGTGCGGACAACGGTTTGAGTAGATCCATTGGCACGTACGGTCAAAGGGAATAGTAAGCCGCTGGCCGGTAATTTCGCGGCGTGGGGACCAAGATATTCTTTGTATAACTCTAATGCCGAACGCCCATCAAGTTCATAGAGAACATTGCCCTCTGAGCGGGTAATTCGCCGCTCCAGACCAAACGGATCCCAGCCGCCCATCGACCCGTAACCGATTTTTAAGTTTTTACCGTAGAAGCCCACCGCGACGACCTGCTTGGGCAATACCACGCCGTCAGCGCACACGTACGTTTCAGAAAATCGCGCTCCGTCGCCCGACAAGCCACCGGTGATGGCCGTGCCGGAAGGCGCTTTGCTGGTTAACCCCTGCACCAACTGACTGCCATTAACGACCAGACCGTCGGAAAGTACGAATATATGAACCAAATCTTCTTTTGGCAGGGCCGCCGCCAACTGCGCACCAACATCAAAACTTTGACGGGGATCATCAATAATGGCTTTAGCGGCGTGGATTTTAGCGCTTTGAAAAGTTACGGATGTCGCAGTCATGGTGTCGTCCGAGACCTGATCGCCGGCAATTTCACCAGCCGTTGAGCAGCCACAGATATATGCCTGTGGAAAGAGCTTTTTGAGTTCCGCCATTCGGGCCGATTGTTTCATTAATGCCGGTGATCCAAAGACCAGCACAAGATCGGCTCGGGAGGCCGATCCGTTACACGTTACCTGATTCTTCCAACCGGTTTTTTCCGTCCATACCGCCCGTGATACTTTCATGGCTTCACCGCATCCTTTTGGCCCTCTCCGAGATATTTAACTGTGCAAATGACCGTCAGCACACGCTGAAGGTTTGGTAGCTGGCGCCTCTACGTAGCGCTGGCACCTTGTGTTATCGGCAAACCGGCATGTCCACCCTAAGAGAAACCGGCATGACCGCCATTTCACCCTGGTGTCAATACCCTTGTTGAAATACCTATCCCGATATGTTACGAATCACAGTACACGAGATGTTTTATTTCAGAGTTGCCCGAAATGTATCCGTTTCACTTTATTATCGGCCGCCATGGTTTGGATCGCGGTGATCACCTTGGAATCGCATAAACCGTCTAATTCCATGCGGCGTTGGGCGGTTAAGCGGGTACTGCCGAGGGACAGATCATCCGCATAACCTGGATGCACCATCACTTCGCCCGTGCCATCGGGAAGTTGCTCGAGCAGGCGCAGCCAAACGTCTGGGGAAAATTTGCCCGTGGCCGCCAGACCAAAAAACCAGTCCGTGCTGCGTAAGGGGGCGCACCGGGTTTTTAATTTCCGGGCAAGGTAACGCAGTGCCCGATATCCCGCAGAGAGCTTCAACGCGGAGCGGATAGTAATTTCATCGGCGCAACGGATACTGGCAATACGATATTCCTTCGCCAGATCAGCGGCAATATGCGCTAGCGGCGGCCAATGATGAATATGTTTATGGGAATCCAGGTGCGTGGGCCGCATACCGCGGTTTAACACGTATTCAATTTGGGCCGCCCATTCTGTGCGGGCTTCGCCCAAGGCTTTGCGACTAAAACTGATGCGTTGCAGAAGTTGAGGGACCTTCGGCGGGAATTCGTTATTAACGTTGGTAATAGAGTGTAATATCCCAGATCGGGGGGTTCCCTGGGTCAAGCACAGATGAATTCCAACACCCAGATTCGGGTTGCTTTGCGCCAGGTCCATGGCCCGATCACAATCCGGCATGGTTGCCATGAGTGTGGCGCTGGTAAGGATCCCTGATTGATGGGCATGTAGAATCCCATCCGTTACCGATCGGGAAAATCCAAAGTCATCCGCATTGATAATCAGCCGTTTGATCACATCGCCACTATGCCGGGAAAATCACCATCTGGCAACCGGGCGATAGATTTTTACACGCAAGAGCTTCACGCCCCAGTGTTGTGCGCTCCAGAAAGTCGGAGCCAGCACGTCCAGGCGATAACCATGAATCGCTCCGCCTCGATCCAGCACTGGAACCGGGTGGTCATAGTCATATCCCGGCACGCGCACCATGCAATGAAAAGGAATCAGGCGAGTATCCGCCGCTACCAGATGACCGCCATTGGTCCAGACGCTTGCGCCGGAAGCGGTGGTTGTACCAGGATAAGGCCAGCAGCACTTGCGATCGGGCGCATAGCTGGTGACACGCAAAATGAGGGTTTTCACATACACATACCGCCGCCCGTGGAACCAGTAGGAATCCACTGGCCGGGTTACGGGCCGGATATTTTCCCGCTGACGAGCTATCGGTTTGCGTCGAATCTCAGGCCGAGGCTGCGGCGGTATAACCGATCGCGAAACAATGCGATCCGCTGGCGATGATGCTTGCAACGGCGGATGATTGACAAGATGGGCGGAACGGGGCGTATTGCTGATGGCCATCGCCACCCGCGGGGGCATTATCGCCCAAAGGTGCGGCACGCGGCTTAGACGCCATATTAAGGTACCCGTCACCAGCACTCCCACCATGATGGATAACAGAACTGCCAGTTCCCAATTCTCGCTGCGCGTTAATGTTCTTGATTGACGCATGCAATATCTCCACAATAGGGACTCTACTGCATCCTTGCGGGATAACCCTTAAGGTTATCCTTGTTCTAAGCCCGCTCTTGGCCCAAACTCTCAGGTGCGCACGCCATCCTGACGAAACGCGACAATCTCCAAAATTACGCCCAAGCTATACGCCAGCCCGTAAAACACACAGGTCGGCCAACCTTGGCAATATCAAACTAACAGCAAGCAGTACACTTATTGGGTGCACGCCTTGCATGGTACAACCAGGCTTGCATAAGCCTTTGGTGCGCCCCACAACAATAACTTTCTCACGCGCCTCGAGATGGAATTAGAACAGTAATCGAAATCCCGTCCTTCGCGTGTGATCTCTCTGACCTACCAAAAGCATTTTACTCCATGAAAAATCCAAAATCCAAGAAAAAATGCCAAATTTGCGGTTATAAGACTTCAGATATCATAAAAGCGAATAAAAATAATTTGATAATAAAATATAAGCACGTGAAAATCTAAAACACGCAAAATTCAGTACTTTTTGTTGACTTATTATTTTCGAGGTGTAAACTATCTCTTGGATGGAAATAAGCGCGGTGAGTGCAACTTAATGCTTTACTGAGCGTTTTATATTCTGAACGTGGCCCCAACGGGCAAGGACAAGGAGTACAACATTATGTTTACTGATTTGCTCGGTGACAATTCCCTCCAAATCATTAAGACCGCCAAAGTTCTGGCAGTCGCCGCCGCGGCCACGTTAATGCTGGCAGCCGCTCAACCCGCGCAGGCGCGCGTAGGTATCCGTTTTGGCATTGGAATTAGTTTGCCGGTGTTTTGTCCACAGCCGGTTTTCATTCCGCCACCGGTTTATTGCCCGCCGCCCGTCGTTTATGTGCCGCCGCCGGTAGTGTATTCACCGCCCCCGGTCTATACGGCCCCGCCGATGGCCTATCCTCAGGCTCCCAATATGGCCAACGTGCAAGCCCCCAATATGGCTGGTGCACAAGCCCCTAATTTAGCTGGCGCGCAACCCCCGGTGTTCAATGCCGCGCCGCCGGTCGCCTATACGCCCCCTTATTATGTTCCGCCCCCAGTTGTTTACCGCCCTCCGCCGGTCTATTACGCCCCACCAACCTATTATCCACCAGCGTATTATGCCCCGCAGTACAATTACGGGCCATCACTTTATTATTCGGCTGGATGTGTCCGTCCCTGGGCGTTCTACCACCCCTATTACCACCCCTACTATCACCCATTTTTCCGGCCCTATGTCGGATTTCGAATCGGGGGTTTTGATCGTGATGGTTGGCGCGATCACGACGATAGGCGTTAAAGGTTCCGTCCTTTAACCAAGCAACGCAGTCGCGGCTCGGGGTTGAGGATCACCCCCCGGGCCTTTTTTTCAGATCAAGGTTGCCGCATTGCATTGATTCTTTGGGGCGCGATTGGCGCGCGCGACGGAACGTAGAGTGTCGCGTCATTAAACGTTATTCCGCATTTAACTTAACGCTGCCGCATTGAGCTAGGAGCCTGTCCGAGTAATGGTTGGGATTGCGATGGGTCTGAAATGTCCCGTATGCGCGGCGGAGGATCGAGCCGACTCTTAATGATGAGTCTGCGAGATCCGACAACAAAGCAGGCGGGGCATTTCAGGCCCACCCGCAGGGCGGTGTGCTTTTTGGCCCCCTGCGGCGCGGCTCCTCGGCGTACCATCCGTGTCAGGTACGCCATCGTCGCCGTTTCATGTAGAGCACCGGATGATTGATCCAGTGTCGCCAACCAACCACCGGGTTATCACCACGGTGCTCTATGACGGATGTTCCAGTAAAAACCACTGGTTTGCAGTGCGATAGTGCGCAATAAAATCAACGGGTTTTGCGTCTTTCAGGCAGCTTCTTTCTGGTGGCTACAATAACGCCACGGTGCGGAAGCGCTTGAG
>JAJZDN010000019.1 GCA_021805985.1 Planctomycetota bacterium | reverse complement strand
ACATTTCCGGGCCACACGGCCGTGTGGGCAAACTTCACAAAGCCGCCGGCTTTGCCGGTGGTGGAACGCACCATAAAAGCATCCCGACTCGCCGGGACCAAACGGCGTGATTTGCCCCTGATTTGGCATTATTTCGGCCCTGCCCGGAAAAATTGCCACGCCCAGTTGGCTGAACCATGGGGATAAATTGGGTGGGGATAAATTGTGCGCCATAATAATCCAGGAGTCCGCCCGCGAAATCGCCGGGCTGCAACGGCGTTTTTTTACCACCCATTAATTTGACACAGCAGGAAAACGAAGTATAGTCAAAATTAAGTATTAAGATAATTAAATCAAAACGGGGGAAGCAGTATGCCGATAATCGTGGTATGCCATAAATGCGGGACGCTGGCCACCGTGCCGGATTCAGCGGCGGGGATGCAGGGCAAATGCGAACGGTGCAAGAACGTAATTTACGTCCCCGGCGGCGCCGTGAAACGCTGCTGCGCGTGTCAGGTTGATGTTACCCACACCGAACGCACGAAAGATGCTGCCGGGAATTATTACTGCGCACAGTGCACAAAAACAAAACAAAACGCGGCGGAGGCCGAGGCAGCGAAAGCTTCGTCAACTGCAGAGCCGGGAGCCGCAAGCGAGTCGGCCATTTGTGTTCTATGCAGGGCCGAAGCACCCAAGACAATTCTCTGCAATTTTGATGGAGATCTGGTGTGCCACGCCTGTGCCAAGAAAGAGGGCTTGGGGACGACATCTTACCGAAAAAAGAAAACCCGTTGGGGCGGCCGCAGCATAATCTACCGCTGCTCGCAATGTCAGGGCGACCTTGAATCCGCACTGGATGAAGCGGGCAAGGAGGATCATTGCCCACAATGCGGAGCCGCCTTTGATGTACCGGGCCGCTACGAGAAATGCAGAGCATCGCGGCCCGTGCCTGGATCGGGTGGCACCACGGCGGTGGCTGCCCCGCCCCTGGGAGGCTTCGCACCCCCGCCGCCAGCAACATCAAGGGGAAGATGGCTGACTGTCTGTGCCTCGGCGGTGGCCGCCATAATGGTTTCCACTTTTATGGTAGGTTATGTTGTGATGAAGCCGAATGCGACGCCGCCCCAAATTACTACGGCTGCAGGTCAGGGAGGTGGGGCGAAAGCCGCAGGAGCCACGCAAGTGGCGGCGGGACCCGCGGCGAGAGCCGCGGCCAGAGCGGGGCAGGCCGGAGGAGTGCCCACGAAACCGGCGGAGGCAAATAGGGCCGGCGTGACGGCGGGAGTGAAGGCAGCAGTGGCTAGGGCTGCATCTGCTGCGGCGGCGAACGCTAGGAACGCCAGGGCGGCGGCACACCCGTGGCACAAAATTGGACTCCCGGTTCGGGCTGGGGACGCGATTGTTACGCTAACCGCTGTGGAAATCCGGGGTATCCCGCTTATTAACATTGACGGTTCAGCCGGCGAATCGGCGCACCGGCTTTGTGAGGTTTTTCTTTCGATACACGATGCTTCCGCTACGAGAATTCTCCACTATCACACCTGGCGCGGCGACGTCCTCGGCAACCACCAAGGGTCGCTCGGAGACGACGCGGGAAACTATTACCGCCAATGCAACTTCGGCGTGGGCGTCAAGTTGCGGGGGCAGTCGCGACAAACCGCAGATGTCTACCCCGGAAAGACTGTCCGCGATGTTTTGGTTTTTGAGCGACCGGTCGCTGCAGCGGAGGTTCTCCAGCTACGGTTGCCGGGCGGCAACATTGGATGGAACCACAGTCTGCGATTCCGGTTCCCGGCACGTAAGGCCGCTGGAGGATAATGCGGACCGGGCGCGGCGGGATGGCGTGCTACGGTTCCAGCAGTGGCGTCCATGGAATGCCGGATTACGTATTCGCATAAGGAGTATTCAATGACCTTTGCAACCTGTAAAACCTGTGGTGGAGAGCTGAAAGTTGACGCCCAAAGTCAGGCCGCGCGCTGTGAATTTTGTGACGGCGCCGCGCCGCACACCCGGCGCAACGGCCTGTTTTCTGATCGTCTGGCCATGCTGGCCATTGGGTTAGGTGTGGTATGCACGGCGGCTTTCCTCGGGTTGGCTCCGATCCTGCTGCCACCGCAATCCGCGCTGTATTACCTGTTCTTCAACCACGGGTGGGTGCCTTACGTGTGCGTGCTGCTGTTCTTTGTGGCATTCTGGATGTTGGTGCTGAAATTTCCAGTCATCAACCGCGAGTTTGCGGTCTTTGACCTGGACCTGCTGCCACTGGAACATAATCAGATTATTGACGCCGCGATGAGCCGCAAAATTCTCGCCCGCATCAATCGCCTTAACGAGGCCCAGAAAAAGCGGCTGCTGGTATCGCGTATCCGCCACGCGCTGATGCGCTTTACGCAACTGGGCACCGCAGAAAAATTGGATGATTTACTGCGCTATCGGGCAGAGACTGACCTGGCGGCTATGGAATCCAGCTACGCGGCACCGCGGTTTATCATCTGGGCGATTCCTGTTCTGGGGTTTGTCGGAACCGTCATGGGAATCAGCGCGGGCGTGCAGAATTTCAGCACGCTGATTCAAAATGCGTCCAACCTTTCGGGCTTGCGACATTCCTTGAAAGGAGTCACCTACGGCTTGGGGCAGGCGTTTCAAACTACGATGCTCGCCTTGACCATGAGCTTGATTCTCATGCTGATTATGAGCATCATCCAGCGGCGCGAGGATCAACTGCTGGCTTCCATTGATGAGTATTGTGCTGAGAATCTCCTGCAAAAAGCCACGCTTGGCTATGATCAGCCCACCGCCGATGACAATCGCCGATTATTCCAGAGCATCCAAAAACTCCTGGAACGCCTGACCGAACAAACTGCCCCAGTCGCACCTGTGGGGGTTCCGGTGGAGAATTCTCCCCGTGCGGATGCTGCCCCCTCGGCTCCCAAGGCTGGGAGTTAAATTATGGCGTACCGGCGAAGTGCCCGGCAGGTAGAAATATTCAATTTTTCATTTCTGGATATTCTGGCCTGCACAATTGGCTTACTGATCTTCATTTTGGTGATGATATTTCTGCTGCAGTCCGCCTCACGGCTTACCGATTACAAGAAGATTATCCAAACCAAGATGAAGGCTTTGCGCGAAGTCCAGGCTGAGGCGAAAAGCACGGCCCACATTGCCAGTTCCATTGAATCGCAACTTTCCAAGATGCGGGACCGCAGAGATCCGCGACTGCTGCTGCTCCTGAAGGCGGCGCGTGCGGAAATGCGCCGTGCCAGGCAGGACGCCCATGTGCACACCACAGAATTATCGAGCCTGCAGGCCGGTATTGAATCACAGCAGGCGGTCTATACCCAGCAAACGAAAGTGACGCTAAAGTCGCTCAATAACAAGCTTTCTGCCGTCATGCGGAAGCTGGCCAAATTACAGGAGAATCAATCCGCAGCGCGGAAAGCCCATGCCTACGCCAGTGTCTTTTTTCAACCCATGAATACCCACGGCAAAAAGCATTTTAACATCCTGCACATTCTCTGCAGTTCGCGCGGCTTACAGATTCTTGATGTTCATCACAATGGCGGAGTATCCGTGGCATTGATGACTCCGACCGATGACATTGGCGATGCTAATTCCGCTTACCGGCTGGCCGTAGCAGCAATCAGCGAGAGGCATAATCCTCTGGTGATATTCTGGATATACGCAAGCGGCGTTGAAGCTTTCGATCAGGCCAAAGATGAAATCCCATCCGGAGTTCATTACGGCTATGAACCCGCGCTGCATCGTTGGAAATTTATGGTTAATACAGGGGCTGGAAAATGAGGATGGAAGGCCGGGGCCGCAGTCGTGTGGATTTGTTTAACTTCTCGTTTCTGGATGTGCTGGCGTGCACCATCGGCCTGCTTATTTTCATCATGACCATTATCGCCATCACCAGCAGTTCCTCGGGGAATCCTAAGGCGGTGGCCAAGATTGCGAAAATCGCGCGCATGCAGGCCATGGCCAAGGCCAGCTTGGCACAGGCCCGGAAAAGCGAGGCCGCCTATGCGAATTTACTTAGGCATAGGGCGGCACAGACGTTGAACCTTAAAGGTGCGGACGCTCATTTGCGCCGCGAAATCGCCCGCATGGACCGTCAGACTTTAGACTACAAGCGAATCGTCCAACAAACCAAGATCAAGATTGCTGCGGCCCGCAAACTCCTGAAAAAAACTCAACGGCTCAACAAGCCATCCAAAGCGACGAAACTGCGCGCCGCCCTTGCCGCCACGCAGCAACAAATCGCCGCCTGCAAACAACAAATGGCAGCGCTGGCCAAGCTCAAAGCCCTGCACACTATCCGGTTTTATATTCCATATGTGCGCAAAACCAGTCGACAAGATATCCTCTTTGAAGTTGCCAAGGACCGTATTTGGCGTATCGGATCCAAGGATTTCCACCACAAGATGCTATCGGTATTTGAGGAGGAATATTCCCGCCGGTCCGGCGCGGTCCCCGATACGCTTTCGCAGTTTATTTCGCCCAATAATCCACCCCCATGCCTGACGAATAATCGCCCCAGCCAAACCGTTCTGATTTTCTTAGTCCGCCCCAGCGGATTTGCCACCTATCAAGCCCTGGAGCTCTTCGCCCGCAATAAACACTACGCGGTTAATTGGCACCCCTCCACCTCCAAACGCACGTTCATATTCCACCTGGTTAGCTCCGTCCCCCGGCAATAGACCGCAGTGCAGATGGAAGGCGAACGCGGTCTGCCCCGGCCGATCTGGCGACCATACTGCCGAAAGAATTTGGAATCTGGAATCTGGAACCTGGAATCTGAGATCTGAAATCTCATCCAGCCCGCGGTTGGCTCGCGGCACTGGATCAACCACCGGATTACCATCCGGTGCTCTGGTGATATCCTCATCGTTCCCCAGTTGTTACTCATTACCCGTTATTCTTTGCGTCGGCCGCTGTCCCCTGTAACCCGTAACCCGTAACCTCGTGCGCCGCCAGACCAGAAATCTGTGTAATCGGTGAAATCGGTGGATCCTCCGCCCCGTGCGGCCTGTAACCTGGAACCTGGAACCTAAGCCAACTCCTCCTCTCTATTCATTACTCATTACTCATTATTCACTACCCATTACGCTCGCCCTCCGCGCCCTATAGCTTTCCCAATACCGCTCTTTGATCATTGATCATTGATGCTGCTGCTGCTTGAAAAGTAAATAACCCGCCCGATACGCCACGGCTCCACTCGGCCGCAGGAGGCCTTTTATTACGGCGAAAGCCACTCTTTTGCGCCAGCCGAATCTGCTCTACTGCTCACCTGCTCGACTTTCTCTGCTCTATCGAGCCGCCGCCCGATGCCCGTGTGATCCGCGGTTCTTTCCCGTCGTGACCCTAAAGAAAATCACTGCCCCGCATTTCGCCGGCTGTCCCCTGTAACCCGTAACCTGTAACCTAAGCCAGTTCCTAACTCCCAACTCCTAACTCCTAAATACTAAATACTAAAACCTCAAACATCTTGGCCATCTTGGCCACCTTGAATCAGACCCGCCAAAATCAATCCATTCATCAACATGTCCAACTTGGCCACCTGGGAGCCTGTCCGAGTAATGGCCGGGATTGCGATGGGTCTGAAATGTCCCGTATGCGCGGCGGAGGATTGAGCCGACTCTTAATGATGAGTCTGCGAGATCCGACAACAAAGCAGACGGGGCATTTCAGGCCCACCCGTAGGGCGGCGTGCTTTTTGGCCCCCCTCTGCGGCGCGGCTCCTCGGAGTACCATCCCTGTCAGGTACGCCATCGTCGCGGCTTCTTGATGGGTGCCAAAAATCACGCCGTCGCAACCCAGCGATTACTCGGACAGGGTCCTACCCCGTAACTTGGCCATCTTGGCCACATTGACCCACTGCTTACCTAAAATGGAGGCTGATCACCCTAGTCGGCCCCCGTGTGTGGCAAATCGTTGCCAGGGAATAGCGTTTTGCTTTTTTTGCATCTTTCGGTCGAATCGTCGGGTTGGGGCACGAGCTTTTGCGGCGGCTGTTAATCGGGTATAAAAGACTGGAGCCATTACGTTGATGTTGATGGCGGAGTTATTTTTGAGGATTCATACCATGACCGACACCGCCAAACTCGCTGCGCCGCATATTCGTATGGAAACAGATCAGGGCGTTATTGAACTGGACCTTTGGCCTGATGTTGCCCCCAAGACGGTTGAGAATTTTGTCACGCTCGCCAATAAGGGCTACTATAACGGCCTGACATTTCACCGCATTATTCCGGGATTCATGATACAGGGCGGCTGCCCCACCGGCACCGGCACCGGCGGCCCGGGTTATCACATCAAAGCGGAATTCAGCAAGCGTAAGCATGTGCGCGGCGTCATCAGCATGGCCCGTTCATCCGATCCGGATTCTGCCGGCTCGCAGTTTTTTATTATGCACGCGGATTCCCCGCACCTGGATGGTCAATACACTTGCTTCGGCCAAGTAACCACCGGGCTGGACGTGGTGGATAAATTGGCCGCCACGCCGCTGAAAGATTCGCGGTCGGGTGCGCCACAGACTGCCCCGAAAATTAAAACCGTTACCGTCAGTTGATCCGAATCAACGCGATGATGCAATAGCCCGGGGGAACAGTATGTTATTCTCTTTATGTACATGCACATGCGTATCGGCTTGAATTTCCCGCAGTGCATCAAGCATGGCGAGAAAGGTGTTGCATGCGTCTTCTGGCGCGGTGTAATTGTTGCTTAGACTTTGCAGTTTTTCCAGATTCGGGATTATGACCCAAGGTGCACACTTACTAGAATTTCGCTTTCCTCTTCCGCCTTAAGGGCATGGCGAACACCTGCGTCCAAAACCAGTATCTGTCCGGCTTTGAGTTCATGCTCCACAGCCCCGGCGCTGATCTTCATCCGGCCTTTCAGCACATGCATGGTGACGATCCCCTGTGCGGCATGCTCCGCCAAATGAGAAAAGCGGTCAAACACAAACAGCGCCACGGTCACATTACCATGCTTAAAAACAGTTTCCTGTCGATGTCCTCGTTCTCCGGTATTTGGTTCGGAACGCAAGGCTGTCGCAAGGGCGTGTAAATCCACCGGCGCGGGAGGTTCCGCGAAGCGAACGGCAGGATGAGGCCTTAACCGTTGATTTTCCGCATCTTTCATCATGGAGCACTCCTTTGAGGCCGCTATACCGTCGGCCGCGGATATTCAGTAATCGCCCACCATTTGGCCAGCCGGTCAGGTACCGGTGGTTCGCTGGCTTTTCCGGCCGGCTCTTGTCTCTAAGTATAGCAGTGTGCAGGGCCATCGCGATGCTTTTTCTTCCATACGGGACGCGCATGTCAGCCGAGGTGGGGATTTTGCGGGTTGTGCCCTTGCTTGTCTCACTTAAGGCGGAGCGGTTGGGCCTACCCCAACGGGGGCGACCGCGCCGCGCACATGATTCCCTGATGCGCTTGCCTGGAAAATGCCAGGGATTATCCTGTACCTTCCCGGCCGATACTTTGCAGTTACGTAGCGGCGGCGGCGTTCGCATCGTCAATGGCTTTGAGCGCGATAATCGAATGGGCATAAGCGGCACCGGCCCGCATTTCCGCGGCTACCCAGATTGCTTCCATGATCTCTTCACGCGTGGCTCCCTGTTTGACCGCCTGCTGGGAATGCCCCGCGATACAATAGGGACATTGGGTTACATGCGCCACAGCCACCGCGATGAGTTGCTTGGTTTTCGCATCCAGCGCGCCGGGCTCAAAGACCTGCTTGCTGAACTTATGGAATGCTTCAAACTGTGCGGGAACGGTTTCCCGCCGCTGACGAGCTAATTCCGGTGTACCAACGGGGTAGATACTTTCGGTCATGATGTGAACTCCTTCAAATAACTAGTGCGTTAGTGTCGGCGGGCGCGGTGGGCATCGGGGTTCTGCGTCCCCTTCGCGCCGATGATTATTATAGCGGCCATCTGCTCCGACGGACGGCGGCCAAATTGGCCACCGCAATTGACTTCTCGTATCAGCCTCTCAATAATCTTTATGTGGGGATTGCTTATGCAACAATACAGATATTTGATCATCGGCGGCGGAATGGCGGCGGCGGCGGCGGTTGCGGGTATCCGCGAAGTGGATCGCGCGGGCACTATTGGACTTATTGGTGCAGAGACGCATCCGCCGTATGATCGGCCTCCGCTGTCCAAAGGACTGTGGAAAGATAAACCGCAGTCGAGCATCTGGCGGTCACTGGAGAAAACCGCATTGACTCTGCATTTAGGGCGAACAGTCCGGACGTTGAACCCTGAAAAGAAAAGTGTGGTGGACGACCAGGGCGGTATTTACGCCTACGACAAGTTGCTTCTGGCGACCGGCGGCACGCCTCGTCGCTTACCCTTTGGTGAAGATCACATCATTTATTTCCGCACCCTTGATGACTATACCAAATTACGGGAGATTGCGCGGAACGGCGATCGCTTTGCCGTCATCGGCGGTGGATTTATCGGTTCGGAAATAGCCGCCGCCCTGGCCATGAATGGCAAAAACGTCACGCTGATCTTTCCCGATAAGGCGATCGGATCCCGCATGTACCCGCCGGAACTGGCGGACTTCTTGAACGGTTATTATCGGGAGAAAGGAATCACCATCCTCACGGACAGTAAAGTAACCGGTTGCGAGATGCGACATGCAAAATTGGCTGTGAAGATTTCACACCGCAGCAACAGCAATGAAAAAGAAATCAGCGTTGACGGCGTGATCGCGGGGATTGGGGTCGAACCGAATGTGACCTTGGCCGCCGCAGCAGGGCTTAAAGTCAATAATGGCATTCGCGTTGACGCTTCGCTGCGCACCAGCAGCCCGGATATATACGCAGCCGGTGATGCGGCGAGTTTTTATAGTCCGGCACTCGCTACGTGGTTGCGGGTGGAGCATGAGGATAACGCGAACACGATGGGAGGGTTTGCCGGTGTGGCCATGGCGGGACGAACGGTTGCCTATAGCCATTTGCCGTTCTTTTATTCCGATCTGTTCGATATGGGCTATGAGGCTGTCGGTGAGGTGGATTCGCGTCTGGAAATGCTGGCCGACTGGCAAACGCCATTGAAACAAGGAGTGGTGTATTACCTCCAAGCCGATCGCGTGCGGGGAGTATTGTTGTGGAATATTTTTGGCCAGGTTGACGCTGCGCGGGCATTAATTGCCGCACCGGGGCCGTTTACGGCAGCCGATCTGGTCGGACGAATTTCGCCGTAACGTTGCGCGTCTGGCGGGTGCTCGCGGATATGAAAACATTTCCGAAATAACTGTCGGCACGTGATAAAATTGGGATTAATTTGCGTTGCTCGGCCAAAATAAGAACCAGTACAGGATCTATCAAATGGAACTACCACCCGTAAATAAAGGTCGGAACACTTGGCCGGATGGAGCGGTAAATCTTATCAAGCTCATTGAGGTCCAGCCCGGAGGGGTGGTCAGCCGCATCCTGCTGAAACGCAAAAGCGGAAATATCACACTCTTCGCGTTTGACGCTGGGCAGGAGCTTAGCGAACACACGGCTCCGTTTGATGCCCTTGTACAGGTGCTCCAGGGCGAGGCGAAGATCACGATTGCGGGGAATTCCACAACGATTGGCGCCGGGGAAGCGCTGCTATTGCCGGCGGGAAAACCTCATGCGGTTCAGGCACCGGTGGAATTACGAATGCTTTTGACGATGATTCGCGAGTGATGTATGACCGCCCGAATTCAAATCAAGCGGGTTTATGATAAGGCTTCGTCCGAGGATGGAATGCGGATTCTGGTGGAGCGGCTTTGGCCGCGCGGCGTAACCAAAGCAAAGGCAAAACTCGGCCTGTGGCTTAAAGATATAGCGCCCAGCGCCGGACTGCGGAAATGGTTTGGGCACGATCCCGTGAAATGGGAAGAATTCAAAAAGCGGTATTGGTGTGAACTGCGACATAATCAGCCGGCGGTGGAAAACTTGCGGGCATACATGAAGAAAGGCAACGTAACATTTGTCTACGCGGCGCGTGATGAAAGGCACAATGGCGCCTTGGCATTGCGGGAATATCTGGAGCGGACATGAATGAGAACGTACGTTACTGTTCGCGGGGGCGCCGGCGGTTACGTGACGTTTTCCCGCGCGGGCGTATAGAGTGGAAATTCGCCGCGCCCGGATGGAATCGCTGTGCTGGTTTGACGGGATATTCTCTTCAGTTATTGTAACGTTGTCTAAAATTTGGATTGAGTAAAAGCCTCTTTGACATTCTGCGGTATAATATCGGCATGGAAAAGACCGCCCGCAAATTTGACTCGCATCAGGCGGCGGATGCTGCGGATGGAGCTTACTACAGGTCTCTTTCACCCGCCCAGCGTCTGGATATTCTATTGGATCTGATTAACGCGCAACGGAGCAACGATGAAACTTCCCAAAGACTTGCGCGAGTTTGTCGCGTTGTTAAACGCCAGCCGCGCTAAGTACGTTATCGTCGGTGGATATGCGGTGGCTTTTCATGGCCGACCACGATTCACAGGCGATATTGATCTGTTTATTGAAAGTTCAATTGATAATGGGGAAAGGATCGTCGGCGCACTCAACACCTTTGGTTTTGAAGAATTGAACATCAGCGCCCAGGATTTGAGCCGCGATAATCTGGTATTGCAGCTCGGTTTTCCACCCAATCGCATTGATCTGATGACATCTATTGATGGCGTGACCTTCGATCAGGCGTGGGCCTCGCGGACGGCGGCGACAATGGATGACCTGCCGGTAAACTTTATCAGCCGCGAACTGCTGATTCAGAATAAGATCGCCGCGGGCCGCCCCAAGGACATGGGGGACGCTCAGGAACTTTCCCAGCAGCAGTAAGACCACGAATATTTTATAATGACGCTTTAAAGATCAATATCGGATGGCAATTCCCTCAAAAATACCGGACCGGCTTCACATAACAAAATAGTGATATCTTCACAGCGGACATGCTGATATGTCCGGCAGATACTGTGCAGAAACTCAGTTAATTCCCCCACGAGTTCCACACCTACAAGGCCGGCACCGATGATGACCATCATCAACAGTCGCTTTTTACGCATAGGAATGGAAACATCGCCGGCTATGCAATGTAGAATTGCAAAGTTGGCGCTACTATAGTGTAGATAAAGAAGTCCAGAATATAGCGGACCGTACCGCCGTCTGGATGAAGGAAGTGCGAACGGAAAGCTGCTTCGCACGCAACATGCCGGTGGACGGCAGGGTCCGAACATGGAAAGACACACTGACAACGGCACATCCCCATTCAACCCCGCACATACGGCCATTGTTGTTCTAGCCGGATTTCGGCCGCTGCCGGACATGGAAGCAGTGCTGGCTGCGCATCAGCTGGGTTATCTTCGCGAGGAACGATTTATCATTACGGCTTACCATCCCGAAGCCGATGCAGTGATCTGGAAAGATGGATACCGCTCCGGATTTGAAGAAGGCGGATGGGATTTTTATTTCCGGCGGTTGCTGCCTTTGGCACGGCGGTTTCAAGCCGATCTGACCGACCAGGAGCACATCGGGCAGGATGTTCTGGTGCTTGACCGCCAGAGCGGGACGGTTTACATCGCTCCCCGTCCGTGTGCGGAAGAGTTTCTCGCGACCGCCATCGGTCTGGAGCCTCGACAGAGCCGGTGCATGTGCGCCCGCCCACTGGGCGGAGCCGTTGAGTGTACTACCCGCCCCGCATTCCGGCGAAGCGCTTCAGATCAAGTGCTACAGATCAAGGTTCTCATGGGTCCCCAACGGCAGGAGGGCGGCCGATTTAGGCGGTTGCATACTCATGCGTGAAAGTTGCTTTTGCATTGCGCCAACTGCGCCGTTCCGGCTCGATCTGACCGTATGGACCTTACGCCGCCGTAAGGAAAATGCTGTGGATCGCTGGGACGGTGAAACGTATCGCCGGGTGATTGCGCTGCCGGGCGGGCCGGTCGACGTTGCGGTTACGCAGTCGGGTTCAGCGACTGCGCCAAAGCTGCATGTAACCGTGCTAGGCGATGAGTTGAGCAGGGTGGTAAAAGCGGAAATTGGCGTCATCTTGCCTCGTTTGCTGGGGTTAAATATTAACATGGGTCAATTTTATCGTTTTGCCGCAAATCATCCGCCATTGCATGAGTTAGCACGGCGATTTCGTGGGATGAAACCACCCCGGTTTACCGGAATGTTTGAAGGCATTATTAACGCGATCGCCTGCCAGCAACTGACATTGACAGTTGGCATTGGGTTCCTGAACCGTCTTGCCACGGCCTACGGCGATGCCGTTTTTATCGAAAGGGCGGCGGTCCATGCATTTCCTCAACCGCAGGCGCTGGCTGTTGCATCACCCGGGAAATTGCGGGAGCTGGGCTTCAGTCACAACAAGAGTCGGGCGATCATTGAACTGGCGCAGGGTATTGCAAGCGGCCAACTTGAACTCGATCGGTTTGAGGCGTTACCGGATGCGCAGGCACTGCGGCAATTGCAGCTTCTGCGGGGCGTCGGGCGCTGGACCGCGGAATATACGCTGCTGCGCGGCCTGGGCCGGGTGCATATTTTCCCCGGCGACGATGTAGGCGCTCGCAATAACCTCCAACGGTGGCTTCATATTACCAAACCACTGGATTATCAAGAGGTTCACAAGTCGTTGGGAGAATGGCACCACTTTGGCGGCTTGGTATACTTTCATCTGCTGCTGCGAAGCCTGGCGGAAGCGGGACACATTGAAGCGTAACGGCATCGGTTGCCGGGCTTGGATGCGGCATTTGGATTAGCACAATGAGTAAACGCCTGTTATTCACGGTGGGCCATTCCACAAGAACGTGGAAAGAATTTGTATTGTTATTGGAGACGTGGAAGATACAGGAACTTATTGATGTGCGGACGGTTCCGCGTTCGCGGGCATTTCCGTGGTTTGAAAAAACACACATGCAAAAGGCTCTTCCAAAAGCAGGCATCGCTTATTGCCATCTGGCTGCGCTTGGGGGCCTGCGCTATTCTAAAAAAGACTCGGTCAACACAGGCTGGCGCAATGCCAGCTTTCGCGGGTATGCTGACTACATGCAAAGCGAAGAGTTTGAATTGGGGTTGAAGGAGCTGAACCGGCGGCGGACGAAGCATCGTGTGTGCGTGATGTGCGCAGAAGCCGTTTGGTGGCGCTGTCATCGCCGGATGATCGCCGATGCGGAACTAATCCGCGGCATTCCTGTGCGGCATATTATGACGCAACGGGCGGCCGTGCCGCACGCGTTGACAGCCTTCGCCCGCATCCGCGGGAAAAAGACACGTCATCCCGTCATCACGTATCCACCGATGAGATCAT
The DNA here is from genome assembly GCA_021805985.1 of Planctomycetota bacterium. Lineage (GTDB taxonomy): Bacteria > Planctomycetota > Phycisphaerae > WQYP01 > WQYP01 > JAMDCX01. The sequence continues at coordinate 55,853 of JAJZDN010000019.1, read as the reverse complement.
GAAACTTACGCGGAAGTGACGAAGGACTCCGACTGATCACGCGCGACGTGGGACGCTACAGAACATATTTTCCGCGATTGGATATCATCTGCCCCAGCGAAGCGTAATTGCAACTCTCAGATCGCCGGCATATTTCTAAATTTGAGATTCATCTATGAAAGGTATGGCACGGACCACCAAGCTATATTCGGGCGTAAATCTTTTCCGAGCCGCTGCCGGCCAGCCTCCGTGCCATCACTGTATTCGTTTGACGGCATAGCCCCTTCGGTTATTGTAAGACTGTCTTAAATTTGGATCGGCTAAGATGCAGCATCGGCATTTGAATTCTTCAACTATGACGCTGGCGGCGATTGATGACATTATCTCCCGCGGCCAGCGGCAAGATTGGGTAGAGCTGCGGCAGAACGTGCCAGGTGATATAGCGGTTGCCGCAAAAGTAGTTCAAGTCTGTAAGACCCATCTGCCGGATCCTTACGCTCAGCGTTATCACTTTTGGATGCATTATGTCCGACAACACTCAACCTGACTGATAACATTAAACGCAACGCCACACGCGATTATCTGGATTTTGTCGCGCTGGCCGCCAACATGGGTGACGCTGACGTTATTATCGCACTTAAAACTCTGGACGCACTTTATCCGCAACCCAGTGGAGAATCAGCAACACTCCAGTTGGTTATTCAACTGGCCAATCCCATGCCATTTGATCTTAGTGAGGAAGGTCTTGCCGAATATCGCAATTTGATCTCGCAGTGGAAGAGTTGGCAAGCGGTCGCGGAAGCTTGCATCCATCTGTCCATGGTGATTTTTGATCGGGTTATAAACTAGAGAAACGGCCCACACGGCCCCCGCCGGTTGGTCAAATGTTTGCTAATTCCCCGAAATACTCACGATCTTCGCTATAGCCGCCTTCTCCCTGCTTAATCGATTCAATGTTCTCAACAAACTCAATGGCCTGTATCCACTTGACCATCTTGAACCCAAGCTGGTTCTCAACGCGTAACCGTAGTGGTGCTCCATGTAAATCCGTCAGCGCCTTGCCGTTCATCTCGTAGGCCAGCGTGGTGTTGGGATGCAGGGCGTCGCGCATGGACAAGCTGTCATAGTATTGTCCGCCATGCCAGCCCTCACCATACGAATAAAATACGACATGTTTTACTTCCGGTGCCGGCACGACCATCGCGATGAGCTGTGCCAGCGGAATGCCGCTCCATGCGGCAATGCCCGACCAGCCTTGTATGCAATGATGCAGCGTGATCTGTGTTTTCTTCTCCAGGGCCGCAATGTCGCGCAACGAAAGCTCGACGGGATTTTGTACCAGACCATAGATCTTCAACCGATAATCCTTAAAGCCGTCAGCAGCCAAACTCTTCCATTCATCACTGACTGGCATTTTGCCGTTTGGCCAAAAATATGGAGAAATGTCTTCACGGCGAAACTGCGCCACCGGACCAGCGCGGTCCAGCAATAAACTCATTATGGGTGTCACGATGGCCTTGGCCGCATGTTGCACCTTGCGCGGATGCTTGTGGGCTGCCCAATTTGCCGCCACGTTTAACGCCACCACCACGGCTATTGCGATCAGCCCGATTATCAATCCAATCGGATTGGTATTATCCGTCCCCATTACAATGTGATTCATATTTCTGGCAAATCCGGATATCACCACCATCGTAACGTGTGCGATAATGAATGCGACAAAGGCGCACATGACAAAGAAGTGTAGGGATCGCCCTATCTGCCGGTTGCCCGGTAGCTTCGGATACCGCTTGAAGCGATTCGTCAGCGCCGGAGACATCGCGAGGCCCGCCAGCATGGCCAGCGGCGGAAGAATAAAAACCACGCCAAAATATGACAACTGCTGCAATGCATTATAACTGTAAAAGCCGTCAGGTTCAGGGGGCAGATGGAACGTGGCATAGTGAACAAATACCGCCCACGCCGCAGGCACAATGTGCCAGGAGGTCGGTACCAGGCGCTCCCACTGCCGGGTGCCGAACAACAGCACCACAAAGACCACGCCGTTGACAACCCAAAATAGTACGCTAAGAAAGTGCCAGTGCCGCGCCATTCCAACCGTATGCCGTCCGCCCGGCAGACCTATCCAGGGTGAAAGATTGCGTGCATCGTCCTTTGACGTCCAGACCCGGTCGCGGGGTACTTTGACGGGCGTCAGCCGAAGCCATTCAGAGCCGGGCGTGCAATGGACATTCCAATACAGGCGAGGGTGGTCCATAAGAATTTGCAGACCGCTGCGAATCAAGAGAATAATAAGGAAGAAATTGATGAGATGCGTTATACGAATCCAGGCGGGAAAGCCGTAAGGTTGGCTCGCTGTCTGCGGCGTCATATGGTGGAGAGCGGGCAGCGCGGGCAGCCCCAAAGTGCCCCACTGGATGTATGCGGCAGCCACAGCAAGCAGGACCGGCGAGATCAATGCCAGAAGCGTTCGGAGTTTAATACGCATACAGACCTCCACATAGGCATGTGACACTACTGATGGCTCGTGATTCCCCGCTTCTTCTTGATGAAGAACATATTTTACTGTTCTTCGATTCAGTATATTCCCGGATCCCGCGATAAGTCAATTTCGGAGCGAGAAATTGGGCCATGGGCGGTATTCTTCAATTGGAAGTGGTCTGACTTGGCGTCTCTGCGGCATTCGCAAGTAGTTCATTACTTATTTTGCCGCGGGGTTGCCAAGCCTTTTCCTTACGACATGCAGTGTCGTTACATTCGGCGGCATCTGTGGGCACAAATTTCATTTTCCTTTGGCGCTTGCGGAATACTAGAATGACAATGTGGCGGCACGGAGGCCCGTGACAATGTCTATCAGCGGGGAATAATTAAATGCTAAAAGCTTTGTTTTCTGATCTATGCAACCTTGATCATGTGTCGTGGACTCGATGGCGGCCATCTTCCGCTTCGTCGGCCAAGTCAGTCACATCGAGGCCAGGCACACGAAATCGCCCGCTCCACGATGGCTTATTCGCCGGGCTGTTTTTCTCCAGCGTGGCCCTCCTGTGCAGCAGCGTATCGGCCAAGACCTTGGTGATCGCTTATGCCGGGTCCATGGGGCCGTTAATGGATCAGTACATAGGCCCCGGATTTGCAAAGGCTCACAACATCCAGTACCAGGGAATTGGCCGAGGCGCATTTGGTTTAGCGCGCATGATCAAGGCGCGGCAGATGAATCCCGATGTGTTTATTTCCATTACGCGCGGCCCGATTCAGTTGCTTGCGAAAGCAGGTATGGCGCAAAACCCTCTGCCTTTTGCGCGCACGCGCATGGTGCTTGCGTGGAGCCCGCACAGCTCTTTGGCGAAAAAGTTTCTTGCCGTCAAAAATGGTGCCGATAGCTGGTATAAAATTCTTGAGATGGGGAACATCCGCTTTGGCCGCACAGATCCGCTGACCGACCCGCAGGGAGAGGCCACGGTTTTATGTCTGATGCTGGCGGCCAAATATTATCATCAGCCACTTTTGGCGCAGCAAATTTTAGGGCAGGTGGAAAATCCGTCGCAGATATTCACTGAAGCGTCGTTGATCTTCCGGTTGCGAGCGGGGCAGCTTGATGCGTGCGTCACGTACCAATCTGCGGCCCGTGCCGCCGCGCTACCGTTTCTGCAGCTTCCGCCGGAAATAAATCTTGGAGAGTCGCGCTTCAGGCGGCAGTACTCAAGCGTAAGCATGCAGGTCCGATCGGACGATGGGCACATCTGGCGTTTTAAGGCGCATCCGCTGATCTTTTACAGCACTATTTTAAGACATTCCCATCATCCGCGGATAGCTGCGGAATTTGCAAGGTATCTATTTAGCAAGGCCGCCAAGGTCTGGATGCGGAAGTGTGGCTATATTCCGATCGCTGCCAAAACAGAAGCCCGAGGAGTTAATAACAAATGACGGCACACCAGACCGATGGGCGGGGCACCGCCGCTAAGCGCAGTGAACAGCGCGTCTCGACGGAGGGGACGACTCTATTTCGGGGCGGCGCGCGGTCCTTGGGGGTTGCGATAACTGCGGCGCTGGCGTCACTATTTTGCGCGATCATGCTATGGCCTTTTATTGCCGGCGCCGGCTGGTGGCAGATACAGCATCCCACTATCGCACTGGCTGATTGGCATGCCGTGATGGTGTCGGTATTTTGCGCCACCAGCGATGGCGTACTTATGATCATTTTCGCCACGCCGCTGGCCTGGATCTTGGCACGAAAGCAATTTCCGGGCAAAGCAGTTCTGGAAGGGCTGATGCTGATTTTCTTGTTGACCCCGCCATTGGCGATGGGCATGTTGCTGGCCAACGTATTGGGGCCGGAGAGCATTCTGGGCCGGCTGGCCTGGCATTTGGATATTTCGCTTACCAATAGCGTTTTCGCGCTGATCATAGCTGGCTTTTACGCGGCTGCTCCGTATTACTTATTCGCCGCAAGGCTGGCCTTTGGCGCAGTTGAGCCGGGGTATGAGGATGTGGGCCGGATGCTGGGGAAATCCCCTATGGCCATTTGGTTTGGCATAACGCTTCCAATGGCAGCCGGCGGGTTGTTCTGGGCGCTGATGATCGGGTGGTTAAGGGCGCTGGGCGAATTTGGCGTGGCAATCATTATCGCCTATTTTCCGCACGGTATTCCAATCCAGATGTGGGTAAATCTGCAGGACGCCGGGCCGCGTGCGGTCTATCCGCTGTTGTGGATGTTGATACTTGTGGCCATTCCGGCACCCCTGCTGTTAGGCCTGTCATCTGTTCGCCGATGGGGCGGCCAGCTTAAGGCGATGGACAGACTTACCGGCCTGTTCGCATGGTTTATGCCGCGGCGGATCAGCGGATCGAACAGGCGGGTGTGCAATAATCGGCGCAGGCTCGAAAGCTCGATTCATATCGATACTTCGATCGCGTCACCGATAAGGCTCAAGGTGGATTTTAATCTGCAAGGCGTCACGGTCTTGACCGGTCCAACCGGTTCGGGCAAAACGACTTTACTTCGCGCCATCGCGGGCCTGACGGCCCACAAACCATCGCCGGAAACCCTGGCAGCGTTGGCCGTCCACCGGATTGGATACGCTGCTCAACAGTCGCTGCTTTTCCCGCATTTAACGGTGATGCAGAATGTTGCCTTCGGGATTCGGGGGCAGGATCGCCAGCACCGAGCGATGATGATTATCGGGCAATTCGGCCTGGAGCACCTGGCCGCCAGAATGCCCGCGGATCTTTCCGCCGGGCAGGCCCAAATGGTTTCCGTTGCGCGAACGATGGCCGGTGATCCAGACGTACTGCTGTTGGACGAGCCCACGGCTGCGTTGGACTTCGAGGCCACGGATGCGTTGATGGCGATTTTGCAGGAAATGGTTCGCGACCACGATACCAAGATTCTCATGGCGACCCATGACCGTGACATCGCCCGCTCCGCTGACACATGGCTTTCCATCAAGAATGGGAAGATATCAATCCATTGAGTGGTGGTTACGGGTGACTAAACGGCGGCGGTAATTTTGGCAACGCGAATCCTGAGAAAAAATGACTTCTTCAGCCGGTGAATTTGGAATTTCGTCATTGATGTAATTCATCGCCGTGGTCATGATTCGCTCCGCGGGCGATGGCCAAAGCGTGGGGTAACACATCGGCAAGCGATTCCAAAAATTCCACGGCACCACGCGGCGATCCGGGGAGGTTCAGCACTAGCGTGCGATTAATCAGCCCGGCCTCTCCGCGGCCCAGATATGCCCGTGGTGTCTTAGAAAGACAACGCAGTCGCCCCAGCTCCATTAAGCCGGGAGCGCACTTACCAATCAGAGGCCGCGTCGCTTCCGGCGTATTGTCGCGCGGTGAAAGGCCGGTGCCTCCGGTGGTCAAAATCAGATCCACGGCCTGATTTCCCGATGACCATTCCCGTAATCTGGCCTGAATCGCTGGAATATCGTCCGCAACGCACGCCATGGCGATGATTTCCGCATCAAGGTGTTTCCGCGCCGCTTCAGCCAGCGCCGGCCCGCTTCGATCCTCCGCTTCACCACGGGCGCAGCGGTCGGAACAGGTGAGGATGGCGGCTTTCCAAGTCACGGCTTTTTCCCTTTCCTTAAACGATAGTTGCCACGCGTTCCACCGGTTTTTTCCAAGAGTTGTACGGAATCGATCCGGATCGCACGGTCCAGAGCCTTCCCCATGTCATATACCGTCAACGCGGCCACTGCGACCGCGGTAAGTGCTTCCATTTCAACACCGGTTTTCCAGTTGGCTTCAACCGCTGCGCGGATTTGCACCCGGTGCCCCCGCAATTGCACCGTAAGGTCGATGCTTTCCAACAGGATCAGATGGCACAGCGGGATCAGTTCCGAAGTCTTCTTGGCGGCCTGTATCCCCGCCAATCGCGCGACATCCAGTACCCGCCCTTTGCTGACGGCGTTCTGGCGGATTGCCGCAGCCAGAGCGGCATTAATATACACCGTCCCTATCGCGACGGCTTTTCGCGCAGCGACCGGCTTGTTCACAATGCGCACCATTGATGGCAATTCATCTTCATTGATATGTGTCAACGTATCGGTTGGATGCGTGCGTTTGTTCATGCAATACTCCAGGAAAAAAAAGGGAATGTCACGTCCGTCGTTTTATCAGGTGGTACCTCAATAAATCCATCCGAGGTTGCGGCCGCCGGAATATCGCCAGAGCTGGCGCAGCGGATCAGTTCCGCCCGTCCAATGCCCGCAATCCGTACGAGGCGATAGCACCATTTCATAGGCAGATCATCCGGCGGATTGGTCAGCTCAACCTGGAGGTCGGCACCGAAACTTCGGCTACAGCCAACGTGCAATGCCAGACATGGCAAAACGAAACGCCTCCATAAGACCAACGCGGATACTGGATTTCCTGGTAAGCCGAATACTGCCTTTCCCGCAGCTATCGCTCCAAGAACCGGGCCGCCGGGCTTGATTGGCAGGCGGTGAAATAAGACTTCCCCACCGGCAGCGCGTATTGCCGCCGGCATAAAATCGCGATGTCCCCTGGATACGCCGCCCGTGGTTAATATTACATCCGCATTCGCCAGCGCGCCGTGAAGGGCGGCCGTCATGGCGGCGACATCATCGGCTACCCGCACAGCCGCCACCAGTTCCAGCCATGGAATACACAAGACCGAGGCGCATAAGGCCGCCAAATTGCTGTCTATAATGCGCCATTGGGTCACGGGGCAGCCGGGAGGTATTAATTCATCACCGGTGGTAATTACCGCTATGCGCAGGCGGTTACGGACGCTTGCCTTCGAGTGTCCGAAAGCCGCCATCGCTCCTATGTGCGCTGCACGGAGAATGACACCACTTCCCAATATCGTTGTACCTGCGACTGCATTTTCTCCGCGTCGGCGGATGTTCTGGCCAATATGCGGTTGCGCTCCGCCGGCCAGGGCGATGCGTCCGTCTTTCTCCTGGGCATCTTCCACGGGAATCACAGTGTCTGCACCGATCGGAATTGGACTGCCCGTGGAGACTCGCACGGCGGCATTCGCCTCCAGTGCTGGCGGCTCTTGCCCCAAACGCCCTTCGCCCCGCACGGGCAGATCGGATGCTGTCAGGTCCTTCAACCTGACGGCGAATCCATCCATTGAACTGCAATCAAACGGTGGACTATCGCGATTGGCAAGCAGAGGCATGGCCTGAATCCGGCCAGCGGCATCTGATAAAAGTACGGTCTGAACTCCGATATCGGGCATCCGCTCTGCCAGTTGCCTGAAGGCTGTCTCAGGATGTGGGGCATTCATGATCCAACTCCCATCGCAGTGTTCATTTCAGTTGCCCACACAGGGTATTTCCAGATCGGCACATCGCGTTTAAGCGCATCGATAAACCAATCCATCGCCAGCAGCGCGGGTTTGCGATTCTTGGCCGCCGTCACCAACAGAAAGGAACAATTCCCCTCCGGCACCAATCCGCGACTATGCAGCACCAGCAGCATGGCCAAATCGAATGCGCTGACTGCGGAATCCGCAAGGCGTTTTAACTCCCGTTCCGCCATGGGGTCATACGTGCGATAATCCAAGGCGACAATCCGCCGGCCATTTTCTTCCGCCCGCACAATGCCTTCGAACATCACCACTGCTCCAACGACTGGTTCAGGCCGAGGCCGACGCACAACGACCGGGCCGTCACAAAATTCAACAGTCACGCTCATCCGCCCCCCACCGCCTGAATTAGCGCGATTTCATCTTGATCCGACACGAGCGTATCCTCCGCGACATAGGAACAATTTATCGCCAGCCGCGCAGACGGCATAAGGTTCTCAATCTGCGGACAATATTGAACGATGACAGTACGCAAGCGTGTGCAAGTCACGGTTTTATCACACACTTCCACCACTAGCCGCGTCCGGTTGGCCAGTTCGGCCGCCGATCCAAAGAGCTGTACGGTCAATTTCATAGGTATTCACGCTTTCCAACTCTGGCCTCATACTCAGGGCAGGGGTCGCGCATTAATCCCCCGCCTGTAATGTTTTTGAATGCGGTCGTGTGGTTACCCGCGGGGTGCCCCATGAATTAGCCTCCAATACTGGTCATCACTGCAAAGCCATCGTGCGGATGTTCCGCCTCTTTTGCCGCCAACGCCTCCGCCAGAAGTGCGTCAAAACGCAACGGGTCATATTTCGGCCGCAGCGCGGGCAGAAGCGTTCCGCGCGGCCGGTTCATCAGACAAGGAAAAATATCGCCGGTGCAGGAAATGCGCAGGCGATTGCAGTTGCCGCAGAAATTGCAACTCATCGGGGTGATAAAACCCAGCGATACTTCTCTTCCATCGCGCAGCACGACGCGAAAATTCCGGCTGCTTTCTGCACCCTGCTCGAGGGGTCGCCAAGAGAGCGTCAGAGGCTCGAGGCTTCTGCGGATGCTGGCCGCCGGTGCGTAATGCTGATGCCAATTCGGTGCCAGGGGTCCCATGGGCATAAGTTCAATAAAACGGAGTGTTATGTTTCGCTGTGCCGCGAAATCGACCATGGATGCCAATTGCCCGTCATTGATGCCGCGCATTACCACCATATTGAGTTTTACCGGGGCGAGGTTTGCGGCAATCGCGGCATCAATGCCGGCAATGACCTGACCAACGCCGCGCCGGCCGCTTAAACGTTCAAATGTTGATTCATCCAGCGTGTCCATGCTGATATTCACACGTTTTAAGCCGGAGGCTTTGCAGGTAGCCGCCAGGCGGCCCAATGCCAAACCGTTGGTGCTCATCGCCAGGTCAATATCCGAATGCCCTGTGGCAATTGTTCCAATTATTTCCGGCAAATCCCCACGGGCGGTTGGATCACCGCCGGTAATGCGAATTTTCTGCACCCCATGGTGGAGGATGAAGTGATGCGCGATCTGCCCGAATTCCGCAGGTGTCAACATGCCGTCGGTATGATTTTGGTGGAGCGCGGGCCGACAATAGATGCAGCGCAATTGGCAAGCCTGTGTGATGGATAATCGCAGGTATCCGATACTCCGGTTCATTCGGTCGTACAGCATAGACGTTCCCCGACTGTTTCAACGAAACCGCCTGACCGCTTTGAGAAAGCCATTTCCTTTCCCCTGTCGTCGGCGGATCTGGCTTCTTCAGAATCCCACTTTTCACTTGGAATCAAGCCCCATCATGGATTGCCTAGGACCAAGTTTGGCGGCCGCCGGTAATAACCCTGCAAGCCTCCGTACCGCATTAAGCAAAGCACTGGCACAAATGTCGGATACTCCAATCCGCTTGTTATTTTCCATCCGCATTAGCCTGCTGCATTATAGCCGCCGTTGAGGCCCTGGATTCGCAACATGGATTCGCAACATCGATGGCATAGCCCCTTCGGTTATTGTAAGACTGTCTTAAATTTGGATCGGCTAAGATGCAGCATCGGCGGCCACTATTGACCACGGTTGATATTCACCCCCCGTTTGCTATAAGATATTAATCGACTTTGGAACGCAGGCGATTAATGGGATAAAAATTCCCATTTTTCGAGGATTTAAAACTGGTTTTCTCACAGCACTCCCGGCGGCAACATAAGGCCCTGCGGGGCCGAAAAGCCATGATTGGGTTAAGAGGAATTGTCATGGTGAAAAAAGTGATTTTACCGGATCCCCATGCCGCACAGGTGTGGTTTGATTTTGACGGCACGATCTCGCGTCAAGATGTGCTGGACGAACTGGTGAATAAGTTCTCGCGCAATGAATCATGGAAACTCGTGGAAGAGCGATGGAAAGCTGGATTGATCGGCTCAGAAGCGTGTTTACGGGAAGAATTTTCACTTTTGGACATTTCAGATAACGATCTTTACGATTTTATCGATCAAGTGGAAATTGATCCGGGATTTCTTCCTCTTATTGCCCTGCTCCGGCAGTATCACGTCCCATTTGCTATTCTCAGCGATGGGATTGAAAAATTTATCCGGAGAATTCTCAACCGCTTTAATGTGGGCGATGTTAAAATTCGGGCCAATCGAATCGCTCGAATGGATCAGCAGCTTCACTTGGTCTGTCCACATAAAACGGAATTTTGCTTATCAGCGGCAGCCCATTGTAAATGCAGCAGCGCCCGCGAACTGCATGTAGGGCGGCGGAAAACTATTTATATAGGCGACGGCCGCAGTGATATTTGCCCGGCCCGGCAGGCCGATGTGGTATTTGCCAAAGGAGTTCTGGCGCAGGAATTGGCGGACCGGCAACACGCCTATATTCCATACAACAGCCTGCACGAAATTGCCGCGACCATGAATGGGGCATGGACATCGCAGGTAGCAGCGATATAAATCGCTCTAAACCAAACGGAAGAATGCGAGCCTTATGCCTGCAATAACCACGACCCAACGCGCAGCATCTCCCACACCATCGCAGAATCTACAACGCGAACTGGAAAATATTCTGCGTCAGCGTCAGGCAGCCACGCAGGAACTGCTGGAGAAACTGTTGCAAATTCCCTCCACCAGCGGCAACGAGCGCGATCTGGTCGTATTTATCAGCCGATGGGCGAAGCAAAATGGCTTTGAAGCGGATTTGTTTGAGTCTTCAGAAACGCAACTTAGTGCCTATCGGCAAGCAACTTTACGGCATATTCCGCTGGCCGGGAGACCCACTCTGGTTATCAAATTTCCAGGACGTGGCCTTGGCCGCAGCTTGATGTTTAATGCGCACAGCGATGTCATTGCACCCGGTGATGCACAGCGATGGGCGCATGGCCCATGGTCGGGGGAAATAGCCGAGGGGCGGATTTATGGCCGGGGCGCTTGCGATGTAAAAGGCCCGCTGGCCAGTGCGTTGGCGGCGCTATTGGCGTTGAAAAACGCGTATCCGCAGGGCCTGCCCGGCGATGTGATGGTGGAAATTGTTCCTGGCGAAGAGGATTGCGTAGGTTTGGGCACATTAACCAGTTACGTGCGGGGCTATCATCCGGATGGATTAATTGTGCTGGAACCCACGGAGGGACAACCGCGGAATGCGTCGCGCAGCGGCGTAAGATTCGCCATTGGATTACACGGTAAAGCGGTGCATGGCACAGTCAAATGGTTGGGAACCGACGCCATTGTCGCTTTGCGGGCGGTGCTGGAACACCTGGAGCTTATGGAAACGGAATTTGCCGTGCTCGACCCCAATGAGCTGTTTGCCCACTATCCTATTATGCGCCCCATTACGGTGGATCATATAGAGGGGGGAAATTGGCAGGGTGCCACGTGTGACCTGGCCGGGTGTGCGGGGTACCTGGAACTGCTGCCAGCGGATGATGTTGAAGTTTGGAAAAAGCGGTTTCAAGATCGGCTGTGCGAATTGCAGCAAAAAGGGAAAGATAGCGGGTGCCGCCTGGATATTGAATTTTCTGAAGAATATGGCGGCCATGAATTATCCAAGCAACATCCGCTGGCGCAAAGTGCATTGGCGGCAATGACAGATAGTGGTTTAACAGCAAACACCATGTCATGGCGGGGTTTTAACGCAGGTTGCGAAGCGGGCTTGCGTTGGGGTATGGATCAGACACCCACGCTGGTATGGGGTCCCGGCAGCTTGGAGCAGGCGCATGGCGTGGATGAATACGTAGAGCTTAAAGCGGTGCATGAAGCGGCGCTGTCATTTGCGCTGTGTGCAATACATTGGACAACTTTACCGGTAAAATAGACCTATGACACAAACGATGGTACATCCTCTGGGCCTAACAGACCTTCATGCCACGAGCCAATCTCAACAATGGTTTGGGCGGGCCAAGCAGGTGCTGGCGGGCGGAATTAGCAGTTCGGCGCGCAGTTCCACTACTGGGCCGCTGCCTTATCCGCTGTACATTGACCGGGGGAACAAATCACACGTGTGGGATGTGGACGGCCACGAATTTATTGATTATCTGCTTAGCTATGGTAGTGCAATTCTGGGGCATGCTGACGGCGGCCTGATCGGGGCAGTGCAGCAACAACTGGACCGCGGCACGATGTTCGGCACGTGCAACACGGTAGAGGTGGAATTGGCTGAACAAATTTGCGCCATGGTTCCCGGAGCTGAACTGGTGCGTTATGCGAATTCCGGATCGGAAGCCATCAGCGGGGCCATTCGCGCGGCGCGCGGATTTACCGGTCGCAATCGGATTATCAAATTTGAGGGACACTATCATGGCTGGATCGATGTGCTGGCCGTGAGCAACCGTCCGACGACCGCTGAAGCCGGCCCGCTGGATCACCCGCATAACAGCCCGCATTCGCGGGGGATTCCGGAAGGTGTCAGCGGGGATGTCATTATTGCCCCATGGAATCACAAGGACCTTATTGAACAATTGCTTAATGAACATGGCGAGGAGTCGGCGGCGATTATTTTAGAACCGATTGTGGCTAATAATGCCTGCATTATGCCGGAAGACGGACTGCTGCCATGGCTGCGGGAGCAATGCGACAAACGGGGAATTTTGCTGATTTATGATGAAATTGTTACTGGCTTTCGCCTGGCGCGGGGCGGAGCGGCACAATACTTTGGGGTTACGCCGGATCTGACTATTTTCAGCAAAGCTATCGGCGGCGGATTTCCCATTAGCGCTTTTGCGGGCCGCCGGGCGATAATGGAACAGGTGGGTGCCAATGTTGTAAAACACGGCGGCACGTACAATGGCAATCCGTTGTGTGCCGCGGCCGCACTTTATACGTTGCGCAAAATAAATGAGCCGGGAACATTGGAAAAAATCCACAGCCATGGCCGAAGCTGCATGGAAGCGATTCGCCGGGCTGCGGCAGACACGGGCATTGCGTGCGTGGTGCAGGGCGTGGGTAGCATGTTTCAGGTGCTGTTTAATGAGGACGGACAGGCGTTGAAGCATTATCGCGATTTGCTGAAGGTGGACACACAGCGCTACGCGGCATTCAGGCATTCGTTGTTGATGCAGGGTGTGCATGTCAACAGTTCCGGTTCGGCCTGTTGGTTTATCAGCGCGGCACACAGTGCCGAGGACCTGGAAATTACAACGCGGGCTATCGGGCAGGCCATGAAGGCAGCGCGATAGAAACATGCTCAGAGCTGCGGTAAACAGCAGCCGACGTTTGAAAGGATGTTATCTGAAATTCAATCCGGTAGACTTTTTTGCTGACCAGCTTAGTCCGGAGAACACGGCGCGCATTTATCAGGCCATGCCGCCGGGGCTCGTGGCGACACTTCGGGCACAGCGCTTCCGAAAGATTGTGAAATATGTCGGTCGCCACAGCGCATTTTATCGCAAATCCTTCCATGACCGCGGCATTGATCCGGCTAAAGTTCGCACGCCGGCAGATCTCGGTGATTTTTATACCATGCCGGAGGATATTGTCGCAGATCCCAAGGCCTTTATCTGTCGGGCACCAAATATTGTTTTTGAATCTTCCGGAACCAGCGGAAAAAATAAACAGATTTATTATGATCAAAGCGAGTTGTCGCAAATTGCCCAAATTGATGCGGCAGGCTTGCAGGTGATGGGGCTGCGATCCACCGATCGGGTGGCCAACGCGTTTGATTTTTCCATGTGGATTCCCGGCATGCTGGTGCATAATGCTTTGATGAGGACCAAGTGCTTTTGCATGGCCTTTGGAAAAGTTGATCCGATGGAGGTCTATCGGCGGCTTAAGCAGTATGAGTTTAATGTCATCATGGGTGAACCCACCTGGCTGATTCGTCTGACGGAATTAGCTGAAGAACACGGCAGTGTACCGCTGAAACTGTTGATCGGCGGAGCGGAAGAAATGCCGCGCGACGCCATCGGATGGATGAACCGCGTCTGGCACGGTGCTAAAGTTCGCATGTGCTATGGCAGCGTAGAACTCGGCGGCGGCATGGGATATCAACCCTGCGATCAACCGGACGTTTATCATCTCGACGACACTGACTTTTACCCGGAGATCCTTGAACCGGACACCAGCGGTCTTGGGGAACTGGTGTTTACAACCTTGCGCCGCACAGTGATGCCCCTGTTGCGCTATCGTACCCGAGACATCACGCGTTTGATTACTGAACAATGTCCCTGCGGCCTAAAAGGTATGCGCATGAGCCGCCTCCGGGGTCGCCGTGACGAATTAATTGTCGCCAGCGGGGGCAATTTATATCCACTGATGTTTGAAAATATTTTGCGGCCTGTGAAGGGTTTAACGCATGACTGGCAGGTGGTGTTCAAACTCGATGGGTTAAGAGAGATCATGGAAATTCACGTGGAGTGCCTTGGCACCGATGACCAACAGTTGCGACGGGAGGTCCAGGAGCAGATGCGTTTACAATATCCGGATCTGACCAAAAACCTGGATATTGGTATATTTGATATGCGTTTGATTACGCATGCGCCCGGTTCTCTGCGTCATGATCGCAAGCTCAAACGCATGGTGGATCACCGGCACGATTACACTGACGCGGCCGTAAATTCCGGAGTGCCAAATAGCAAGGAGGCCGCCCATGCCTGATAAACAACAGCGAACGTTATTGATTGTCGGCGACAGCATCAGCCTGGGAATTGCAGAAATCCGTGGCACCGATGTAACGGGTCGCGTCCAGCGGAGCTATCTGGATATCCTCCGGACACAATTGCCGGACATCAAATTTATTGTGGACGCGGACATTCATCGCACCACAGCCGACGCGGTGGAACTTATGGACCCCTTGCTGCAGGAGCACCATCCTGATGCGGTGCTGGTGATGCTGGGCGGCAATGATGTGGATTTGCTGTGGAAACGTTTTGTTATCAGCAACGGAAAAATTGTACAGAATCGCATTCGCGTGGATCGATATGCCGCCAACTTGACAAAAATTGCGCATAAAATAATCGCCGCCGGATCGCGGCCGATTCTCACGGATATGCCTAATCACTCGCTGGAAATTCGCGGCCGATATTTATCGCAATTAAGCGGCAAAGATGTCAGCGCGATGATCCAGGGGCATGGAGGGCAGCCGGTATCCGATAGGGAACTGGAAGTGTATCGCGTAGCAGCTGCAGAAGTAGCCGCGGAACTGGATTGCCCGTTTGTGCGGTACGGCACGTCGCTAAGCCGCTTGCCACCGGAAAGCGTATCCGGGCCCGATGGCGTGCATCCCAACGATCATGCCCATGCGCTGATCGCCGGCGAATTAGCGGTGGTCCTTCAAACGGTACTGGAACAATCCCGCTCCGCGGAGATGGGATTTAAAGCGTGAGCATTCCTGCTCCAAAGCGTCCCCGGCTACTGCTGTGGATCGGGCTTTTTCTGGCGATTTCTCTGGACACCAGCGTGCAACTGTGCTGGCGTGCCTCAGTTCCCCAGCACGGCGGAATGGCGCATGCTCTGGGGGCTACGCTGATTAAACCTCTATTTCTGCTGAGCCTGCTATTACACGTCTGGCAGTTGTTTAACTGGATGATGGTTCTGGCTTTGGCGGATTTAAGCTTTGTCCAGCCAATCACAGCCTTAAGCTATATTGTCGTGGCGATAAGTTCCCATTGGCTTTTTTCAGAAAATCTGGATCCGCTTCAATTTTGCGGTATCGCCCTGGTGTTGGTTGGAGTGGTTCTGGTTAGTCGCACGCCGTCCGAGTCGCCCCGGCGGGTCATGGCCGCGCAGCAGCCGCCGGGTACTTCGGAGGCGACTGGATGAACGTGTATTGGACGGGGCTGCTGAGTTTTTCCGGCGCGGTGGTTTTGGAAACAGTGGGACAGGTGACCATGAAAGTCGGCACCCGCGGAATGCCGCCGGGAGCCGGTGGCATACTGCGGCAAATTCTCACCAACCACTGGACTCAGGCGGCGATTGTATCCTTTATTGCCGAGTCAATTTTCTGGACCTGGACGTTACATTTTATGCCGCTGATTATCGCCTTTCCGATGGGTGCTATCTGTTTTGCCACAGTCGCGTTCTGTTCGGCATATTTCCTCAAAGAGCACATGACCCGGCAACGCTGGCTGGGCATTCTTTTCATTTTAATTGGTGTGGTCATGATTGGCATGAAAGCATGAGAGCGTGAAGTAGCCCGGCCACGCTGGCACGCCTAAAATGCTGCGGCTGATTTTACGCCCAAATGGTACTGTGGAAGTCTTGCGGCCAACCTAGGGAGAAACGAATCATGAATTTTATCGCCCTGAGGATGTTGGTTGGTGATCGCGTTAAATATATTGGTATTATTATCGGCATTGCGCTGGCGACATTTCTTATTTCGCAGCAGTTAAATATTTTCGTCGGCCTGATGCGCAGCACTTATGGCATTGTGACCAACATCAGCACGCCCGATATCTGGGTGACAAATCGTCCCATGGAAGATGTCGATGATCTGCGACCCATGAGCGAGGATGACCTATATCGGGTTAAAGCGATACCCGGTGTTTTATGGGCCACGCGGCTATTCCGGCAGGATGTTCAAGTGCGGCTTTCGGATGGCAAATTTCAAACCTGTCTTCTACTTGGTCTGGGCGATCAGGCTCTGGCGGGCGGACCGCCAAAATTGCTGGGCGGCATAACCATTAACGCGCTGAGAATATCGCATGGCGTGCTGGTAGATGCGGCCTATGCACAGGACAAACTTGGCAACATCAAGCCCGGTCAAACCATACAGATTAATGGCAACCGTGCATTAGTAACGGGGTTGTGCCGAACCGCTTTAAGTTTCCAGGGGCTACCCATTATTTATACCACGTATAGTCGCGCCGCCAATTGGGCACCCGCGCAGCGCCATCAGCTCGCGGTAATACTGGTTAAGGCGCGGCCAAAGCAGAATTTCACAGCTCTGTGCCAGCGCATTGAGCACCGCACCGGGCTGGAGGCGTACACCAAGGCTGGCATCGCCAGTAAAACATTCTGGTATTACATGAAATCAACGGGTATTCCGATCAATTTCTGCATTACCATCAGCCTGGGCGCATTGGTTGGAATCGCCATTGCCGGCCAGACGCTGTATCAATTCACGCATGATAATCTGCGGTACCTGGGCGCACTAAAGGCCATGGGAGCAACCGATTTCACACTTGTCCGCATGGTATTGCTGCAGGCGATTGTTACCGGGGTACTGGGCTTTGGTATCGGAATTGGCATAAGCGGCGCGGCGAACATGCTGATTTTGCATTTTACCCCGCCCAGCGAACGGCTGGCGGTTTTTCTATGGCAAATTATGGCCGTAACCGGAATTGGAATGATTTTCATTGTTATTTTCGCCAGTCTGTTCTCGTTGGTATCGGTTGTGAAACTTGAGCCGGCAGTGGTGTTCAAATGAGTTGTGAAACCCACCAGCAGTTACCACAGCGCATGGGGTGCCAATGAGTTTGCAGCAGGGAAATGTTGCGGTGCAGTGCCGCGGAGTTAAAAAATCCTTCGGCCAGGGGAATGCGGTTAATTACGCGTTGGCCGGTGTAACACTGGATGTTTTCACTGGTGAACTGCTGATGCTGGTTGGGCCATCCGGCTGTGGTAAAACCACATTACTTTCGGTAATTGCCGGCATTTTGAATCACGATGACGGCGAGATTCATCTATTTGGGCAGGATCTTCTGGCCTTGGGCAACAACGCTAAGGCCCGATTTCGTGGAAGAAATGTCGGCTTTGCATTTCAACAGTTTAATCTTTTGCCGCAACTCACGGCTGTCGAAAATGCCGCCATACCGCTGTTGGTACTGGGCTGGCCGCGGCGGAGGGCATTGGATCGGGCGGGGGATTTCCTTGATAAAATGGGACTGGGTACGCGGCTGACAAGCTACCCCCGTGAACTTTCCGGCGGACAGCAGCAACGTATCGCATTTGCTCGGGCGCTGGTGCACGAACCTAAGCTGGTGGTATGTGATGAACCCACCAGCGCTCTGGACGGAAAGACCGGCGAACAGGTCATCAGTTTACTTAAAACCATCGCGGTGCGGCCTGATCGGGCGGTGATTGTGGTGACGCATGATAGTCGCATTTTCCACTTTTCCGATCGAATCGCCCACATGGAAGATGGCAAAATTATTGATACGGTCGTAACCGGCGCAGCTTGAGTTGTTTGAGGAAATATATGATTCGGAAATATTTGGTTCCTATTCTGGCCATCGCCGGCGCTGCTATTGGCGTTATTGCGGTAAAACGCAGTACCCATCATTACCGGTCAGTTCCGCCGGCGGTGCATCCAGCGGGGAATCCGTATACCAACGCGATTGCCGCGTCCGGCATTATTGAGCCTGAAAGCCGCACCATCGCGGTTTCGCCATTCATCAGCGGCGTGGTGACGCATGTATTTGTCGTATGGAATCAGCGGGTGGTTAAGGGGCAGAAACTCTTTCAACTGGATACCCGGCAGGCCAAGGCGCAAGTGGCGTTGGCCCGAGCCGGGGTACTGACAGCCCAGGCACAACTGGCGGAGGCCAAGGCCAATTTAGCAAAGCTGCAATCACCGCCGCGCGCGGTGGATCGCCTGACCTATCTGGCGGCGGTGCAGGCGGCCCAGGCCACGTATAGCAATGACCAACAGCGCTGGCAACGCATCAAGCCGTTGATCGGCACGGATGCCCTATCCGTTGATGACGTCGCGGATCGACGCTTTGCCTGGCTGACAGCCCAAGCGCAGTTGGCAAAGGCGAAAGCCGATTTGGCACAGTTTAATGCCGGCACATGGAGCCGGGATATTACCATCGCCAAAACCCAGGTGCTGGCTGCCCGCGCCACGATTGCAGGCAATGACGCGCAGTTGGAACAGGCGATGGTCAGTCTCGATTTACTGACAGTCCGTGCGCCCATTAATGGCACAGTTCTGCGCATTAACATCCGTCCCGGGCAATTTGCGGATACCGCCGCGATAGAGAACATCACCGACAATCCCCAGCTGGCGGCGCTCATTCTGGGAGATATTCGGCATTTAAACGTGCGGCTGCAAATAGATCAGGAAGATGCGTCTAGATTTAATCCTGCGGAAGCTGCCATGTGCTTTGTGCGCGGCATGACACGCCAGCAAATTCCATTGACGTTTTTACGTATTGAGCCTTTTGTCGTGCCCAAGCAGAATCTTACCGGCGCTCCGACCGAGCAAGTTGAAACCCGCGTGCTGCAAGTGGTTTACCGCATGGGTTCGGCACCGTTTCCACTGTATGTTGGACAACAGGTGGACGCATTTATTAAAGCCGGTAAATCGGCTGTACGGGCAAAGCCGTGATTTTCAATCGGGTCATAGAGCACCGCAGTGATAAACCAGTAATTGCAGTATTATCAGTACATTCAGGGATTGGAACCTAGAACCTAGAACCTAGAACCTAGAACCTGGAACCTGGAACCTGGAACCTGGAATGTCGAACGTACTGCCAATACTGATAATACTGAATGTACCGCCAATACTTGTCCCCTTGTAACCTGTAACCCGTAACCTGTAACCCCGCCCGCCCCGGCGGCACTGGATCAACCACCGGATTAATCATCCGGTGCTCGGCGGGCGCACCGCGTTAAAGAAAAAAGGTACCTGACACCTTTTTTTCACACGGTTTACTTACGCGCTAGCTTGGCGGCGATCTGGGCAACATGTTTCCCTTGAAATCGGGCGATGGCCAGTTCATTTTCACTGGGGGTGCGCTCACCCTTTGGGCCGGCCAAGGTGGTGGCTCCGTACGGTGTTCCGCCGGTGATTTGATCCATGGCAACGAGCCGTTGTTCAGAATAAGGTACGCCGACAATGACCATTCCATGATGCAGCAAGGTGGAGTGAAAACTGGTAATGGTGGTTTCCTGGCCGCCGTGCTGTGAGGCGGAGCTGGCGAAAACACTGCCGACTTTACCAATCAGACCACCGGTAGCCCAAATTTGGCCGGTCTGATCCAGAAAATTCCGCATTTGTGCGGCCATGTTTCCGAAGCGTGTCGGGGTACCAAAAATGATGGCATCGGCTTGGGTAAGCTCCGCCGGCGCGATAACGGGAATATGGGCAAAGGCCTTTTGCGCTCCGGCGGCGCCGTGCTTTTCAAGAACATCCGCGGGGATGGTTTCGGGCACACGGAAAATCTTTACTTCCGCGCCGCTGACTTCCCGCGCTCCGGCGGCAATAGCTTCGGCCATATGCCAGATGTGGCCATACATGCTGTAAAATACGACGTGAACTTTAACCGACATAACAAGCTCCTGAAAAAAGACATCACCACCAACTGGTTTAATACTATACTTTACACCGAAGAGAGTCAAATCCAAGGGTCACACCCAATGGCCTAAGGAGCCCTCCAGGCGATCCAACAAATCATGCAGCGCCCTTTGTTGTACCAGCGATAAGCTGTCCATCATCAGACGCACCTGTTTGGCGGCCAAGGGGGCAGCTTTTTTAACCATTTCCCGGCCCTTTTCCGTCAGATGCAGACAATGCGCGCGGCCATCATGCGGATCCTGCTGCCGGACAATCCATTGGTTTTTTTCCATCCGCCCCAGCACCGTGCAGACATTTCCTTTGGTAACCAGCAGACATTGTGCCAAATCCTGCTGCGATAAACCCGCTTTGCTGTTTAAAATCATCAGCACTTCAAACTGAGAAATGGTCAGCTCAATGTCGCGCAAGCTGCGGTCCAACTGCTTGGTCATCAGAGAATCGACCCGGGCAATGGCCAGCCAATTTTCCCGCGGCAACTGCGCGTCAGGCACCAGCACGTTTAGTTTCTGTGACACCCCGGAGCTATTGGATGCGCTGCTCATTGGTTTAATAATATACTAATACTGATTGCCAGTCAAGACCAGTTATCCGATATGTTATCCGATACGGGAGCCTCTACGAGTCATGGCCAGGATTGCGATTACTTAGACCGGCTCCGGAAGTTTACAACAAACGTGGATTCCGGTTTTTTTAATTGACTTTTGGATGTGAACTCCGACAATATACTGGATTCCAGTCCCGTTCGGCCGGAACGGACTAAGAAAGGTGCAATCAATCAACAGGAGTCCATGCTATGAAAGCTGTGCGTTTTACCATCCTTGCCATAGCGGCGCTGTTATCCGCGGGTCTGGTTGGTTGCTCGAGTCAGGGCAATCAGCAGATTGACCACCTCACCGCATCACAGGTTTCGCGGAAAATTATTCGCGGAAAAACCACCAGCTGCCAGGTAAAGGATGATCTTGGTGATCCGTTGAAGGTTTCATATAACAGCAACGGCTGTCAGCAATGGGAATATGACTATACCAGGCTACATTTGACAACCACCGATTTTCTCCCGTTTATCAACGCGGTGGAAACCAACGCCCGCGGCACCAGAAAATCGCTGGTGATTTTATTTAATCGCCATGGCGTGGTGGAGCATTACAGCCTGACATGCTCCAAAATTTATAAACACCGCGGGCTATTTAACTGATCGCCCGCGCGGGAGAGATTATCTGAGGAGGAGCGGTTTGCGACGGGCGGAATACGGCGTGTCATCGCATTGCATTCCGCCGCGAACTCAACGCTGCCGCATTGAGCTACGGACGAAAATCTGTGTTAATCTTGTAGAGCACCGGATGATAATCCGGTGGTTGATCCAGTGCCGCCGGGGCGGACGGGGCGGACGGGGTTACAGGGGACAGTATTGGCGGTACATTCAGTATTATCAGTATTGGCAGTACGTTCGACATTCCAGATTCCAGGTTCTAGGTTCCAAACTCTGAATGTACTGATAATACTGCAATTACTGCAATTACTGACACCCCCCTCCCTGTAACTGTCCCCCGTAACCCGTAACCTGGTCCCCAGGCCAACCATCGGGTTATCACCACGGTGCTCTATGGCGGGATGCTCCCCCAACAGGCCCAACTTTTCCAGGCGATGATCGTATATAGCGGTAAGATGCGGAGCCAGTTTTACTCCGGGCCAGCCTTGCGTGTGCCCCCGGAATCGCTATAGTTTCCTTTGAAAGGTGGTCCTGATCTATGAGTGGTAATTTTTTCAGTCCGCGCGAGTTGCTGGTGGCATTTATCCGGGGAGTTCAGCAGCGCGGGAGAACTTTATTTAATATTATCCTGACCGGAGTTTCCCTGGGGCTTATGCTTTTGGGCGCCCCGCGCGCGCAAGCGGCGGTCAATATCCTCATTAATCACAATGATCTGGCCAACACTGGCGAAAACCTGCAGGAGCATGTGTTGACCCCGCACAACGTTCGCGTGGGTCTTTTCGGAAAGCTGTTTGTCACGCGGCTTAACGGGGTGGATTATGGCCAACCGCTGTTTGTATCGCATGTAAATATCACGACAGGTCCACATCCGGGCATGCAGAACATCATCATTGCCACTACTTCCCGGGATGCCGTTTATGCCATTAATGCCAACAACGGACAAGTGCTATGGAAACGCAATCTGCTTAAACATTTTGACAACGCTTCGGATACCGTCAAAGCGCAGGAGGAAAACCCCAACTGGGCCGCAAAAAATGAACCTTTGGAAGACACGCCGGCCATTGATCTGGCGACCGGTGTCATTTATGTGGAATGTGAGGAAACGGAGAAAGGTCCGGGAACCCATGGGCAACTGCATTGGATTCACGTTCTGTCTGCGCTGCGGCTTGGCAACGGGAAATTTTATGCCCACCAGATAAAAATTTCAGAAAGCGGGCCGCGCGGCCAATACATCACCGGTCCAACGGTCCGCAAGGCCAATGGTAAGTTGGATCATTTTTATGGTTTTGAGATCACATTCCGCTATCTCACCATTGATCCGGTTAATCATGTTTTATACATGGCCTGTGCTGATCCGGGCGATATTGGACCCTATAACGGATGGATCCTCGGGTATGGAACGGTAAAAAACCAGGACGGTAATTTACCGGTTAAAGCGGTCTGGAGCGCGACGCCCAGTGGCTGGGCCGCAGGAATATGGGGAGGCCCCATTGCTGTTGATCATGCAGGCAATCTGTTTGTTGAAACCGGCAACGGTACGTTTGAAACGCATCTTATCCCCGCACCCTATCGCCATCGGCTTAAAGTTGATTCGTCGCATCTGCAGATACCCGCGTTGGGCGACTTTGGCGATGCGGCCCTGAAGCTGGTTCCAGATTCGGATACGCGGCAACATCGTGATAACCCCAATGGTTTTGGGTTGCATGTGGCGGATTATTTTGTGCCAAAGGATGAAAATCACCTCCTGCGCAGCGATCTTGATCTGGGATCTTCCAGTCCGGTGCTGCTGCCGGCATCGGTGGGGGATAAGCGTCATCGCCATCTGCTGGTCATTAACGATAAGCCGGGGACGATTTATTTACTGGATCGCAATGATATGGGCGGATATCACGGCGGCAAAAAAGGGAACGGACACTCCGGTTATAATGCGGTGGTTCAGGAATTACCCCTCGCAACGGGCAGTGGCTTTAGCACCGGGGCTTTTTTCGCAGGACCGCATCGCCACAGCGGCTGGATTTATTACGCGGAAGTCGCCGATTTCGCCAAAGCATTTCTTATCGCTCATGCGCACATCACGCCTCAACCCGTTACCGAATCACGCGATAGATTCCCCTATCCCGGTTCCACCGCCGAGATATCTGCCAATGGAAAACGCCACGGTATTGTCTGGTTGCTGAACCGAAATAACAATCGGCTTGTGGCGTATCGTGCCAATAATCTTCGCTTTGAGCTTTTTGACAGCAGTAACGGCACAGGGCGCCACGGTCTGTCCAATAAGATTGTGGGCCGCGAAATTGATATGAATTCTACACCCACCGTGGCCGATGGTCGAGTTTATGTAAGCACTACCCAAGCGTTGAACTGCTATGGATTGCTGCACTGATAAAGGGCGGGCAGCCAATCGCGCAGGCTGTGGCGCATAGTGGCTAACTTTCAACGGACATAGTGAGTGAAATTCATGAGCGCCCGGCGCGAATACGGTAGCGTGGGCGGCCAACCGTGAGACCTTTTCCGGCCAGTCGCATGACCCAGAACGCGATGCAGGATACAACCGCCAGCGCCAATATTATTGCCATTCCATGAAACGCCCCGTTAGCGGCCAACAGAGAAGCGTCATAGGCGAAGAGGGTAAATAACCCCACCAGCATGATGCGCTCACCGCGTTTTCTCGGTGCTTCATGATGATTAAATATTTGTCGCCCGACCCAACTGAAGTAAATCACAGCCACCACGGCCGGCCCCAAGGCGTCCATAAGCACGCTGCGTGTGATACTGCCGCGCAGCAGCATGATTAAAATTGCGACGGCATCGATCAAGGCAACCGAGCCTAAGAGTTTCCAGATGCCGGCAATTCGCAGCCGCGGACGTTTGGATTCCAGACGGTAGGATATAGCGGTACCCACGGCGATGTGGGTAAAGAGAAACAACGATAAAATTAAAAATCCCGCATTGGGCCGACCAATCAGGCAGTTCACGCCGCGAATCAGGCCTAGAGCAATAAAGCCGATGTATCCGAGATATTTCCCCGTGGCGTTATAAAAAACAATCATCAGGCTGACGGTCATAGCCAGCATCAAAGCGACGGGAAAGTGCAGGGGTTCAAACCAGGATAACAACGTTGCGGAAAATAAACCTAAGAGCATCAGCACCAAACTTAGTACAATGACCGCCGGCACACTAAGCCGTCCGCTGGGAATGGGCCGCCAGGGGGCAAAAAGACGATCGCGGCGCGAGTCCAGCAGATCATTAAGAGCCATGCCGAAGGTGTAAAGGAAAAACGACGCCAAGGCCGCCAGGGCAAATTCAGCGATTGGGTCGTTGATGGGTTTTTGTCCGGGAATTTTGAGAAGCATCAGCGTCCAGACGTCCGCCACCGCCGTGAACGCCAGAGCAACGCGCATAATTTGAAAAACAGCGAATATGGACCCCATGCCGACTCCGATGTCTCAAGCCTGGTATTGATAATCATCGACAATCGCCACGATGCAGGCATCGACTGCCAGCGGTGGATCAAATGGATTGGCCGCCTCGCGCCCCTCTTCATATACCACCAGCGCCCCCTCCGAAGCACCCGTGACATCTACCGCCAGGATAGTCCAGCGAATGGGTTGTTGATTAAAATCTAACGGCTCAAGCAATACAAGGCGCTGGGTTTCCAAGCCTGGAAGCCGAATGCGAGCTTCAATTCGACCAATGACTTTACCTAAATACATACGTTATTCCAAAATACTGCCGGGCGTCAGCTGCTGCGTTACCTGCCGCCCGCGGGCGGATCAATTAAGGCCATGATACCTAGCCGCAGGGGGCAATGGTGATCGGTTTTGAGCATATCCTGCACGCCCCGGCCATCACTTACCACCAGTACCCGCATACCTTTCGCCGCCCCCAGCACATCAGCGGCAATTTGCGGAAACCCGTTGGGCTGACCACTCATCGCGTCAATGGGCTGGACAATTAAAAGCCGGGCACCAGCCATGGAGGGGTGCTTTTTGGTGGCGGTTACCGTGCCTTTAACCATGGCAATAAACATACAGAACCTCAAGAGGACCGCGCCAGGCGGACACATTATTTCAGCTGCGTTTAAAAACCAGTTGGCCGTTGGCATCGATACGATCTATTAACGCGATGACCACAGCATCCGTGGAGGTGCTTTTCATACTCGAGGTCATACGGGCGGAACTGCCCTGCGTAAGGACCACGAATTCCCCTTCTCCGGCACCGAGATCATCATTGGCCACCAGCACCGTCTGCCCCGGCACAAGTTGTCCGTCTTTGAGGACATGAGCATGCGCTAAGACCAGTTTTTTGCCGTCGAAACCGGCATCTTTGACGGTTGCGACAACCGTGCCGACAATTTTTGCGATAATCACATGCAACTCCAGTGCGGGTTCAATTTTCAGAAAGGATTATCGCACGCAAAGGCATCCTTGCCAAGGCCCCAAGGTAAGCCCCAAGATATGCCGGAAGGTGATGCGCTAAGTTGATGACTCAAGTTGGGGACCATGGCGATGAGGCGGGCACAACAAGTGGGCGGTCATGCCAAGTGCATACCAGAAAGACGTATTCGTGTTTTGCAATTCTGCGTGACGATGAAAGGTCCAGTTATTTTCCGCCGCTATATTCGATGCCCAAGCCTGACGATCGCCCCCAGCCCAATGCGGCAGCGTTGGGTTAGAGGCGGAATATGGTTTGATGATACAGAGATCTCATGCGTCGGGACCGATGCGGCCATCCAGATCGATGCAGCATCGGTAATCAGTATAACGAACCGCATCCTACCGCGACGCTTCCGCATCAGCTAACGGCAAATACGTAGCTCGATGCGGAGGCGCCGAGGATGAATGCGGTCCGCCGGGGGATCTAAGAGCCTGTCCGCGTAATGGCCGGGTTGCGACGGCTATTACGCGGACAGGCTCCTGGGTTTCGGGCGTCGCGCTTCGTGCGACCCCCGCCAGGGAGACGCTTGCTTAACGCACGCGTCCCGGAATTACGGCCATGAGCAGCCCTATGAGTGCAATCGCGCCGCCGCCGAAGATATAAAAGGCGGTGGCTTCCGTGTAGCGCCCAAAGACCAGATTGTGCGCTTGATCACCCAGTGAATTCGAGGCATGCAGCCCTGTAAATAACAGTGCAATGCCGATGATTAAAAGAACAATTCCTACAATGCGCTGCGTGTTCATAATACGTACTCCTAAAAATTAATGGTTTTTTCCTACTACTTTGCTCCGGCAAGTTCGCTGTGCAACACCTTACGCAGGTCAGGCACAATAGATTTCCTCCCGGTAGGGTTTCTTCGTTTTATAGAATCCTTAAAGTCATTCTTCTTTCTCCGAATCTATGACTCCAGACATTCACTAACCGCATAATAAAGTTAGCAAACGCCGTACCAGAGCTAATAACAGGTAGTGTCTGTAACGGTTTCCCAGGCCATGCGGCATTGAAGTTACATTACCGCCTTTGCATGAGTTGCAGTCCCGCGCACGGGGCGCTGTGCGGAAGCCGTACATGCGAAATCATCTGTAACGTATGCAATTACACGATGATGCGTGCAAGCGCCTTCGTTTAGGAATCATGCCGCCTGGCGGATTATTGTCTTAGTGACCCACGTAAAGAAGGGGCCGTTGATCAGAAAGAAATAATCCAAGCGTCTCGTCGTGCCGAAGATGTGAAATACGTGGTATGTCGCGGCATTAAGGCCCAATCAGACACCCTGACACCGACAGGTTGGCGGATAAGTGCGCGATCGCCGTGCCAGCATGTGCCCTGCGAACGAAAGTTGGCCAAATTATTCTCCGGGCATGGGAATTGCAAGGGTAGAAAGTTAGGTGATGTTTGTTTGTGTCACCTTTGGCGGCTGAAACATAAGAGGAATATTATGAAAATCATATCTACATTGTTGGTTTTACTGGTACTTGTTCTGGTTGTCGTGGGGTTCGATCGCGGATGGTTTCGCGTGTCGGGTGCCAGCGGCAACAATAATTCCCATCTTACGATGAGTATGAACCAAGCAAAAATACGCTCGGATAAAAATAAGGTTGTGCGCGATGTGCAGAACAGAGGTTCGGCGGACACAACACCAAACTTGACCAATTCCACAACCGGTCAAGGGGCCGCTGCCGGTACAGGCGGCACGATGGGCAATGGCCAAAGCGGCACAATGGGTAATTCCGCAGGAGGCCAAAGCGGAGCCGCCGGCACAGGTGGCATGATGGGTAAATCCGGAAACGGTCAAGGGACATCTTCGGGGACAGGCACCACAGCGGGCAATTCTGGAGCGGGTCAGAGCGGGACTTCGGGGGCCGGCAGTACCGCAGGTAACTCGGGAAGTGGCCAAGGATCATCTTCTGGCACGGGTGGATCATCTGGCACAGCGGGTAATTCCGGCAGCGGTGGTAATTCCGCAGGAGGCCAAAGCGGAAATTCAGGCACAGGTAGCTCCACAGCGGGGCAAAACGGAAACTCGACGCCAGGTGGACGCGTTGCACTTTTAATGTCGATTGATCAGCAGAGCGCAGCTGGTGGCAACGGGGGCACTTCCGGCAATGCTCAAAGCGGCAATTCAGGGACAGCGGGTGCATCGGGTAATTCTGGAAGCAGCCAAAGCGGAACTGCCGGGCAGGGTAGCACAGCCGGGAATTCCGGAACCAACCAAAACGGGACATCAGGTAGTGGTGGCATGAAGGGTAATTCTAAAAATAGCCGAAGTGGAACATCCGGTTCTGCTGGTAACTCCGCCGCCGGTCAAGGCGGAGCCGCTGGCACCGGTGGCACGACAGGTAATTCTTCTACAGCCGGGCAAAGCGGCGGCTCAACACCAGGTGGCCAATCGATCCTTCTAATGTCGGTTGACCAGCAGACCGCAGCCGGCGGTGCGGGCAGCGGCTCCGGCAATGCTCAAAGCGGCAATTCGGGGACAGCGGGCGCATCGGGTAATTCTGGAAGCAGCCAAAGCGGAACTGCGGGACAAGGTAGCACAGCCGGAAATTCTGGAAACAACCAAGACGGGACCTCAGGTACTGGTGGCATGAAGGGTAATTCTAAAAATGGCCAAAGTGGAAATTCCGGTTCTGCTGGTAACTCCACCGCCGGTCAAGGCGGAGCCGCCGGCACCGGTGGTAATTCTGCAGCGGGTCAAAGCGGAACTTCCGGCACCGGTGGCACAACAGGTAATTTTTCTGCAGCCGGGCAAAGCGGCGGCTCAACAGCAGGTGGCCAAGGCGTACTTTTAATGTCGGTTGACCAGCAAACCACTGCCGGCGGTGCGGGGCGCAATTCAGGAATTGCCCAAGGTGCAACTCCTGGGGCAAATGGTGCAGCGAATAATTCTGGAAACAGCCAAAGTGGAGCGGGCGGCATGGCCGGAAATTCCGGAGCCAGCCAAAGTGGTACTGGGGGACAAGGTAGCACAGCCGGAAATTCTGGAAACAACCAAAACGGGACCTCAGGTACTGGTGGCATGAAGGGTAATTCTAAAAATGGCCAAAGTGGTACTGCCGGACAGGGCAGCACAGCCGGGAATTCCGGAAACAATCAAAACGGCAAATCAGGTAGTGGTGGCATGAAGAGTAATTCTAAAAATAGCCAAAGTGGGAACTCCGGTTCTGCTGGTAACTCCGCTGCCGGTCAAGGCGGAGCCGCCGGCACCGGTGGTAATTCTGCAGCGGGCCAAAGCGGAAATTCCGGCACAGGTAATTCCGCGGCCGGCCAAAGCGGAAGTTCCAACACTGGTGGTAACAACGCATCGGGGAGAAATGGAAATTCCGGGACAACTGGCATGCCAGGCCATGCCAAGACTGGTCACGGCCCATCTACCGGCACAGCCGGAATGATGCGTAATTCCACGAGCGTTCAAGGCGGAGCTGGCACTCCCGGCGGCCAATCGGCACTTTTAATGTCAGTTGACCAGCAGACCGCAGTTGGCGGTGATTCGGGCAATGCTCAAAGCGGCAATTCGGGGACAGCGGGCGCATCGGGTAATTCTGGAAGCAGCCAAAGTGGTACTGCCGGACAAGGTAGCACAGCAGCAAATTCCGGAAACAATCAAACCGGGACGTCAGGCAGTGGTGGCATGAAGGGTAATTCTAAAAATGACCAAAGTGGAAATTCACAACAACGCAATTCAACGGGCGATTCCCCCAATGCTCAAGGCCCATCTTCCACGCCGGGCGCAGCCGTTGGCTCAACCGGCAATTCCGGAAATGGCCAGGGTGCCACCCCTCCAAGTGGTGCGGCTGCTGGTTCTGATAAGGACCAAAGGGGAACGGCCAGCAATGGCAATAAGGGGGAGGATTCGGATAGTAACCAGGGCACGTCCGCCGGAACAAACGGCGCTGCCGCCGGCAACTCCGCAGCTGGCCAAGGATCAGCTTCCACACCAGGCGGCACTGCGGGCGCAGCGGGTAATACGGGAAATGGCCCAGGCGCAACTCCCCCGGGCGGCACAGCGGGTAATTCCACAAGCGGCCAAGGTGGCAATGGCGACGTGGGCAATACAGCCGCCAGTGCCGGAAGTGGCCAAGGCAAATCTTCCGCCCCAGGCGGCATGATGGGCAACAAAGCCAAGTCCCATGGCCAGAGCACAATTTCTGCAACGGGCGGGACGTCCGGCAGCACCCTGAATCCGCCCAGCACCCATCCAGCACCGGGCGGCAACCCGGGCACCGGCCCAACCACCAGCCGAGGCGCAATGCCATTGAATAACTAAAGTTGGCCGGTCATGAAAGGACCTTAATTATGATGAATCATGCAAGCAATACGATAATGCCCTGGATGGGCAGCGGAACATGGCTGGGGATGGTGATGGGCGTGCTGGTAGTTGTACTACTGGTCGCAGTGGCTATGCAAATATCCAGAAAGTGAACGGTTATCAAGCATGGTCGCTCCGCTATAAATCCCACCAATCACCGGCACATTGCCATGCCGCCCTTCGGCGGTAATGCCAACCTGACGAATCAAAATTTATATGACATCGTGGTGCATCTCCGCAAGCTGCAATAGCAGTCAACATGTGGCGATTCATAATGACGTCTTCGACGTAATAGAAAACCCGTTGGCCCCGAACGTGCGCAGGAAATGGTAAAGCGGATGCTGCTATCGCGGCCAACAAAACATCGATCGGTGCCGCCGCGTGGCCGTCATTGAAAGTCCACTTGGCGGCCGACATCCGCTATCCCGCGTGCGACAAGGAAAATGCGGCACACCCGCTTTTATACATTTCGCCTGACCACACCGCATAGATGGCCGCCCGGGGTATCGAGAACCGGAAGTTCTCCCGTTGGCTCACAATCCACTTGGCGTTGTACATCAGCCTGAGTCATTTGCGGAAGCAGGCAACTCACGGGTGTTACCATATCAGCCGCCGCGCCGGTATCCAGAACGCGGGCCAATGGGCGGCACGCAACCACATCCGGCAGTAGAATACGACCGACAAAAACGCCTTTTTCGTCCAGGACGTAAAGAATTTTCGGCACGTGGTCGGAATTCAGAAACCGCCGCAAAATGGTTCGGTAACCGGTAGATATTGAAATGACTTCAATATTTGAACGGATGCTCGCTTTATATGAAATCTCCAGGTTCTCAGGCGGCATTTTTATCGCCGGACGAATCGTGTCAGCCGGACCGGAGTACACCGACCGTCGATCCAAGAGCCGTGCCGTTAGCCCCGCGCCGACCGCTGCTGACAAAATCGGCACGAAAATACCCAGCGTATGATGCGTAAGCTCAAGCAGCAGCACAATTGAAGAAACCGGGGCTTGCGTTGTTGCAGCCAACACCGCGCCGGCGCCAATGACGGCATAACTCCCCGGCGTTGCACCTGGCCAGATAAGCGACCAGAGGCGGCCAAAACATCCGCCGAATACGGCTCCGATGGTAATGCTGGGTGTAAACAGACCACCTGGCGCGCCGCTACCCAGGCAACCGGCGGTGGCCAGTGGTTTGAGGAAAATCAGAATCAGCAGCAGCGGCAGGCCCAGTTTATTGGTAAATGTTAATTCGGTGACGTCCTTCCCATTGCCCAATAGCTGCGGAAATGCAATAGCGACACATCCCAACAGTGTAAACATCCAAAGCGGTGCCATCCTGGCCCAGCCGCGCTGCGGTTTATGCCCATCCGCCCAAATAATCAAACGTACAAATAAGACGGATGCAATGCCAGCCATTGGGCCGAAGGCCAGCGCCCAGACCAGTTGGCCGGCTGTAAAAGTATAATTGGGCACCAGATAAGTCGCATGGTTGGTCAGCGTTAGCCAGGAAACCACAGTGGCCACGAAGGAAGCTGTTAACGCGGGAAGAATCAGCGGCAATGCCAGAGTTCCCAGCAATATCTCAAGTGCAAACAGGGCACCACCGAGCGGCACATTATAGACAGCGCCCATACCCGCGCCGGCTCCGCACGCGACTAGAAATCGCTTCTCCGCTGGTTCCAATTTAGCCCAACGGGAAAGTACACTGGCAACGGCGGCACCCAATTGCTTAGGTGCCCCTTCCCGCCCCAGCGATTCGCCCATGCCAACAAGGGTCATCGATAGTGCGGCATCGATGATCGTGCGAACGACGGGCAAGTGGCCGGACCTGAACCAAATCGATTTAGGAACGTCACTATCCTTTCCCGGCCAATAGTGCTTCAACAGCCAGACCACAACGGTTGCCAACAGACCAGCAGCCGCCATTATCCAGACATGCCGCCAAGGTGACACCAGTTCTACGGCACTCTGAAAATCACCCGAATTGTAGGAATAAGACCAATGCTGCACCACCGCCAGCAATGCCATCAGCAACGACGCCCCCAGTCCGGCACCGATACCGGTGAACACAACCAGCAGCCAGAATCTCGGTGACAAATTCAATACCACGTAGCCCGATGAATCATTGGGTTGTATAAATGGCATTGTCTTCATTAATGTTTTCTCATGTACTTACGAGACGACGCATTAACGGCTTTTTAACAGCATCCAGCAGGAACACCATCACGATGGTCGCGGCCAATAAACCCAGCACCATCATAAGGGGTACTGGTGCCATCAAAATTCCAAAGACCGCCATGGCTGATACCACTACCACATCCTCCGCCGCAGTTGCGATTGCGGCCCATCAATCTTAATTTTCGGGCGTGGGCAAGTATTAACCGCCCAGCGCCGGAACCGGGCGTTGCGGAGGCCCGCTGGATCGAAAGGCTTCATCATCTGTAAACAGATAGGCCGCCATTGCTCCCAACATCAATAATAGTGCGACCCAAAATCGCCAGTCACGGTGGGCTCTTTTCCAATAAGGAACGGATGCGTCGATTTCGCGGTGCTGAAGTTTTTTCTCATGTTCCTGGCGTTCGTGCTGATGATTGTGCGGTATGTTGCCCATGAAAAAATCTTTCTATTAAAGTCTGTGTGCCCAGCAATGAGTGAAATATCAGCTAACCGTTCCCGGGAGCGCCAACGTGGCTGCAGAAATAGCGATCTACCAATTTCCGTCCATTGGCCCAGCGCGGCAGCGTTGGGTTGATCGCGGAATATAGCGTGATGACACAGTTGTGGGTCCGCCTGTCGCGACTGGCGCAGCGTGTCATGGAGCACCGTGGTGATAACCCGGTGGTGGGTTGGCGGCATTGGATCAACCACCGGATTACCATCCGGTGCTCACGGAGGGCGCAGCGTGTCATCGAGCACCGTGGTGATAACCCGGTGGTGGGTTGGCGGCACTGGATCAACCACCGGATTACCATCCGGTGCTCACGGAGGGTGCAGCGTGTCATAGAGCGCCGTTCTGATAACTTGGTGGTGGTTGGCGGCACTGGATCAACCACCGGATTACCATCCGGTGCTCCGGTGATATCCCCATCGTTCCCCAGCTTCTACTCATTACTCATTCATTGCGTCCCCTGTCCCCTGTAACCCGTAACCCCGTCCGCCCCGGTGGCATTGGATCAACCACCGGATTAATCATCCGGTGCTCATGCAGCTATTTATGCGCGTTGATCTGTATGGGTTACGTCGGGGATGTCTACGCCCAGTGCTGTGGCCAGGGCGATCTGGTGGTCCTGTTCCTGCATCAATATCTTACGCAGATGTTCGGCCAGCGCGTATTCGCCAATTTCTTCGCATTGTTGGACACGCTGGCGATAATTGCGGATCGTTTCATTTTCATTATCCAAATCAAAACGCAGCATATCCTCCGCCTTATCGGAAGTCTTGACCGGCTTAGGGGTTACCGTCGGCATTCCGCCAAGATAGTCAATTTGATTCGCCAGGATAATGGCATGGGAAAGCTCTTCGGCGGCATGAACTTCCAGTTCGTCGGCGATATTCATGTACTGTGCCCCATTGATAACCTGGGAATAAACCACATAGGCGATTATCGCCTGGTATTCACGGGCCAAGTCTTCGTTGAGCAGATTGATAAGATCTTTGCGCCCCACCTTGGGTTTATTTTTTTCCGTTACGGATGAATTCGTTGCCATTAAATTATTACTCCTATTTTAAATGTGTATAAAACGCGAAACGGGGACGTTCCGGCCTGTCGGCAGAAACGTCCCCGCTGCACACTAAGCCCCCTATTGGGATGCCCCACTCTACGCGTCCCACTTCACGCGCCCCACTGACCACTTTTCCCCACTAACCCACTATCCACTTTACTTTTTTTCCATGCGGGGTTTTCGGTGATCGACACGCTGCCAGGAATCACGGACGGCATGTTTGGCTTGCTCCCACGTCAAATTGGATTTTCCCCGGTGCGCTGGCCAGTCACGCGACAGCATGGGTTCACTTTCCTCGAAGCTGCGACCGTGATACTGCGCTTGGGATTCCCAGCCATATTGATACGCGGGGGCGTATTCATCATAGGTTACACCTTTGGTGATATAAGGCCGCGCCGTATAGCTTTCACGCCAATAGCCATGTTCAACGGTTGGATCAATATTCTCAGCCACCGCTTTACCGGCCAGCCCCCCTGCCACGCCACCGATAACGGCACCCGCGGCCCCACCTACCAGTGTGCCCACTGGACCGGCTACCGTGCCAATGGCAGCACCGGCGGCTACACCACCAATAACGCCACCCGTGACCGTACCTACGCCGGTTCCAACGGGATGCGCACCGGCGGCACCGCTAAGCGGATCACGATTCGCATCATGCTGCGACTTTTTCATTTCCTCAGTTTTTTGTTCTTGTTTCATCTGCCAACTCCTAGTTAAGGCAATAAGGGTAAAATTACGCCCACAGAACGAAATCTGTGAAGCCAAGCAATCAACAAATTATGAATATGCAAACTTCATGCCACTTTCAGAATTACCTGCTTACACCGTCTTGCGCTTATTCCGGGGAAATGGCGATGATCTAGCTATATCGTGCCAGTAGGATACCAAGGCCAAAAAGGCCTAACCGGACAAAATGCCCCGGACAAATTGTCCGGTCCACGCAATTGTGGGCCTTTAGAACGCCCCAGTGACCCTGCTTTGTCAGAAAATTACATTGCGGCACAGAAATTGCATGAACGGTGGGGGGAGAGATGTCCGAAGATGGATTTTTAATGTTATGGAGAGAGAAATTAAGGATCATTCATGGGCGAGGCATTTTCGCAATTTATGCATCCGCCTGACATTCTTTTGTCTCAAACATTGCAAAACAGCGGAAAGATAAAGGAAGCGATGGCGGCCTGTGCTCGCGAACTTTCCACCGCCAGTCAAACTCTCAAGGAAAGACTCACCAATCCCAATGCCCCCGATGGCGTGCGGGAAGCACTTTCGTCCTGCGAAAGCGTTGAAGCCACCGTTCGTAACTGCGCGGAAGAACTGGAGAGATTGAGCGCCGCGGTGGCCGAGGCAATTTCTGCACGCGCAGACTTGGAAGAAAGATTAAAAAGAAGTGAGGTACTGGGTGACCAGCACCGATTCCTGGCATTTCATGATGCACTTACCGGTCTGGCCAACCGAGCGTTATTTACTGACCGTTTAAATCAGGCCTTGGCCCAGGGGCAGCGCCGCGATCGGCCCTTCGCAGTGTTATTCATAGATCTCGATAAGTTCAAGCACATTAATGACACCTGCGGGCATGATGTGGGAGACAAGGTTCTGCACTTAGTCGCGCAACGTTTGCAGGCGTGCGTGCGCGATGAGGATACCGTGAGCCGCGCCGGAGGCGATGAGTTTCTCTGTCTGTTGATGGAAGTCCAGCAGGACGCGGTTATTGCCAATATTGCACAGTCCATGATTGATCTGGTGGCACAAGCCGGTAGCTCCGCCGACATTAATATAATTGTGAAACCCAGCATCGGCATTGCCATGTGTCCGCGTGATGGCGTCACCGCTGAAATGTTATTGAAAAATGCTGATACCGCAATGTACAAAGCTAAAGCGGACGGCTGCGGCTATTGTTTTGCCGGCAACTCTACCACAGCACAAAGCTCCGCTTGGGAAAAGCCTGGTAAGTTCCAACAAGGACGATAGAGTCGCCGCAGCACTGCCAATGCGGTTGCCCTGACTTATCGCCGGTTTGGCAAATTGCGCGATCCGGCCCTTAGCACAAATTCCTTAAGCGCTAGGAGCCTTTGGTAATCTGATTGGAATCCAGCGTAACTTCTCCGCCTTCCGATAGAGCACTGCCGTCACGAATCGAAGCATCTGCGCTCATCATGATATCGTCATGGGCGAGGATATTGCCTTCAAAAGCGCTGTCGGCCCCGATGTTTACGGAGGTGCCGACCTGCCAGGTCACGTCGCTTTTTGTCTCCGGGCCACGACCGCCATTGATCGAAATGACCGATGAGTCACTGCCCGTTGTCAACGTGGTACCGATTTTAAAAACAAATTTCGCTTTGGGGTCCCCCTGATTATTAAGCGTCAGAGTTCCGTTGAGCGTAGCCGCCGAGGAAAAGCGATAAACGCCGGGCAACAGCGTTAATCCTCCAAGGTCATGCCCACTGAGGTCATGCGTAGACGGCATTGCGGCAGCAGCGCTATAAGCGGCAGTGAGGTCCGCGTGCGCCTGCTGCGCAGCACCATCCGCGGCGCGCGTGGTATGGGGCGGAGACACGGTTCCTGGCGGAAATCCGATAATCTCCCGGCTATGACTGGTTCCTACATCCCCACCGTGAACCGCGGTTTCACCGGTGTTTTCTACTGCTGTAGCGCCAAGTACCGCAAATCTGGCCGCGGAATGAAGTTTAACGCGGCTGCGGGCCGCTCCAGGCTCTGGACGCTTTGGCGGTACTACTAAAAGAACCAGTGTTTTATTTTTCATGGGTAGATCTCCAAGCGCTGCCAACATCTGCAGCCTTTGTCAACATGAAGTCCCAATTCAAAGCTGGACATCGTCATTGACACCACAAGCCAGCCTCGGCTTGAACGGGAGGTAGCCCAGATGTGTATTGTGCAGTTAACCCATTGGGAACCGCAGCAATCGCTCCATGCACAGGCTGCTAGTTAATTATAGTCGTCCATGGGATAGTCAAAGCGAGTATTGTGGTGACAATTATCAGGATGCATCGAAATGGCACTACCGAGTCGCCAACGCAACCCACCGCGCGATGGATCCACAGATTTCACCGATTAACACAGATTTACGTCCCGTAGCTCAATGCGGAAGCGTTGAGTTCGCCCGCGGGATGCAATGTGATGACACGCCGTGTTCCGCCCGTCGGAACGGCCACTACCGAATCGCCAACACAACCCACCGCGGAATGGATCCACAGATTTCACCGATTAACACAGATTTACGTCCCGTAGCTCAATGCGGAAGCGTTGAGTTCGCCGCGGAATGCAAGGTGATAAAAGGTCGTGTTCCGCCCGTCGGAACGGCCATTACCGAATCGCCAACGCAATCCACCGCGGAATGGATCCACAGATTTCACCGATTAACCCAGATTTACGTCCCGTAGCTCAATGCGGAAGCGTTGAGTTCGCCTGCGGAACACGGTTCCATGACACCGGTGCGTCCAACCCGTCAGGACTGCTACGCCACGAATTCCTCAGAACCGTAAGAGCATTTTCAGGGCGTGCCCAACCGAGATCGGATAAATCACGATTGGGGGCAGTATATCGGGGTATAAAAACAATTTGGAGGCCCGTAACGGAACGGGCCTCCAAATCGGAACGGGGGATGGGAAAACAAGCTGTTGTTATTCGCCTTGAAGTGATTCGGGTTTCCCCATCACCCACTTAATCGTTGTTCAGACACATTCTTCCTGCAAAGCCAACTCATTGATGGGAGTACGCGCCAGGACAGTGAGTTTTTTATCGCACTGCTCCTCTTCCTTGAACGTCAGTTGCAGCAGGTCCGCGGTTGATTCATCACGCAGCAGAAGGGCAAACGCCCGCACTGTGCCATACGCCGCCATTTCATAATGCTCAACTCTTTGAGCTGCGGCAATGAGTCCTGCGTCGCGAACGGCCGGGGAATAGTGTTCGGCGGCAATATCCTCGCCTTCGGCAATCAAGGCTTTCATGGCTTCGCAGGTTTTGCCTGTGGGTTTCTCATCAAAGGTATTGAATAATTCCTTTAGCCGCTCTACATGATCGCGTGTCTCCTCCAGATGATTGAGAAACGCATCTTTTAGCGCTGGCAAGGTGGCTGCTTCGGCCATTTTTTTCAGGGCCTTGAGCAATTGCGATTCCGCACTATAAATGTCCCGGAGCTGATCAATAAATAAAGCTCGAAAATCCTTCACTTTACCCATGGTAAAAATCTCCTCACTTATAATGAACCGCACCTGGTGATGCTGCAGTGCCTGCGGTTCCTGATAATTACAGTCTACCCGTCAACAGGTAACGTCCCTGAAGATCAAGCACGCAGCATCTGCGTTATCTTAAGCAAATGTGGTGCCAGTGTTTTGAAATTCTTCCAAGGGGCGTCGTATCCACGCAATGCCGAACTTCGATTCACGCGAAACCCTTGCAATACATGAGCGTGAGGGCTTCCCATGTTCTGAATTTTCCTGGCGTGCTTCACGGCCAGGCCAGACTGCAATCCGCGGCAAAACGACGTTATCTGACACAATGCCCCGGACATATTGTCTGATCGATGTAGTTTTCCAATATGAGTGGCTGCAATAATAGTTATTTCCTCCGCAAGAGCGGATATGAGGGCGGGAAGGACGGGACATTTTTAACGCAGCAGTGGGGAACGCAGCGTATTTCTAAAAGAGAGTTGAATTCTGGAACGTGAAACTTAAGACTGCACATTTTAAATTTTGTATCGGAAATCTGAAATAGCAAATTCCGCCGATGTAAATTCCCCGGAAGTGCGCTGCCGCAATCCTGCTGCTCAACCATACATGCTTGCTGGCAACCAGCCAACTGTAAGCTGTACCATGCTCTCAGTTCCTATTTGCGTATTTATATATGATACTTTCCGCTGGCTGTCCCCGATTAACACACCGCAGGCAACTTCGTGGGGAGATACGCGCCGGATTGGCCGGGCCAATTTGGCGTTATCCGCCAGAATGTCGCAATTATAGGACTAAATCCATTGTGCTATGCTAGGCCGGGGGCTTGTAAAATCGCGGGATTGGGAAAAAAATCTGCGCGGCACGTAAATTGCATTATCAACTGTGCGGGGGCCACTTCAAATGCTTCTCTGGACTATTGATATGAGTATATCAATATGTGATGTGCCAGTGGAGTCGAAGGCCGCCGGTACTCGCTGGAAAGGAGTCTGTATCATGGGATTGATTCTTCTGATTATTGTGGTTCTCTTGCTGATCGGCGCACTTCCGACTTGGGGATACAGCAACTCCTGGGGTTACGGCCCCAGCGGCGGTCTGGGATTTATCCTTCTGGTGGTAATTGTGCTGCTTCTCATGGGCGTGATTCCCGGAAGATTTTAATATCTGTGGCTGGCTGGTGGCGGCTTTGCCGGGCCGCCCGCAGTATCGGGATGCTCCAGTGGTGACGATGGCAATGTTTTATGTGTAGATTTTACTCTGGGTTCTTATTCTTACAGGAGATCGTTATGAAGTTCAGTTTACCCGGTTTCGTTATGGCTTCGGCCTTCGCTGGAACACTTGCTCTGGGTGTTGCAGGTTGTTCGCAAACTTACCATTCCAACGCGGATGCTCCGGCAATCAGCCTCCACGCAGACCACCATTCCGTACAGGTTGGTGGGACAGTCTGGGTTCATGCCACGACGATGAATCTTACCAGTAGTCGTCTCATGTGGAAGGTATCTCCCAGCACCGGCACGATCACGCCTGACAGGTCACAGGGCGGTCAAGAAGCAAGATTTTCTGCTTCACAGCCAGGGGGATATATGATCAAGGCGTCGGCCAAAACCAGTGATGGACGCTGGGTCACGGGTCGAACGAGTATTTCCGTGATCAGCCAAGGTAACCAATAGGCGCTATGACCACGGAACCTGAAAAAGCATGAAACATAGTTCCGTGGTCGAAGCCCTTTGAGTCATAGATTCATTGAGATCATCCCGATGCTACCGGTAGCCTGCCAGGCATATCTCGC
This sequence comes from Planctomycetota bacterium, assembly GCA_021805985.1. Taxonomy (GTDB): domain Bacteria; phylum Planctomycetota; class Phycisphaerae; order WQYP01; family WQYP01; genus JAMDCX01. Next base: position 15,680 of record JAJZDN010000019.1, on the reverse strand, counting down.
ATCGGGATTTAGGAAACGGTGGACGCATGTTTTTGTTGTTATTCATTCCTTCGATGATACCGCTGATCCTGGCTGTTATGATCACTATCCGTGATCGCCGTGCTGGTCATGCCCGGCCCATCCGGCTTGGCCAGACCGGGGTGGTAAAGCGCGAGGGGATATCCGGATGAAAATCGGGAGATGACAGCGTGGGCAGCGGCGCGGTAATTAGAGAGCCAGGTTGAGAGAACCAACATACTCCGTCGGCTTAATCACGCGTTGTAGTATTGCGGTGCACCACAACACTACAAAACATGAAGGCCAGTGGGATATCCAAAGGTATTTTATCCGTGTGTTTAATTGGTTTTTGCCAGTTGCACGGATGAAAGCCAGAAAAGCAACGTATGTTCCGGAATATTCTGGGCCCGACGTGTTCACGTCTCGCGCAGCATTCTGGAATACATAAAAAAAGGAAAGCTAACATGAACAGAACTTATACAAAACTTGGAATGGCTCTGGTGGCTGCGGTCGCTTGCGCCGGGTTTATTTCTGCTTCCGGTCCAACCGCTCAAGCGGAAATCGTACTGACTTCGGCCAGCCCCGTCGGCACCAACGGCTCGGCCAAGGGTACCTATGATTACACGTACTACGTGTCGTTTGGTACTTCGGGAACCACTCTGCTGGGTTCAGGCGTCAACCAAGCCTTTGTCAGCCTGGACTTAGGTGGCCCCTCCGCTGGCTTGTTATCGACTCCCACCTTCACAAAGAGCAACTCCGGAGTCATGGGGTCGTTTGGCAGCTCGGCCAACACCAGCACCGATGGGGGTACGTATAAATGGATGTATACCGGCGCAACCTATGTTTCATCAGGCACGGAAGCTTTGGGGTACATCACCGTAGTATCTTCCGATCCCAGCACGGTGAACAGCCCAACGCTTAATTACATGTCCCAGTCCGCCACCAATGTGACCATTACCAATCCCAATGGCCAGACGGACCTTGTGCAAAAGCAGGTCAATGTGCCTTCTAGCAGTAGCCCAGCTGGCGGCCCCTCCGCTACGCCGCTTCCTGTGGCGTTTTGGCCCGCGCTTCTGACCTTAACCGGCATGGCGGTGGTCGGCGGCCTGAAGTTTCGCCGCAATACCCTCTAAGCGAGTTCCCATCAATGAGTTCATCAGGATGAATCCATGATTTGCCTTTAACTAGCCGGGAATATCATTCCAAATGGTATTCCCGGCTTTTTTGCTTTATCCGCGCATGAGCTGTATGATGAAAAAGCATTAGGGGAGCATATGTTAATACACAGGACGAAAAATAGACCGCCGTTCCTCGCCCTTCGCAATTCACCGGCGAATTATCCTGGAATCTTGGACGGGAACAAATGACGGAGCAAAGAATATGAAAACAAAGGATCACTTTGAGATACTGGTTATTGAAGATAATCCCTCCGAGCGCACCGCGATGGAACGACTCCTGACCGACGCGGGGTACAACGTCAAACTGACGGACTCTGTGGAAAAGGCTTTAGACTTTGTGGACCAGGGAGTTGACGGGATTGTCGCCGGCGTGATTGCGGGCGACATTTCAGGACTTGATCTCATGGCCCACTGGAAGACTTATTTTCCTGAAACGCCCCTGCCACTGGTTCATGAAACGCAATCCGTGGACGACATGGTTAAATCCATCAGCGGTGGGGAGCATCACGGCATGGATAATCTCATAGACGCCAAACTCATGCTCACCAGGCTCATGGGGCTGGTGCAGGCCTGCCAGGGGAACGCCAAACCGGACAGTGCCGTGGACGAACCGGAGTTGGATGGCTCCAAGAATGGGATGTTAGGCCATTCGTCGGCCATGAAAAATGTTTTTCGTTTGATCGCCCGCTCCAGTCAGGCCTTCAGCACCGTTCTGATTCTGGGAGAATCCGGAACCGGCAAAGACCTTGCAGCCCAGGCCATTCACCGAAATTCTCCCCGTAGTGCAGGCCCGTTTATTGCCCTGAACTGCGCAGCCATGCCTGAATCCCTGATAGAAAGTGAATTATTTGGCTATGAAAAAGGTGCCTTTACTGGAGCCGTTGGTACGCGTGTGGGCCGATTCGAAGCCGCCAAGGGAGGCACCTTATTTATTGATGAAATTGGTGATTGTTCCCTGCCGCTGCAGGCCAAGCTGCTGCGCGTTCTGGAAAACCGCATTGTGACCCCGCTGGGCGGCCATCGGGACATTAAAGTCGATACGCGCGTGGTGGCAGCCACAAGCCGGGATTTGCCATCCATGGTGGCCAAAGGCCAATTCCGTGAAGATTTATACTATCGCCTAAACATCATCACCATTCGCATGCCGCCGCCACGGGAGCGTGTGGAAGATATTCCATTGCTGGTGCGCGGTTTTATCGAACGCGTGAATTTGCAAAATGACTGCAATGTAAGCTCGGTCAGTGCGCCAGCGTTGGAAGCATTGGAACGTTACAACTGGCCTGGCAATGTGCGTGAACTTCTCAATGTCATCGAGCGGGCCATGGTGCTTTCTGATAAATCCAGAACCACCCTTGCTCTAAGTGATCTTCCACCCATGCTGGCCAAACCGTTCATAGAAGCAACGGTGCCGCACGCTGTTACCACGGTCAGCTTTTCCGGCGACTCCAACATGATCTCGCCATCGGGCAACGCGCCCATCCTGACGCTGGCCCAGCTTGAGCATCAGGCCATTAATAATGCGATGATCCGCTTTTCCAACAACCGCACCAAAGCCGCCCATGCCATCGGGATTTCGGTGCGTACTTTACAGCGCAAACTCGCCCAGCGTGAGGCACCCTCTGTCGTATTACTTCGCACAGAAATAGAATAATCCGCTCCGCCGGATCCTCGTCCGGACCCCGTAGCTCAATGCGGCAGCGTTGAGTTTTCCGCGCGATGCGTTTTCATGACGTAACGCAGTTTCCCCGTGGCTGGAACCCCCGTGCGCGCCGGGCGAGGATGCGAGTTTTTCCGCAACCCTATCCCGCGTCCAACCGCGACGCTGCCGCGTCGGGCTAAAGATCGCTTCCATTGAAGGCACGCGGCACCGAATCACGATGACCCCGTAGCTCAATGCGGCAGCGTTGAGTTCTTCGCGCGATGTGTTTTCATGGCACGAGGGAACTCCCCCCCGTCGCAATTAGTCCAAATGCGTGAAGGGTGCCACCACATCAGCCACCGCAAATCCGGCCAGCAGATCCGGCCACAGCTTGCCAAACGGGCACTGGCGGCAGACAATATGGTCGGTTTGTTAGACAGAGAGGGAGGTTAACATGCCAGTTTACCATGTAATTGTCCACGGTTTTTTCACCTGGAACGCTGACAACCCGAAGGGTTATTACCGGCGCAACCGTGGACGGTATGCGCCGGAAGAAAAACTGGCGTTGCATTGGACCCGCACTGCCCGCTTCCCCGCCGTCTACTGGCATCGGGAGGATCAGGAAATTCTTCTTTACGCTGTTCTCGAATCAGCCCAGCGCCGCGACTGGCAGATTTATGCGGTTGCAACGCAGGCTACACATTTGCATATTGTTGTTGCGTGGCAAACGCAGCATTCCCCGAAAAAAGTTCAGCAAACCCTCAAGCAGATCATGAGCCTTCAGTTGGGAAGAACCTATGGTTACGGACGTCGGTGGCTGGCGCGAAATGGCCATCCGCAACGCGTGAAGAACAGGGCGCACCTGCGGCACTTGCTTTATGATTATCTGCCCGCCCAGGCAATAATTTTCTGGCGCAGGGATATCCCCCGATTATGCGACCGCGTGCGGCCTTGATTCAGGATGCACATCATTAGCTCAATGCGGCAGCGTTGAGTTCTTCGCGGAATGCGTTTTCAGGACGTAACGCAGTTTCCCCGTGGCCGGCACCCCCGTGCGCGCCGGGCGAGGATGCGGTTTTTTCCGCCACCCTATCCCGCGTCCAACCGCGACGCTGCCGCGTCGGGCTAAAGATCGTTTCCATTGAAGGCACGCGGCACCGAATCACGATGACACCGTAGCTCAATGCGGCAGCGTTGAGTTCTTCGCGTTGAGTTTTCCGCGGAATGCGTTTTACTGACACTTTGGGTATGCTCTATGCGTGCTTTATGGACCAGGAACTGCTCAAGCGTTTGGCCGCAAAATATATCTGGTGGAAATCGCCGGAAGATGCCGTGGCGTACCCGCATCGCATCATGGCGCAGGTTATGAACATGGGGGACTTTGACGATGTCTGCGAATTGACCGAGGCAGTGGGCGATGCGGGATTACGTGAAGTAGTGTGTTCTGCGGAAGCGGGCGAATTTAATTTGCGATCATGGCATTACTGGCACCACCGGCTAGGACTATCTGACGGCGAAAAAATTCCGCCCCTTCCGCAACGGAGATTGGCATGACGCAGTTTAAAACGCGATGGGATATCTTACCGCTGGCGCAGAAACGCCTCTGGCCTCAATTCCGTGCTGCTGCCGCAATGGGGCTTGTCCTATACGGCGGCACGGCGGTGGCATTGCGACTCGGGCATCGGCAATCCATCGACTTTGATTTCTTCACGGATAATTTGCTGGATAAACCCGCCGTGGCCGAGGCGTTTCCATTTTTAGCCACCGCCCAGGTACTTCAGGAGACCGCCCAAAGCTGGACCCTGCTGGCAGCAGATAATATGCCCGGCGAGAGACCTGTGCAGGTCTCTTTCTTTGGCAGGATAACCAATGGTCGTGTTGGTGTGCCGGAATTTACCGATGACGGAAGCGTGTTAGCCGCCTCACCGGCCGATTTGCTGGCTTTCAAGGTGAAAGTAATCCTGCAACGCGTGGAGGCGAAAGATTACCAGGATATCGCGGTGATGTTAGCCGCAGGCGGAAGTTTGGCACAGGCCTTGTCTGCGGCGCGGACATTATTCGGTGCGGCATTCCAGCCCATGGAAAGTCTCAAGGCCTTAACCTGCTTCGATGGCGGAGATCTCCATACGCTTTCTCCGACAGTGCGCGACACCCTCATGGCCGCCGCACGCAAGCCAATGCGCCTCGAACTGATCCCATTGGCCTCTGAGAAACTGACCTTGGAAATATGATGGGAGATGGTCACCCAGAAGCTGCTGTGCTATTTCCCGATGCAGAAACTGCTGAAAATGCGGCCCAGCACGTCATCACTGCTGATGGTGCCGGAAATGGCCCCCAGATCATCCAACGCCGCTCGCAAATCCGCGGCCAGCAATTCCGGAAATTGTCCGGAAGACGCTAGAATTTCCCCAGCCCGTTGCACGGCGGCGCGCGCCTGCCGGAGCAGCAACTGATGGCGGCTGTTTAACGTCAGGCAATCTTCCGTTACGGGAGCCTGCCGGTGCGCGTAATCAAAGAGCGTCGTGCGAAGGGCCGGGAGGCTGTCACCGGTTTTAGCGGAAGCATTTATCCAAGGCAACGGTATGGCGGCGGGTGAAGCACGCAGCCCGGCGGACAAATCGGATTTATTGCGTACAATAATTTTCCATACATGGATGTCTTGAACCTCTCCCAGCAATGCCTGTAATGAACCATCCGTATCGGTATGGTCGATGACCAGGAGAATAACATCCGCGCGCAACAGCGTTTGCCGCCGGGCATCGTTCATCAGGTTGGCCATTGGGGTAAGGTCAGTTTCTACGCCAGCGGCATCAACCAATCGTACCGAGCGGGACGCATCAGAGATCTCAACGGACAGCGCATCGCGGGTGGTGCCCGCGACCGGTGAAACAATGGCACGCTGTTGACCGGAAAGCGCGTTGAGCAGGGAACTTTTCCCAACATTGGGCCGCCCCAACATGATCACCGTGGGCATAGCCGGCAGAGCCTCCCAACTGACCGATCGCGATTCCAGTGTCTGCATCGCACAGCTTATGTCATTCAGGCGTTGTTGTAACTGATCCAACGCGATGAAGCTTACGCCCGGTTCATCGCTGAAATCAATGCCCGCCTCCACCATTGCAAGAAGGTCTGCCAAATTATCAGCCTGCTTCTGCACCCAGCGGTGCAGGCTGCCATGGCGCAAACTCGCCGCAGCACGCAACTGATGATCGCTGCGTGCTGCAATGGTCGCCGCAATTCCCTCCGCTTCGGTAAGATCTAATTTGCCATTAAGAAATGCCCGGGCCGAAAATTCGCCCCCCTCCGCCTGCCGCGCCCCATGGGTCAGAAATTTCTCCATGGTCATGGCCAGCAGTGCCGGCGATCCGGGGATATGTAATTCCGCAACATCCTGCCCGGTAAAACTGCGCGGCGCCTGGAAAAGCATAAGTCCGACCGGCAACGCAGGATCATCAAGCCAGGCATCTATCCAGCAGTATGGCCGTATAGGGGCCAAAGGCCGCAACACGCCTTGGGCGATGGCCCAACTCTGCGGCCCGGAAAGTCGGATAATGCCGCGCGGAGCTGATCCCGCCGGTGAACTGATTGCCACGATCGTGTCATTGCTCTGCATAAGGGGGATTTTAGTCGCAACAGCCGCTTTGAAACAATCTGGGTGTCCTCAAAATCACAAACACACCCGTTGCACAACTCGGACATTCATGCCGCGCCCCAGATGGTTCTCATGGCTTTATTGTCCTGACAATCACATGCGCCCCTTCGGCCGCCAGCGCCCTAGTAATCGCCAACCTGATACCCGCAGTGGAGCCTGTAACCAACGCCGATTTATTTTTCAGTTGTAAATCCATAGCCACAAGCTCCATTTAGCCGAGATTTTAGGCCCCAAGAGTGTAGGACCGGAAATCAGAGAATCAACCACTCAACAACATGAATATCCATCGCAACCATTTTCTCCAACAACGCCCTGCCCGCGATGCTAACCCTTAGCTCAATGTGGCAGCGCCGAGCTCGCCGCGGGACGCGGTTTGATTCAACACCGCACTGCTCCGCCGCCGCGATTGGTGGAAAGCACGATGAAAGGTTGCCCTGCTTTAACCGGGTGGCAGGCCAATTCTCCGCGTTATCTGCACAATCCGCGGTTCAATCCTGTTGGGATCGTATGAAAAATAATCGACCGCTTCTTCTCCCAGCAGGAAATTTGGTGCTGATCGGCGAATCCTTGCTTTTCAGCGATAGTTGAAGATAATATTGAATTCGTTAATGGAGCCGGGAAGCACATTGACATGCGCTCGTAGCTCAATTGGATAGAGCGTCGGTCTACGGAACCGAAGGTTGCAGGTTCGACTCCTGCCGGGCGCATTGGGCCAAAGGCCCAATAGAGCAGGCGAATTTAGAGAGGTGAACAGGAGAGCAAATAAGGCTCGGGACAACAGGGCGGCTGTCGCCAAAACACAACACCCACCTGCGGTCACCTAATCACCTGATCTGCGCATTGGGCCAAAGGCCCAATAGAGCAGCGAATTTAGAGAGGTGAACAGGAGAGCAAATTCGGCTGGGGACAAAAGAGCGGCTGTCGCCGAAACACAACACCCACCTGCGGTCACCTAATCACCTGATCTGCGCATTGGGCCAAAGGCCCAATAGAGCAGGCGAATTTAGAGAGGTGAACAGGAGAGCAAATAAGGCTGGGGACAAAAGAGCGGCTGTCGCCGAAACACAACACCCACCTGCAGCCTGCGGTCTACGATCCACTCCCTACTATCGAGCCTCAATAGCGCGAATTTCAAATTTCAAATTTGAGATTTGAGATTTGAGATGCCCGTCTTTTATCCGCGTAATCCGCGTGATCCGCGGTCCTTTTTACAGTCTGTTTTGACCTACATGCCGCGTGCCGAGATTCCATGGTGGATCCCCCTCGAACCACAGGACTTCACTGCGGAGCCTAGTTTCTTGCTGTGACAGCGCGCCTCTTCCAGCGGCACATGAATGTGCCGGCTAACATGGGGGTTGGGGCACTGGTCTGGGTTGGCGGGGCAGCGGCACATGAATGTGCCGGCTAACATCATGGAGGGGTTGTTGCGCTGTTACCTAACTGGTGCAGACCCGGTATAGTATCTGGGGGTTAGGGTCACACTTCTTGGAAACTGGGTCAGGATAATGGGCTTAAAGATTTGCATCGCAATACCGCCAGTGCCTGCGGCGTTCGCACCGGATGATGCCCAGCAGGCGTGCATCAATTTGGCGGATGCATTAGCGGTAAGCGGACATGATATTACCCTGTGCATATCCACGGCGGACAGGGCATTAAAAGCGGATAACGATCCTTACGCCCAAATGACCGCCTCACGGGGCGTTCGCGTGGTAACGCTGGATGGGCTTACGGAAGCGCAGGTTATCGGGGGCTGGTTTCGCAGACGCAGTTATGAATTTTATCGCTGGCTTAAATCGCAGACCACTTCGTATGACTGCGTTATTACGCCTGTCTGGCAGGGTATAAGCTATTACGCCGTTCTGGCCCGGCAGCAGGGAATCGCCTTTGAAAAAACCCGATTTGTAACGTATTTAATGGCTCCCACCCAATGGCGATACCACGCGCGGCAGTCTATGCCGACCAGTGTGGACGCCCTTGAGGTCATGTTTATGGAACGGGAAATAGTACATCGGGCGGATGCGGCCGTGGTGGGCACGTGCGGATTACGCGACTGGCTTGAAAGCAGCGGATGGGTGCTACCCGCTAACACCAGCGTGCTTCCGCCGTTACCCACAACATTAGCAAAGTCCGGTGGATCGCTGGAAAAGCCAAAGGTAAATGCCGCAGCGCCCGCCGACCGAGCCGCTGGCAACCCGCTGACCGAGCTGGTTTTCGCCGGCGCGATGGATTCCAGCGATGGGGTGGAATTATTTTGCCAAGCCATCAAACTATTGCCGGCAACGCTTCGCGAGAAACTAAAAATCACTTTTATGGGTGCTATCGGAGAGGTCGGACAACTTGCCGGCGACTGGTATGTTCGCAAGGCACTACGTCGATCAGGCTGGCGATACAGCATTCTGGCGGAGGTGGACGTGGAGCGGCAATTGGTATACCTGCGCGATGCCGGTCGGATGGCGGTATTTGCGGCACGGGCTGGAAGATTATCGCAATTGCTTGTCAATTGCCTTGAGGAAAGCATTCCGGTTTTGATCGGTGAGGATTGCGGCCTGCGGGATTTTATTACAGCTGATGTGTTTCAGAAAATCTCCTTCCCATCCAACGCGCCGGCTTTATCTAAAACAATCCAAACCGCAATGCAAATCGGCATCACCGCTATACAAACGCCTGCCGCAGTGCCCAACACCGCGCAACATTGGGAACGCCTGATCAAGTCGATAGTCCACATGCAAACGCCGGCAAGCCAGCGCGTAGATGATAAAGGGGTCGCAGGCGGCAAACAGAGATCCGATGCCGCAACGCCAATGATCAGCGTATGTCTGGTGCATTACAATCGGCCGGAAACACTCCGGCAGGCTGTGGATTCGCTGAAAGCGCAAAGCTACCGGAATTATGAAGTTATCCTGGTAGATGACGGCAGCCCTTCAGCAGTAGCACAGGCTCTTTTGAAAACATTAGACAGTGAATTTGCAATTCGTCACTGGCGCATTATTCGGCAGGAAAATCAATACATGTGGCGTGCACGGAATAACGCCGCCAAACAGGCGCGGGGCGAGTATCTGGCCTTTATGGATGATGACAATATTGCCATGCCTCACTGGCTGGCCTGCGCCATGGAAGTGGCGCAGAGAACCCACGCCGACCTGGCAACGTCCACCATGACACTTTTTGAGGGACACTCGCCGCCTGAGCCGGGCGTAGAATTTCCAATGTGGGTGCCGCTGGGGCCGGCGGCTGCGGCCGGTGCGTTTACGAATGTGTTCGGCGACGTGCATTGCCTGGTGAAGCGAAGCGTCTTTGAAAAGCTTGGCGGTTTTGAAGAGCGGTTCAGCGGATATCAGGAAGACTGGGAATTTTTTGCGCGGGCGGTTCTGGCGGGGTATAAACTGGAACTGATTCCGGAATCGCTGCTCTATTACCGCCTCAGCAAAACCAGCGTTTCACGCAGCACCGATCAGAACTGGAACGCCAATCGCGGATGCAGCATCCAGCCCTATCTCCATGCGATAGGCCCGCAATTGCGTGATCTGATTCCGTTTATGCTGGAAAATCAGCGACTGTATTCCGGCATGGCAGCAAAAAGAGCGGATGGATTTGGGAAAATTATGCGGCAGTTAAATCGTTGGCTGCGCGGCCGCGCAGGCGATGCGCCCGTGGTGGTACAAACAACTGCCGACGCCGTCCGTGCCGCCGGAGCAATTCCCCCCCGCCGCCGGTGCCCAAGGAGATGACGACAGAGAGAACATTACAACCCGCCGATACGGGACCGATGGGGAATAGCGAGTGCGGTAATGATCAGAGCTGGAAGCAGAAATAATTTTCCATTGCTTATTCTCCTATAAGCCGATGGGGACGCATATAATTGTTGGCGTTCAGGCCCGTGGCGAGGTCCGGTGGATTAAGGATTGGTGACCGCGGGCAATCCAAGACGGAGGATGGGCACGGGTCCGGACTGAACTCGTATCGATTCACAAGCGTAAGGGGTAAAGCAAATGAAACTACTGTATATCAAGGAAGCAACTGGCACCGTCGAAGTCGTTGGCCGGCGGCTGGAGGAAGCCGTCAAGGCGCATAAATTCGGCGTCATCGCCGTCATTGATCTGAAGGCCAAGATGGTCGAGAAAGGTGTCGCGTTCGGCAACGCCTGCAATATTTACGAGGTTTGTAATCCAGTGCAAGCCAAAGGGGTTTTGGAGAAGGACATGAGGCTCGCCACGGCGCTGCCATGTCGCATTGCGGTTTATGAAGAGAAAGGCAGCGTGAAAATCGCCACCATGCTTCCCACCGCGACACTGGGCCTGTTTTCCCTTCCGGAGCTTGCTCCCGTGGCGCAGGAAGTTGAGAAAGAGATCAAAGCGATGATGGATGAGGCGTGCGAAGCTTAAGCATAAGCCTTGAGAAAGTCACGAGCTGGATTGCTCTTGCGCCCACCGGGTTGTCACCACGGCGTTCTGGTTAGCAAGCGACTGCCGATTTGCGGCGGGGCTTAAGCAGCATTCCCAAGGTTCCCAAGGCCAAGAGTACCAGCGTTGCTGGTTCCGGTGTCGCGGCAGTGGGCAGGGCTGCCATGGCCATGGACCGCGTGGTAGAGGAACGCAGGGAAGACATAGGGAGCATGGATCCACCAGCAGGGCCTGATCCCAGCACGCTGCTGCCGAAGATAAAGCCGGTCTGGAAGCTGGTGCTCGCTGCGGTGGTAAATAGATACATATCAAATCGAAGGCTTAAGGTATTGCTGGAGCTTACCAGACTGGCAATACTGCCTAGATCAAAGGTGGTGTTGGACGTGGCTGCATCGGCCAGAGCTAACGTTCCGTAACCGTTATTAAGTATCAGGGTATTGTTATTCTCCAGATTGGTGACCTGAATGATCACCGATCCGGTACCCGTGGAGGTGCCACCTAGAAAACTTATGACGGCATCATGGGAGGTACTTAGGTTGACGTTATTGGTCACGATCGTCAGGGAACTGTGATATTGCGAAGTACCAGAGGATGTGCCGGCAGAGATAAATGAAATCTGATTATAATCTTCCACGTTGCTGGCAGGTTGTGAGGTATTGGCTCCTCCGATATTCCAGTTTCGTGCCGCCTGTGGATTGGTCGCCAGAAGACTGGTGACTTCGGCATTGGTGGGATCCTGCGTTAACAGCGTGGCAACATTGGCACCGGCGGCAGCAGATATAGCCCGTGGGGCTTGTGCGGCATTGATATAGGATTCGGTGTGCAAATGTACGCCGCTAACGGTAACTGGGAAATTGGATTGAATACTGGCGCTTTGTCCATTGTAGGTATCGGTCATGCTGGCTTGCGCATTAATGGCCCCGCTTCCAGCACCATTGGCATAAGCATCGGCCAGAGCTGTCGCTGAATTATGTACGCCGGCGTTACCATTACCGGGTGTGCCACCGACAGCCTGGGCGTAGGAGTTGACATAACCGCCGTTGAGGTTGGCGGTGGCCTGGGCATTGGCGATTCCACCGGGCGCATCACTTGAAGTAGAGGCTGAACCTCCGCCATTACCGCCTACAGCGTACCCGATAGCCGTCACCGCCGCGTAGGCCAGTGTGCTGCTTGATGTGGCAGTGGCGCTGGCCTCTCCGCCTGCGCCGCTGGCAGCGCCGTTTACGCCAAGGCCCCCGACACCGGCGATGGAATATGCCGCCACCCCTGATGCACCGGTGTTATTAGTTCCGTTGGCTACGGAGGTTGCCGCACCACCGGCGGAAGCGGTACCTGGCGATGAGGCACCAAGCGTATCAAAGTATCCACCGGTACCCCCGGAGGCGTAGGCTTCAATGCCCGCGTCACTTACTGCGCCGCTGGTGATACTGCTGGTCAGCGAAGAATAACCGACTCCCGCTGCCCCGGCGGCACCAGTACCTGATCCTCCGCCGCCGGCTCCGCCCTCGGTAATTTGTATAAGCTCAGAATGTCCTGACGTGGTGCCGGTGATGGCGTTGGTTAAACCCGAGCCTGCGCCATTACCGCCGGTCACCGTGCCGCCCCCGTGTGAAAAGCCGCCACCGGCACCGCCGATTTGGGCACCTTCCACAAATACATATCCACCATTGGAACTCGCGGTAACTGTCCCCAGAGAACCACTGCCGCCGTTGCCGCCTACACCGTTGCCGTTGGAACCGGCAAATGTACCGCCTGAACCACCGTAGGATATGCCGTAAACCTGGGCCGTGCCGCTGCCAGCAGCCGTGGCGCTACTTGACGCTTGAGAACTACCACCCAGTCCGCTATGCGCCGGCGGTGTGAAGATGGACGTGAACTCCCCGCCTGCGCCTCCTAAGGCAACCGCTGTGGCATAGGTGCCATTGGATCCAGATGCGCTGGCCGTGGCATTACTGGTAGCCCTTCCACCCTGACCGCCGTTGACTGCCCCCGCGCTGTTTGAAGTGCCGGCGCTGGCCGATCCTGCGCCGCCTTGGGCATAACCTGTCGCGATCGCTTTACCAGTACCGTTGCTGGCGTTGGAGGTACTGACGGCTAATGCGCCAGTGTTGCTGGCGTTGTTGCCGGCGCTGCCGCCCAACGATACGGTGTATGAGCCGGCACTGGGCGAAAAACTACCGCTGGTCCCATCGGTAGCCGTGGCGTGAGCGTAGCCTCCGGTGCCACTGCCGTAGGCATTCCCGCCGAAGGCTTGGGCGGTATGATTGGCCGCCCCCGGTGCATTGGCTGTGGCGATGGCCTGAGCGCCGTTGGGTGAAGAAGCGGTGCCGGGCATGCCATTGGTGGTCACGGTGTTCGGCAGCATTGGGTTGTAGCCAATGGCATTGAGGGCGGTAATTTCCGCCCCCAGAGCGGGCGTGGCACCGGGAGTGCCAAACGCATCTTGTACTTGCGGCGTCTGTCCGCCGGGGCTGTACCAGTCTCCAAAGTCACCGGTGGAGTCCTGGTTAAAGCGTGCCAATTGCGTGGTGCCACCGTTGATTGAGAAATAAGCCTCAGCAGCGGAACTGGTGGTATAACTCCGGGCGCCCGACTGGTTGAAGCGAAACAAGTCTTCCGGGGCAATAGGCCCGTTGCTGCTGGTGCTGCCAGAGCTGACGCTGTCGAGTTCCGAGCCAAGGCCCAGCACTTCATTAATTTCATGCGAGATAACGGTTTGCAGATCGTACTTATTGGGGTCGATGCTGGTGCGCGTATTGTTCATGACTGACTCATTGAATTGCACGATGCTGTCGGTTTGGCCGGATGGCGGCAAGTAACCGCCGCCGCTGAAACCCAATGCCCGCAAGTTGGGCAGCGTGGTAACAATATTGCCATTGCCATTGACGGGATTGCCCGCCTGCACAGGCAGAGAGTTTACGGCCATCTGGGCGTTGGTGGTGACGGCGTTTGCGGCCAGTGCTGCGCGATAAGCGGAATAGCTGACGGTGCCGCTGTAGGTGTTATTTTGCCCCAGACCGCTGCTCATTTCTCCGAACTCAATGCTGACGGTGAGGTTATTGGTGAAATCTGATTCGTAAAGGTTGATGGTGTTTTGGATGGTATTCTCGATGGTGCCGGCATTGAGGTCGCTGGTGATGCTGGCGTCATAGGTGGGTGTAATAACCAAACCGGCCCGGGTTGTTGAGCTGGCCAGCGCCAGGAGCAGTGCGGGCACGACGCTGTTGACGATCAGTTGGATCCTGCGACGCCTGCCCTCCCGGAAGTCTCGACAGTTAATGCGCGATGGACATGTTTGCGATGGAATCGCAGCGGCCGGCGGTTCTCGGCGGACAAGCCCTGACGGAAAATCTGATGAAGTACCCAAGATCGGCATCCTTGCAAAAGCGGCCTACCGCCGGCGGGATGAATTGATCCCGCAACTCTCAATTATACCATGGATGTGTCGTCAGAAATTAATGATTAACCCAGTCTGATTAACCCGGTGAGCCTTTTACGTCGGGGACATAATTCGCCGCATCTTTAAGCGTAACAAATACATCAAGAAATTCGCCATCAATTCCCAGATTTCGGTTGCGGATAATGTAATTGCTGGTTCGGTAGGCGGACCACTGCTGGATGAGGTCGTCAAAATCCGCGCCGTAATCAAAGGTTACCAGGCTGCGTCCGTCACCAATTGGGTTTCCGTGGTAGGAAGGTTCCAAGAGGTGTTCCACCACGCCGTTGTTCAGACGGGCGCGCCGCACCGAGGCAAGCAGCGTTTTGTGTTTCGGGGCAGTGAAGATATGAATACCACCGGGGCGCAGCACACGCATGATTTCGCGCATCGCAAGATCAGGATTAAACACATGCTCAAAAACATCCTGTGTGATGAAAACATCAAACGACTCGGACGCGATGGTCATGTGTTCAAGATTTTCACTGCGAAAACCGGCACGATACTCGCCGGGCGGTACATCTGCAAAAAACTGCGAGGCGCTGTATGCGGGACATTGTTTAAAAAAAAAGCCCATCGACGGCGAACTTTCGTGCATTATCAGCGTTCGCCACGCCGGGCGAAAAAGGGTCAATACTTCCACCAGCGCCCGTTGCCGCGGGATCGTGCGGCACCGCTGGCAGAAATAGTGATCGCGCAGCCACATGTGCTCGGCAACGAAAGTTGTGTCTTCCATACAAATGTTGCAGTAACCCGTATTACTGAATAAAGCCATGCATCGCCTCCGCTGCACATAACATGACTTATCTTAACGCGAGATCGGTTTTGGAACAGCACTCGCTCCGCAGCACCGGATTGGCGGAGGTTACGGGTTACGGGTTACAGGGGACAGGGAGGGGGGCAGGGGCAGGCGTCACGATGCGCTTCTCCCCCATAGCACCGGATGATAATCCGGTGGTTGATCTCATGTCGCGAGTCAACCACCGGGTTATCACCACGGTGCTCCATGACGCCACGCACTCCGATGCGATAACGCAACGCTATTCGCCACGGCGACAGTGCAATACGATGCAACACACTGCGCCCGAGAGCACCGGATGGTAATCCGGTGGTTGATCCAGTGCCGCGGACCAACCTGCGGGTTGGACGAGGTTACAGGTTACGGGTTACGGGGGACGGGGACACGATGTCCCCCATAGCAACTGCTTATCACTACGGCGTTCTATTTAAGAAGCGACTGCCGATTTGCGGCGGGGCTTAAGCAGCATTCCCAAGGCTCCCAAGGCCAAGAGTACCAGCGTTGCTGGTTCCGGTGTCGCGGCAGTGGGCAGGGCTGCCATGGCCATGGACCGCGTGGTAGAGGAACGCAGGGAAGACA